>JBCCZS010000041.1:0-18588 GCA_039187035.1 Pseudomonadota bacterium | reverse complement strand
CCGCGGCCGCCGAACATGGCGTTACGGAACCCGCCGTCGGGCTCGCCCTCGACGGTTACGGCCTCGGGGCGGACGGCGCGTCGAGCTGGGGCGGCGAACTGCTGCGTCTTGAAGGCGCGACGTTCGCACGGCTCGGCGCGCTTGCCCCGCTCGCGCAACCGGGCGGCGATGCGGCGGCGCGCGCGCCGTGGCGCATGGGCGCGGCCGCGCTTCACGCGCTGGGTCGCGGCGACGAAATCGCAGCGTGGTTCGCCGAGGAGCCCGGGGCCGCGACCATCGCCGCCATGTTGGCGCGCGGCGTCAACGCGCCGGAGACGTCGTCGGCCGGGCGGTTGTTCGACGCCGCGTGCGGGCTTCTCGGGGTGATGCCGCATGCGGCGTATGAGGGGCAGGCGCCGATGGCGCTAGAAGCGCTCGCCGACGCGCCGATGTCGATCGGCCGGGACGGCTGGTCGATCGCCGACGGAATTCTCGACCTCTCGGGACTTTTGGACGCGCTGCGTACGTGCGGCCCGCGCCACGGGGCGAACGTCTTTCACGGAACGTTCGCCGCCGCGCTCGCCGAGTGGGTGTCGTGCGCGGCGCCCGACGCCCGGAGGGTTTTGGCCTCCGGCGGCTGTTTTCAAAACCGTGTGCTGACGGAACGCCTATCGGACGCGCTGGCCGCGTGCGGGGTCGACTTGCTGGCGCCGCGTCAAGCGCCCGCCAACGACGGCGGCTTGAGCCTCGGACAAGCCTGGGTCGCCGCGCTCGATAGGGGCGATCTGGAAAACGGAGAAGACGATGTGTCTCGCCCTGCCGGCTGAAGTGACCGCCATCGACGGGGACGCCGCGACCGTCAATCTCGACGGGGTCGAGGCGCCGGTGTCGCTGGCCTTTCTCGACGGCGTCGCGGTCGGCGACTTCGTGATCGTCCATGTCGGTTACGCCTTGTCGATAATCGATCCGGCCGCCGCCGCCGAACAAATAGCGGCCATGCGATCAGCCGCAGACGGATCGTCCGAAGAGGAAACGAATACATGAAATATGTCGACGATTTTCGGGACCCGGCGGCGGCGCACGCGCTCGCGACGGCGATCCATGCGGACGTCGATCCGTCTCGGGACTATGCGTTCATGGAGTTCTGCGGCGGGCATACGCATGCGCTATGTCGCTTTGGGCTTGAGGACCTTCTGCCCTCGAACATTACGATGGTCCATGGGCCGGGGTGCCCCGTGTGCGTGTTGCCGACGGGCCGGCTCGATTTGGCGATCGAGTTGTGCGTCTCTCGGCCGGAGGTCATCCTCGCCACCTATGGCGACATGATGCGCGTGCCCGGCAGCGACGGGCGCTCGCTTTTGTCCGCGAAAGCCCGCGGCGGCGACGTGCGGATGATGTATTCCACGGCGCAAGCGGTCGAGATGGCGAAAGCCAACCCGGACCGCGAGGTCGTCCTCCTCGCCATCGGCTTTGAGACGACGACGCCGCCGACCGCCGCGGCCGTCAGGGCGGCGGCTAAGGCGGAGCTGACGAACTTTTCCGTTCTGTGCAATCACGTCCTCACGCCGGCGGCGATCGACGCCATCATGACGACGGGGTCGGAAGAATCGCGCGCGCGCCTCGACGGCTTTGTGGGGCCGGGACACGTGTCGACGATTATCGGCGCCGAGCCGTACGAGGCGGCGGCGGAGAAATGGCGCAAGCCGATCGTCATCTCCGGGTTCGAACCGAACGATCTTTTGCAGGCGATCCATCGCCTGGTGCGGTTGACGAATGCGGGCGTCGCCCGTGTTGAAAACGCGTTTACCCGGGCGGTCGTGCCGGGCGGCAACGCCGCGGCGCAAGCCTTGTGCGGCGACGTCTTCGCATTGCGCGAGGCGTTCGAGTGGCGCGGATTGGGGACGATCCCAAACAGCGCGTTGCGGCTCGCCCCGGCCTATGCGCCGTTCGACGCTGAGGCGCGCTTCGGCCTCGATTACGTGTCTCGGCCCGACCATAAAGCGTGCGCGTGTGCGCAGATCCTCCGCGGCGAGAACACGCCGGCCGAATGCGCCGTTTTCGGCGGCGCGTGCACGCCCGAGCATCCGCTGGGCTCGTGCATGGTGTCGCCGGAAGGGGCGTGCGCGGCGCACTATCTGTACGGACGGTTTCGCAAGACGCCGGCGCACGCCGTCGCGGCGGAATAGGGCGACGCGGGGAACAGGACATGACCATTCATCAAACGGCGATCCGGCGACCGCTTGCGACAAAGAAGCTCGATTACAAACGCGGGACCGTCGACCTGACCCACGGTGCCGGCGGGCGCGCGTCGGCGCAGCTTTTCGAAGAATTGTTCAAACCCGCCTTCGACAACGCCTCCCTCGACAAAGGCGACGACCAGGCGCGCTTCGCCGGCGCGGCGCGTATGGTCGTCGCGACCGACGGCCACGTCGTCAGCCCGTTGTTTTTCCCTGGCGGCGACATCGGCTGTTTGAGCGTGCACGGCACAATCAACGACGTCGCCATGGCCGGCGCGGCGCCGACGCAGTTGACGGCGGGGTTTATTTTGGAGGAGGGCTTCCCGCTCGCCGATCTGCGCCGCGTCGTGCGCTCGATGGCGCAGGCGGCGGCCGCGGCGGGCGTGCCCGTCGTCGCCGGCGACACGAAAGTCGTTGAGCGCGGCAAGTGCGACGGCGTCTTCATCACGACGACGGGGATCGGCATCGTTCCGGAAACGGTCGAAAACCCGCCGGCCGCTGATCGGGCGCGGCCCGGCGACGTCATATTGGTGTCGGGAACCATCGGCGATCATGGCGCGACGATTTTGTCCGCCCGCGAAGCGTTACCGATGTCGACGCCGTTTGAAAGCGACACCGCGGCCTTGCACGGGCTCGTCGCCGATTTGCTCGCTGCGGCCCCCAGCGTCACGGTCTTGCGCGATCCGACGCGGGGCGGCCTCGCGACCGCAGTCAACGAAATTTGCCGGTCGAGCGGTGTCGGCGCGTTGTTGCGTGAAACGGCGATCCCCGTTCGCCGCACGGTCGATGCGGCGTGCGAACTTCTCGGCGTCGATCCTTTGTACCTTGCCAACGAAGGCAAGCTGATCGCCGTTATCGATCCGGCGCACGCCGACGCCGCGCTCGCTGCGTTAAAAGCCCATCCGCTCGGCGCGGACGCCGCCGCGATCGGCGAAATTGTGGCGGATCCGGACGGGTTCGTTCAGATGGAGACGGCGTTCGGCGGCCGGCGCCTGGTCGACTGGCTGACCGGCGAGCCGCTGCCGCGCATCTGCTAAGCGCCGACCTTCGCCGCCCGCCTTCTACGAATTGCGACGGCGTGCGCCGCGCCGACCGGACCGCCAGGGTCGGTGCGCGCGGATCCCTCCAATCGGCGCCGTTGATCCCCCAACCGGGTGATGGGAACGCGCGTGCGTGCGGGGCACGCTCCCTCCTGCGGCCAGGGGCCGAATAAGGGAGCGTTCAGACCATGGCTAAAAAATCAAATCGCGCGTCTATCGCCGTTATCGCCGCGGCGGCGGCGGGATTTACGGGCACGTTATCGTCCGCAGGCGCCGCATCGGCGTGCCAGCCGATTCCGCCCGCGCTTGAAACGGCGGTTGAAAGCGCCGTGACCGACAATGTCAACGCGGCCTTGCCGCAGTCGCACCGCCTCAATCGGCGCAAACGCTTGACGATGCAATCGGTACGGAATGTCGAGGTTGACGGATGTCGCGTCAGCTTGCGGGCGGACGTTCGTTTGCGTCGCAAAGTCCGTCGGAACGCGAACGGTTACGCCAACCTTTCGGGCAGGATCGACTCGATCAATCTCGCCGACCGCCGCGCCTGCCTCAGTCGGCTGAACGTCGGCCGCGTGCGCGTCAGCAACACGACGAGAATCGGCGAGAGAGCTTACCAAATCGTCGCAAACAAGGCGATCCCAAACACGTTGTGCTTCTCCTTCTGACGAGCGGTCAAAGCGGGGCGCGTCCGGCGTCCCGCGTATCCACTCTGTACAGAGTATTAGGACGGGCGGCGTTCGCCGCGGTCGGCGGCGAGGGCCCGTTTTGTGCGGCCGGCGTGCGGGCGCGCCGTGGCGGGATCGTCGGGCCAGTCGTGCTTGGGGTAGCGTGCGCGCATCTCTTTGGCCATGTCGGCGTAGCCGGTGCGCCAAAACGCCGGCAAGTCGGCGGTGACGGCCGCCGGGCGCCCCGCCGGGGAGAGAAGCGACACCGTCACCGGTACGCGCCCGTCGGCGACGCGCGGGTGGCTTGTCGCGCCGAAAAACGCCTGTACGGGCGCCTCGACGCGGGCGGCCTTTCCTTCATAAGTCGCCGGCAGTCTTTGTGCGGACGGCGCCTCGATAAAGCGCGGCGCGAGCGCGTCTAAATCCGCTGGGCCTGGCCAAGGCAATAACGTTGCAACCGCGCGCCTTAATTGGTCGTCCGTGGGCGTATCGAGGCTCGGTCGATCGCCGAAGAGGGGGGCGAGCCACACATCCGCACCGTCACGCAAGGTTGCACCGTTCATTTCCGGCCAAGGAGCGCCGACGGCGTGGTGAAGAAACGCGATCCGGGCGAGCGTTTCGTGCACGGCCGCCGCATTCTTGAGCAAGTCGACGCCATGCTCGCGAACGGCGGCGACGAGCGCCGCGACGGCGCCTGCGCCTTTCGGCGGCGGGGCCGGCGTTTGCGTGATGATCAGCGATCCGACGCGGCTGATGCGTCGAGCGCGTAACGACCGGGCGTCGACGTCGAAACGAACGAGGTCTTCGTGAACTACGCCAAGCGCTTCGAGGATCAACGCTTCGTCAACGGGGACGGCGGCCGTAATGCGCGGGTCCGCCCCGCCCGACGCGGCCCCGACGCGATCGGCGACGATCAGCCAGCGTGCGCGAACGAGCGGGTCGCCGTCCGGCAAGCGGGCCCCGCCGCCGCCGGTCAACGCGAACCGGCCCGGTCGGTCCGCGTCCGCCCGGGCCGCTGCGCCAGGCGTCGCGGCGAGGAGTACGGCCGCAAAATCGTCATCGTCCTGAAACGGATCGAACGCCTCGACGTCGGCGTCGCCGGCCCAACGGCGAGCCTGCCGGCGCATGGCCGCGGCGCGCGGCGAGGCGTCCGCTTGGAAGCGCCGGACCCGTTCCCGCACGTCCGTTGAGGGGCCGCCGAGGCCAGGCTCGCTCAGAACCGCCGCGAGGAGCGCGGCGGCGGCTTTTTCCGTCCGGGATTTTGCTGCGGCGATCATTGCGGCTTGCCGGGGGGCCAGCGGCGTCGCCGCCATGGCGCGCCCGCGCGCCGTTAAGGCCCCGGCGTCGTCGAGCGCGCCGAGCGACGCCCACGTTTCGCGCGCCGCGGCGAGCCGGCGGGGCGAGGGCGGATCGATCCAGGAGAGCGCCGCCGGGTCGCGCACGCCCCATTCGGCGAGCGCCAGCGCCAGCCCGCTTAAGTCCGCCTGCAGAATTTCGGGGCTAGGATAAGGCGTGAGGCCTGTGGTTTCGGGCTCCGACCACAGACGATAACAGACGCCGGGGCCTAGGCGCCCCGCGCGCCCGCGCCGTTGGTCGACATTGGCGCGCGCGGCGCGCCGGGTCTCAAGCCGCGTCGCGCCGGTCGCTGGGTCATGGACGGCGATGCGCGCGAGCCCCGCATCGACGACGACCGACACCCCGTCGATCGTCAACGAGCTTTCCGCGATGTCGGTCGCGAGTACGACTTTCCGTCGCCCCGGACCGGCCGACGCGACGGCGGCGTCTTGCTCGCGCGGCCCCATCGCACCGAAGAGCGGCGCGACGGAGACGCTTGCCGGCATGGCGTCCAACCGTTGGGCGACCCGGCGGATTTCCCCGGCGCCCGGCAGAAAGACGAGGATAGAGCCGTCTTGCTCGCGGAGCGCCCGACGCACGGCCGCCGCGGTTCGTTCGACGACGGATGTATTGCGATCGCGCGCGATGTGGATGGTCTCGACGGGGAATGCGCGGCCCACGCTCTCGACCGCCGGGGCGTCGAGAAGCCCGCAGACTGCGTCGACGTCGAGCGTCGCCGACATCGCGACAAGCCGCAAATCCGGCCTGAACGCGCTCTGGGCGTCAAGCGCCAGGGCGAGCGCAAGGTCGAGGTTTATCGAGCGTTCGTGGAATTCGTCGAAGAGGACCGCGGCGACGCCGGCGAGTTCCGGGTCGCCAAGAAGACGGCGCACGAACAGACCGTCGGTCACGACTTCGATGCGCGTTCGCGCGCCGACTTTTCGCTCAATGCGGGTTGCAAGACCGACGGTTTCGCCGACGTGTTCGCCGAAGACCGACGCCATCCGTTCCGCGGCGAGGCGCGCAGCGAGGCGGCGCGGTTCGAGGAGGATGATGCGCCCGTCGTCGGTCCAGGCATCCTGAAGGAGCGCCGGCGCAATGCGGGTCGTTTTGCCGGCGCCCGGCGGCGCCGCGACGACGAGCCGAGGCGGTCGGCCCGTCGCGAGCCGGGCGCGGATCTCGTCCATGACGTCGTCGATCGGCAAAGGCGGGGCGTCGGCCATCGGGGTCCGTCGGATCGCCGGGAAAGCGCGCTTGACGGCGCGCCCCTCGGGCTTTAATCCCCGCGCTGTGGTCAACTACCGGACGCATGAAGCCGGGGCGAAAAAGGACGTCGGCGCGCGAACGCGCCTGGAGTCGGAAGTCATGTACGCAGTCGTAAAGACCGGCGGCAAGCAATATCGCGTCGCCAAAGACGACGTTATCCAGATTGAGCGCTTGACGGGCGTTGAGGGCGACACGGTCGTTCTCGACGACGTGTTGATGCTTGGCGACGGCGCCGACGTGACGATCGGCGCGCCGTTCGTCGACGGAGCCCGCGTTGCCGGCGAGATCGTCGAGCAGGGTCGCGGCCCGAAAATCGTCATTTTCAAAAAGCGCCGGCGGCAAAAATATCGCCGCAAAAAAGGGCACCGCCAAAACCTGACCTGGCTTAAGGTCACCGAAATTCTGACCAACGGCGCGGAGCCGAGCGTTAAACCGGTTGCGCGCGAAGCGGCCCCGGCGAGCGAACCCGCCGCAGCGGCGCCGTCGGCCGGGGATGATTTGAAGAAACTTTCCGGCGTCGGGCCGGCGCTTGAGAAGAAACTGCTGGAAGCCGGCGTCACGTCGTTTGCGCAAATCGCTTCGTGGGGTCCGGACGAGATCGCCGAATTCGACGAGAAGCTGTCATTCAAAGGCCGCATCGAGCGCGAAGACTGGATCGGCCAGGCGAAGGCGTTCGTCGCCGAAGCCGGCGGCGAAGAGACGACGGAGTAAACCATGGCGCACAAAAAAGCGGGCGGCTCGTCACGGAACGGGCGCGACAGCGCGGGGCGGCGGCTCGGCGTGAAGAAGTTCGGCGGCGAGGCCGTTATTCCCGGGAACATTATCGTGCGCCAACGCGGCACGACGTTTCATCCCGGCGACAATGTCGGCATGGGCAAGGACCACACGCTGTTCGCCCTGACGACGGGGCGCGTGCGGTTCTATAAATCGCGCAACAAGCGCCAATTCGTCACGATCGAGACGGAAGCGGCGGCGGAGTAGTTCGCCGACGCCATCGCGATCCCAGTGCGATGCCGGGGCGATCCCAGTGCGATCGCAGCGCCATCCCGGTGCGATCCCGGTGCGATCACCGCCAAACGAACCCGCCGCAGCGCGGGTTTTTTTGCGTCTGCGCTGACGCCTCTTCGATGCCGGGTTTTTTGCGCCGAGCGCGCCGCTCGGCCGCTTCGTCGCTGCAACGCGTCCACGTCTGCAAGGCTCCGCGCCGTTGAACGGATCGCTCGCGTACGCCCGCAAACGCCGCAGTTACGAATAATCTAGACAGTGTCTAAATTGGCGTCTATTCTCGGCGCATGCCGCATCCGACCGCAGATCCCCCCGCCGCTCAGAAGTCCGCCTATCACCACGGCGATTTACGCCGTGCGCTCTTGGACGCCGCCGAGATCGAATTGACCGAAAGCGGCGTTGAACGGTTTTCGTTACGGGGCGTCGCCAAGCGCGCCGGCGTCAGCCACGGCGCGCCGGCGCATCATTTCGGCGACGCGGGCGGTCTTCTGACGGCGCTCGCCGCCCGCGGTTATGCCCGCTTCATCGCCGCACAGGACGCTCGCGAAAAAGCGGCGGCGGACGATCCGCGCGCCAAGCTCGCGGCGTCCGGGCTCGGCTATCTTGATTTCGCCGCGGCGAATCCCGCCCTGTTCCGCCTGATGTTCGCATCCGACAGGCCGGATAAGTCCGATCCCGTCTTATCGGCGGCGGCCGATGCGGCGTTTGAAAAACTCGTGCGCCATATCGAAGCTGTGAGCGGACGTACGCCCCATACGGATAAATCAGCGATGTCGGACGTTTTGGCCGCTTGGGGCGTGGCGCACGGGCTTGCGGACTTAATGATCGCAGGGCGACTCGGCCGCGCGACGTTTCTCGACGCGATGGGCGACGACGCGCGCGATCGTCTTTTTGCGGAAATTATCTTGCGCGCCGTACCTGAGCGGAGCGATGGGGCGCCATGACCGACGACGAAAAAGCGATGCGCCGCAAAGCGTGGGGAACGATCCGGCTGTTCTTAGTGTTGACGCTGTTGCTGACCGGCCTGTTCGGCGGGCTGATGGCCTACCAGGGCGGCACGCCGACGATTTTGGTGACCGGGGTTATGTGGTCGCCGGGCGTCGCGGCGTTGTTGACCTGCTTGATGACCGGCAAACCCATCAAGAGTCTGCCGTGGCGGTGGGGCCGTTGGGGGTGGCCATGGTTCGCCTGGGCGTTGCCGATCGTCTACGGCCTGGCGATCTATGCGCCGGTCTGGGCGCTCGGCCTTGGCGGTAGCGGTTTCGGGAATACGGACACGTTAACGTCGTGGACGAACCAATTGACAGGACGCGAGGAGCCGAGCGTTGCGGCGTCGGTCGTCTTCGGGGTGATGTTGGCGACGGTCGGCATGGTCGCCGCCGCAGCGCGCGCGCTCGGTGAGGAGATCGGTTGGCGCGGTCTGTTGATTTGGGAGATGCGCAAGGTGATGCCCTTCTGGGCCGTCGGGCTCGTCTCCGGCGCAATCTGGGCGGTGTGGCATTGGCCCGCGATCTTGTTCACCGACTACAATGCCGGCGAGGGCGACTTTTTCGTCCAGATGCTGATTTTTACGATGGCGATCCTCCCGCAGGGGATCGTCTATGCGTTCATCACGTTCCGATCAAACAGCCTGTGGCCGGCCGTCATCCTCCATGCGAGCCATAATCTCTTTATACAGCGCATCTTTACGCCGTTGACCGTCCGCGGCCCGGAGACCCATGTTTACATCGACGAGTTTGGGATCGTTATGCCGATCTTGGGGAGCGTTATGGCGCTCGGCTTTTACTTCTGGGCCAAAGCGGACGGACTGACGGCGAAGGCGCGCATGAGCCGCTCGGCCGGCCCAGCTCCAAACTGGCGTTTATAATTTGTACAAATGAATAGTACTCACCGCGGCTGGCAATTCTCTGAGTTTATTCGGGCCCAATATGGGTTATCATTTATTCGATAGAATAGCCCCTTTGCGACATTGAGAATGGACCCGCCGTCATAGTGATCGCCGACCGGCGTTTGTTCGCCGCGTTGGACGCTATTTTACCTCGCCAGGCTCAAGGGCTTGATCAAAGAATTTTAGGGTAGTGCGCCATGTGCGGGCCTGAGCACGTGCGAGAACGGCGCGGTCGGCCTCGTCTTCAAAAAGAAGAACGACGGGGTTCTGTCCGTCCCCCGTCAAATTATGCCCCGCGTCAGGAAACACCAGAAGCGTCGTTTCTAAACCGCCTGCCGCGCGACTTTCGGCGATGTTTTGGACCATATGGCCCGCCGACCACAGATTATCCTGTTCGCCGCCCGCAACCAGTAGCGATCCCGCGTAGTCCTCGACCGGGATGCGCGCCGCGGCGACGCGGTCCGGGTTAGCCCAGCGGCCTTCATCCATCGGCGTGCGCAGGCGGGCCGGTTGTCCCCGGCCAAGTTTTGACGTCTCACGGAACCAATTATCGCTATAGGGAACATAGGGAAGAGACTTGCCGTTCCACGAATAAGACGACGTCGTACCTAGTCGGATGCCGTCTCCCCAACCTTCCCAAACGACATCGGACGGCGCGATGGCCGCAACCGCTTTAACCCAAGGAAAGCGTGTCGCCGCGAGCAAGACGTAGGCGCCATTGCGTGAATGGCCGTAGAGGCCGATGCGATCGTCGTCCACGCTCGGCTGCTTCGCCAGCCAGTCATACGCGGTTTGGAGTTTGTCGATAGAAATGTCGACGTAGCGCGTCGGCAGGCCTTTGACGGTCGGTTCGGACGGCCCGAAAATAATTTCGTACGTGGCGAAGTGAAAAACCGAGTAACCCTTCGCGAAAAATTGCGGCATCAGCGACTCACGGCTCACGGCCAGATTGTCGGCGCCGCTGACGACGATAATGACCGGTCGCTTTCCCGCGCCCGGGTGTTCAGCGAAGTACGACCCGGGGAGGGACGGCGCCGCGCGCACGCGAAAGCCGGGCGGTTGCGTTTGCAGTTCGAAAGAAACGGACGCGACGCGTTTGCCGGCAATGAACGCCTGGAGTTCAACCTCGTCGTCAGCGGGGACCGGCTCATCGTTTGCCGGTTGCATGGACCAGAACAGACCATTTGCATCGACGCCTTGGTACGACCCGCCGATTGAGGGGGTCGACGCAAGGTCGATGCGGCCGTTCTCGTCTGCGAGAAAACGCGCCGTTGACGTGTGGCGGCGGGTCGGCGCTCCGGGAAGGTAGTGGTTTTTCAGCGCACGCTGCGCGCGCACCTCGACCTCGGAACCCGGCGGCAAGCCTGAGATCGCGATGTCGACAGGATCGCCTGCGGAGACGACCGCACCGTTGCGTAGTTCAAAGTTCTGCGCCGATGCGGCGCCGGCGCATGCGAGCGACGCTGCAAGGGCCAAAATAGCCAAGCCGATTGGTGTTGTTCTCATCGCGTTGTCATTCCCGATCTCGACCTTGTGGACGTTCGGTCGATAGGGCTTATGCGCGATCCGACGGCTAACTTTCTGTGAAATGACAAAAACGCTCGGTGAATTGACATCATCCTCGTGGATAATGCTTAGTCGTCGGCGCTAAATTCACGCGATCCGTTGTAGCGATAGGTAGGGCGGCCAGTTGGGTAGCCGGCGAATTGAACAGGCGCGCTCATCGTGGCGAGACGGCGCCCCGTTGCGCGGGCTCCGCGCGATGTTCAAGCGTCGTGAGATCCGATCGGAAACGACCCTTTGGATCATCGCCTTCGTCTGTTTAGGGGTCGCTTACCTGATACAATTCCAGGTGGTCAGAGACGAAAGCGTGTTGCGCTCCGTCAGAACTGCGTTGGTCAACGTCGTCCCGATTGTTTTGATCGGCATTTCGGTCAGGCTTTTTGTGCGCCGCTACCTGATAAGTCGCCCGGTGATCGAACAGGTGGCCGTTCATTTTCTACTGGCCATAATCTTCGCGCATCTGTGGTATCTGCTCATCCTCGTTGCAGCCGGTTTTCGTCCGAACTGGCTTGCATCGGGGATCCGTCTCTCGCCGTTCTACGAATCCGCGACGCTTTGGCAGCTTTTGCAGGGCGTCGTCATCTACGCGGCGATGCAAGGGTTGATTTATGCGCGCTGGCTGCAGGAGCAACTCCAGGCGACGCAATCGGCTTTGGCGGAGGCGCTCCAGAAAAAGCCAGACGCCTCGCAGCCGGAACGCGATTCGGTCTTCGTAAAAGTCGATGGCGAGTTCAAGAAAGTCGATCTTACGGATCTCATCCATTTAGAGGCTGACGGCGATCAGGTCCGACTGCATACGAAGTTGGGAACGTTTTCTTGCAACAAGTCCCTGTCCGATTACGCGCTGAAGCTTGAGGATAGCGGCTATATCCGTATCCATCGATCGCATCTCGTTCGCGCGAACGCGATACTTTCGGCCGAGCCCACCGGCGACGGCCGCCTGTCCATTCATCTGGCGTCCGGGGCGAGTATTGTCGCCAGCCGCAACGGCGCTCGCGCTTTCAGGCAGTACACAAAGTAATGCGGACGTTACCGCGTGGCGGGCGTGTTTATGGCCGACTTATGGCCCGGTCGCCCGACCAACTGACTGGCCCAAATTGCTGGCCCGACTTACTGGCGACGGCGGATTGAGCGCACTTAAATTTTTGTCTAGGGCGCGGATCCTAATGGAGTTTCGCGCGCAACTCGGTGATTGCTTTGTCGACGAGTGCGGCGTGCGCGCGTTTGTCGACGCGCGCCTTCACGATTTCGCGGGCGGTCTCAACCGCGAGATCGGCGGTTTGTCCGCGTACGTCGGCGAGGGCCTGCGCTTCGGCGCGGGCGATCTTATCTTCAGCGGCTTTGATGCGCCGTTCAATTTGGCCGTTGATCTTGTCGCGCGTTTCTTCCGCTAAACGGCGCGCGTCTTTTTTGGCCTGATCGATGATCGCTTGCGCTTCTTCTTCGGCGTCGCGTTGGCGGCGTTGATACTGGGCGAGCGTTTCTTGCGCCTCTTCGCGCAGGCGGCGCGCCTGGTCCAGTTCGTCCGCGATCTTTTGCGCGCGCTCGTCGAGCGCTTTGGCGACCGTCTTGTGAACGCCGAGCGCGCCGAAGCCGACTATCACCAAAATAAATCCGACGCTGACCCAGAACGCGGTGTCCTGCCACCAAGAAAGACGCCCGGCCTGCGCGTCCGCCGCAAAGGCGGGAACGGTGAGGGCGGCGGCGGCGAGAACGGTCAGAATGCGGACCATAGCGCGAAGTTCCTGGAATCTAGGGCGCGGACGTCATCCGCGCGGCATCGCCGCTTGCACGGCTTCGTCGGTGGGCCGCTCGTCGATCAGCGCTTCGACAACGGCTTTCGTGGTGTCGATGGCGGCGTCGCGAACTTTCTCGGCAGCTTTGTCGCGCATCTCGGCGATCCGCTTTTCCGCGGCGGCGACGTCGGCGGCGGCTTTTTCGTCCGCCTCGGCCTGCATTTCCGAAAGCTCCGCGTCGAGATTGTCGCGCGTTTCCGCGGCGATCGCTTGCGCTTTGGCGCGCGCGTCGGCAAGGCCCTTCGCGTAGGCTTCGTTCGCTTCGTCCGCTTGCCGCTTAAACTCGGCCGCTTTGTCCAGGTCGTCGGCGACGCGGTCTTTGCGCTCTTCGATCATCCCGCCGAGGCGCGGCAAGATCGATTCCGACATCAACATGTACAAAAGCCCGAACGTGACCGCGAGCCAGAAGATCTGTCCCGGGAAGGTCGAGGCGTCGAATTGCGGCAAGCCGCCGCTTTCGCCCGCCGCTTCGCCGGCGGCTGAGGCCGTGTCGGCGGCGGCGAGAAAGACCGGCGTCGCGGCGTCGTTCAGCAATCCCATGATCGCTCCGCAGTCAAAATAGTGAGGCGCGGAGGGGCGACGCCGACAAAAGCGCGCGCCCCCCAAACGGGCTTAGTTGCCGAGGATGATCAGCGCGATAACGAAGCCGAGCAGGCCAGTAAATTCGGTAAGCGCAAAGGCGATGAACATCGTCGTGCGGTTGGCGGCGGCGGCCGACGGGTTGCGGAACGCGCCGGCGAGAAAGTTGCCGAAGATAATGCCGAGGCCGATGCCGGCGCCGGCGAGCGGCAGCGAGGCGATCCCGGCGCCGATCAATTTGGCGGCGTCTGCTTCCATGGGGTGGTCTCCTTCAAGTCGTGTTCGTTGCGTCCGTGAGCCTCGTTCGTCCCGTCTTTATCGGGGGGCGGCCCGGTGGTGACCCCCGCGGGAAACGCGTCAGTGGTCGGCGGCGTGCTCCGCGTCGCCGAGGTAAATGCAGGTGAGAATCGCGAAAATGTACGCCTGCAGGAACCCGACCAGGATTTCAAGCAGCGTCACCGCGAGGATGCCGAGGAACGGGATGATCGACACGGCCTTGAGCGTCGCGCCCGCGCCGAGGAGCGTGACGATGAAGCCGGCGAAAACCTTCAAGATGACGTGCCCGGCGGTCATGTTCGCGAAGAGACGAATGCCGAGGCTGATCGGCCGCGAGATAAACGAAATGATCTCAATGACGAGAAGAAGCGGCGCAATCGCGACCGGAAGGCCCGACGGCAAAAACATTTTGTATGTTTTCGCGCCGTTCTTGACGAGCGAGTAGCCGAGAACGATTGAAATCGTCAGGAGACCGAGGGCGAGCGTCACCGCGATGTGGCTCGTCGTCGTGAACGTGTGCAGCTCGTGCGGCAGGAACGTCAGCGACGGCAAGAGGCCCAGCCAGTTCGATAAGAGAATGAAGATGAACAGCGTGAAGACGTACGGGAAGAACTTCATGCCGTTCGGGCCGACCGAGTCGCGCACCATCTCGGCGACGAATTCGTAGGCGAGCTCGGCGACGGACTGCATACGTCCGGGGATCAGCGCGTTGGCGCGCGTCGCTGCGAAGAAAAAGCTGTATCCGACCGCGACGGTGATCAGCATCCAAAGCGTCGAATTGGTCAACGATACGTCGAAGGGGCCGAGGCTCAACGGGATGAGCGGCTGGATCACGAATTGTTCCATCGGGTCGGCGACGAAGCGCTGCAACAAAGCGCCCGCTAGGGCGGCGGCGTCGGACGGCAAGGTCATCGGGGGAGTCGCTTTCTTCGGTCGGTCGTCGGCTTGGGCGCGCCGCTTCGTTTCGGTTCGGGGCCGCGTCGGCCCGGTGTGTGTCGGCTTGTCGTGTCGTCTGTCAACCCGCGTCGTCGGGCGCGGGATCGTCCGGCGGCGCGGCGCGGGCGTCGTCGGCGTTCAGCGCGCGGTGTACATTCAAGAGCCCCGCGGCGAAACCCAAAAAAACGCCGATAATCAGCCCCCACGGCGCGCTGTCGAACCAACGGTCGAAACCCCAGCCGAGGCCGGTCCCGACGATCAACGCCGCGATCAAATCCGCCGCGATCCGCAGGCCCACGCCCATCGCCGCGCCGTCGCGTCCCGCCGCTGCCGGTTCCGCGTGGGCGGAAGGCGGCCGGGCGGCGTCCAGGCGCGCCTGCAACGCCTCAAGCGACGGGGGCGCGTCCCCGCGCGGCGGATCTCCTTCGGTCATGATGCGCTCGCCAAGGGGCGGAGAACGGCGTCCGCCGCGAAAAATCAGGCTGGTGATACGCATGCCGCAGCGCAGCGTCAAGCGTAGGGACTGCGCGCTAATGCCTTGAATATTATACGATAATATTGAATTCGGCGCCGCGTTCAAAAAGGCCGGCGGATTCCTGCCCGCCTAGTGCGCGTAGCCGGCGCGCGCGTTCGGATCATCTGGCGCGGCGTGGCCGGCCGCTATCGTTTCGGCTTGCGAAGCCGGCTCATTCCTTTTTGACGAAGTCCGCGACGGCGTCGACGACCGGCGGCGCGATCGGCAAGTCGGGATCGGCGTACGTCGCAAGGTTCGCGGCACGGCTCGCCGGCGCTTCTTTGAGGACGTGATTGACGCCGCCAATGATGCGGAGCGTGCCGCCGGTCGCCTCGGCGAGAAGCTGAGCGTCTTCGATCGACGTCTGTAAGTCGGTTTCGCCGTGGACGATCAAGGTGCGCACGCCCGCCGCCCCCGCGATGGCGGCCGGGTCGGCGACGAAAAGCGATTTCAGATAATTCTGGACCGGACGTGCGAAGAGGGGTCGGAGGGCGGGGTGCAAGGCGTCGACGTCGACGTCTTCGCCCGCTTCAATCGCATCGATCGCGCCGAATGCCTGGTCGAGGATGGGTCCGTTGGCTGGATTGGCGCGCAGCTGCTCGCGCAAAACGTCGCCGAGTTTTCGCCCGGCGCCGGAGACGAGAATGAGCCCGCAGACGTCGTCTTGTCCGACCGCGGCGGCGGAGACCATGAGCGCGCCTTCGGAATGCCCGAGCATGTAAACGCACGAGACGCCGGTACGCTCGCGGATCGTTTTTTTCCAAAGCCGATAATCCTCGGCGTAGATGTCGACCGTCACGGCGTTGCCGTCGCCGGCGCCGGCGCTTGAAAACAGCCCGCGCTTGTCGACCCGCACGGTCGATACGCCGCGCGCATAAAGCGCGTCGGCGAGCAGCCGATAAGAGGCGGCCGCGACGCCGAGGCGATTGTTTCCGTCGCGGTCTGTCGGCCCGGATCCGGGGACGATGAGAACGACCGGCGCGCCGTCGCCCGCGTCGACATAGGCCCCGCCGAGGTTTTCAACCGTCCACTCTTCGACGGGAACGGCGGGCGCCGACGGTTCGGCGGCCTCCGCGCGGGACGCGTCGTCGGCGGCGTTGCACCCTGCGAGCAGACAGATCCCAATAAACGTCGTCGCAAACGTTAAGCGCATGGCGCACCCCCGGAATTCATCGTTGCGGCGAATTGTGCGCGCCGCGGCGAGGCGCTGTCCAGGCGAAACCCGGCGTCTCAACGCGAAAATCGCGATTTTGAGACCAGCCGTTCTCGTGGGTCGGTCAGATCGGTTGGAGGATCAGACGGCCGGCGATCAGCGCGCCGGACAGAAAGAGGATATAGGACGCAAAGACCGCGAAAACGCCGAGCCACTTCGTGCCGGCGATGCGCTGACGCGTCTTCGGCGGCGGGCTGAAATACGCGCGTTCGACGGCGGCGAGCGTTTCGTCGGCGTCCTCGGCCCCGCGCTTGAAGAGCGCGAACAAGAGCGAAACCGAATGGTCCATGTGGCCCAGATAGTTTCTGTACGCCCCGTAAGCGCCGATCGCCGCGAAGAAGACGCCGAGGATGAAACAGCCCGCGGCGGCGGTGAGCGCGGACGCGGCGGCCCCCGACACGTCGACATCGGCGGCGCTTAAATAGGGCGGCAGGCCGACAAGGCCGCCGGCGTTCAACAGAACCGCACCGTATAGGACGAGCTGGGCCGTGCCGACCGCGGCGCGCTCCATCGAGTCGGCCTCACGGATCAGGAACGAGGCGACGTCCTCCAGCCGCTCCGCTCCGTCGTCGCCGGTCGACAATCGTGCAGGGTCGGGCCCGCCCGCAGGCGGGTCGGCGAAATACGGGATGGTTTGCAAGCGACGGCGCGACGTTCCGGGCTGGCGCATGGACGGCTCTCCGTTCGGCGTTGTTGCGCCGCCAAACTAAACGATCGGCCGCCTCCGGCACAATGCGCGCAACGCCTTGTCGCCCGGCGGCCGGCGAATGGCGCCGCGCGACGCCGGCGTCGGTTGCGGCGCGCGCGTCGGGGAGGGTATTTTCCGCCGAACGTAGGAGTGACGACGATGACGTGGCGGCCGGCGAGCTGGCGGGAACGGCCCGCAAAGCACATCCCAGACGATTATCCGGATCCGGTCGCGCTCGCCGCGGCTGAGTCGGAGCTGTCCTCGTATCCGCCCTTGGTGTTTGCGGGCGAGGTGCGCCGGCTGCGCGCCGAACTGGCGGCCGTTGCGCGCGGCGAGGCGTTTTTGCTCCAAGGCGGCGACTGCGCGGAGAGCTTCAAAGAGTTCCACCCGGACAATATCCGCGACACGTTTCGGGTCTTGCTGCAGATGTCGGTGGCGCTGACCTATGGGGCCGCCTTGCCGGTCGTGAAGGTCGGGCGCATCGCCGGGCAGTTCGCCAAACCGCGCTCGGCCCCGACGGAAACCGTCGACGGCGTGACGTTGCCGTCTTATCGCGGCGACAACATCAACGGCATGGAGTTCACGGAAGCGGCCCGCTTGCCGGACCCCCAGCGGCTCTTAAAGGCGTACGGGCAATCGGCGGCGACGCTGAACCTCCTGCGCGCGTTTGCGACCGGCGGGTACGCCAACCTTGAAAACGTCCATCGCTGGAATTTGGAGTTCGTCTCGAACTCGCCCCAGGAAATGGAATACCGGGCGATCGCCGACCGCATCTCCGAGGCGATCGCCTTTATGGAAGCGTGCGGGGTGACGGGCGAGGAAGTGCGCACGATCCGCGAGGTGAACTTCTATACGAGCCACGAAGCGCTTCTCCTCGGCTATGAACAAGCGATGACGCGCGTCGATTCAACGAGCGGGCGGTGGGTCGACACCTCCGCCCACATGATCTGGATCGGCGACCGGACGCGCCAGCCGGACGGCGCGCATGTCGAATTCTGCCGCGGCGTCGACAACCCGATCGGCGTCAAATGCGGACCGAGCCTCAAGCCTGACGACCTGCTGCAGTTGCTCGACGTTCTCAATCCGGCGGACGATCCGGGCCGCATTGTGCTCATCGCCCGCTTCGGGGCGGACGCCGTCGCCGACGGGCTGCCCGTTCTCGTGCGCGCCGTGAAGCGGGCGGGGCGCGCGGTCGTGTGGTCGTGCGATCCGATGCACGGCAACACGGTCAAAACCGCCGACGGCTATAAAACGCGGCCCGTCGCGTCGATCATGAAAGAAGTCGCGGGCTTCTTCGACGTGTGCCGGGCCGAGGGCGTTTATCCGGGCGGGGTGCATTTTGAGATGACGGGCCAAAACGTGACCGAGTGCATCGGCGGCGCCCAGGAAATCTCCGAACGCGACTTGTCGTCTCGATACAACACGCACTGCGATCCGCGCCTCAATGCGAGCCAGGCGCTCGAGCTGGCGTTTACGATTGCGGACGCGTTGAAACGGCACCGAGAAGGCGCCGGCGCCGTTTATCGCTTCGGTCGACGGGGCGGCGCGTTTACCATTACGTTACCTAACCACAAGAAATATGGGGTAATATTTTTTTATTCGCGTTGG
>JBCCZS010000040.1:0-18675 GCA_039187035.1 Pseudomonadota bacterium | reverse complement strand
GGCGAGCATGCGCCGCTTGCCGGGCGTCAGCGCCCCCCAGGCCTCGGCGCGGTCGCGCGCGACGTTCACGGCGCGCGCGAGGGCCGCCGGCACGTCGACATGCTCTTGGTCGGCGATCCGAAACCGCATCTCGGCGAGGTCGCCGACGGCGAGCCCGGCGGCCTTCATCACCGTCGGCGATACGATCACATAAACCCGGCCGTCGCCGGACGGGATGAACGCGTTCGCGATCGGCGCGTCGGCGATTTCCCCCTCGACGCGAAGGCGCGGATGGGCGTCGAACGGCAAAGCGGCGTGCAGGTCCGCCGGCAAGAACATGACGCGGTACCGTATCGTCTTCGTTTTGCCGACGCTAAAGCGTTCGACCGGCGCTTCAAACGTATACGGATAAAGGGTCACGCGCGGCGCCGGTCCTCAAAGATCGGCGCGCAGCGCCTCGGTCAAGCGCTCGCCGTCCGCGGCCAGCGACGCGGCGCGGTTCGCCGCCTCCGCCGTGCAGTCCGGAAAGCGTCGGCGGGCGTCGCGGTAGGCGGTGTTGAACGCTTCGATCATCGCCTCGCGCTGCGTCGCGCTTGGATCCTCCAACCGTACGAGCTGCTTCATCCGCTCGCGCCAGACGTCGGTTTCGTTTCCCGGCCCGCAGGTGCGCCGAATAAAGTGCAGCCCGCCGAACACGCCGGAAAGCTCGGTCAGCATCTTCTGGCGCGTTCGATAACTCGCCGCATCCGCGTCGCAAATTAGCGCGGCGAGCAACGCGGCGACGGCTGCTGCAAGTCTCATGGGCTAACGCTTAAACCGGTTTGGCGGCGAGGATAAGGCGCAGCTCACGCGCCGCGCGCGTCGCCGTTGAGGCGCAGGCGCAGCGCCATTTGCAAGGCGCGGCGCGTTTCGTCCCAACTGAGACGGTCGAGCGCGACGTCGACGGCGACGAACTCCGCCGCCGACGCGTCGTCCGCCGCGACCGGCTCGCCGGCCACCCAGCGCGCCGCGTAATCGACCATCACCATGTGATAATCGGTCCCGTCGCCGCGCGCCGACGGCGTCGTCTCAAAGACGTCGATCAATCCGATCAGCGCCATCTCGACCCCGGTTTCCTCGCGCACTTCGCGCGCGACCGCGTCGTGCAAGCGTTCGTCGTGCTCGACCTTCCCGCCGGGGATCGACCATGCGCCCAAAAAGGGCGGCTTGCCGCGCTTTATGAGCAAGACCTCGTCGCCGCGGAAGACGACGGCGCCGACGCTGACACGGACCGCTTTGGCGGCAAGTTCCTTTGCATCCATGGCCGCGCTATATCGGCCCCCATGTGCGGGCGCTACCTGTTGACCGCGCCGCCGGACGAAGTGGCGCAGACCTTCTCGGTCGACGTGCGGGACAATTTCCCGCCGCGCTACAATATCGCGCCGACGCAACCGGTCGCTGCGGTCCGTCTCGACCGCGGGGGCGCCCGCGCGTACGCCCTGTTGCGCTGGGGGTTCATCCCCGGCTGGCGCGGCACGGAGGCCGGCCGCCCGCTGATCAACGCGCGTGCCGAGACGGTGGCGGAAAAGCGCTCGTTCTCCGGCGCGTTTAAGCGCCGCCGGTGCCTCGTGCCGGCGTCCGGCTTTTACGAATGGCGGCGCGGCGAGGGGGCGCCGCAACCTTTTTTGTTCGAACCGGCCGCCGGCGGTCTCTTTGCGTTCGCCGGGATTTGGGAGACGAGCCTCGCCGACAACGGGTCGGAAGCGGAAACCGTCGCGATGCTGACGATCGAGGCCGGCCCGGATATGGCGGCGATCCATCATCGTGAACCGGTCGTCGTCGCGCCGGACGCGTTCGATCGCTGGCTGACCACGGATGAAACGGAGACTGCGGCGCTGGCCCCGCTGTTGCGGGCGCAAGCGGCGGGCTTCTGGCGCTCGCGCGCGGTCTCCAAGGCGGTCAACAAAGTTGCGAATGACGGGCCGGCGTTGATCGAACCGGCGGCGCCGCCGGCGCAAGGCGCGTTGTTTTAGCCGTCGATCCGATGCCGGATCCCGGCGCCGTCTCGACGCGCAGCGGCTAGGTTTCGGTATACTTCTCGTCGTGCTTGCCGGTGACACTCGCGTAGAACGCTTTGATTTCTTTCAGGTCGGCCTCGTAATCGCCCGTCGTGCGAAAAACGCCGCCGATGCCGCCGACTTTTCGGGCGTAGTCCAAGAAGCCGAACGCGATTGGGACGCCGGCGCCGTGGGCGATATTGTAAAAGCCAGTCTTCCACACACGGACTTTCGAGCGCGTGCCTTCCGGCGGGATGGCGACCGCCAGCGTGTCGGCGTCGCCGAAAACGCGGACCATCTGGGCGACGACATTGTGCGATTTCGAGCGGTCGATCGGGATGCCGCCGAGGGCCTTCATCAGCCATCCGAAGGGCGGCTTGAACAACGTGTCTTTGCCGAGCCAATGGAGCCGTATGCGGAATTTATAGGCGACCCCCAGCATAAACGGCAGGTCCCAATTGGACGTGTGCGGCGCCGCGATGACCACGAATCTTTCCTCGCTGGGCGCCGCGCCTTCGACCCGCCAACCGGCGAGGCCGTACAACCACAAGGCGATTGCGCGGCGCGCTTCGTAAAGAAGGCTCTTTGGCGGTCGAATTCCGTGAACATGGGTCATGCGCGCGCGACCCTAGGCCGGGTCGACGCGCCGGGAAACCGTCCGCGGCCGCCGCGGCGCCGATCGTCTGCGTCTTGGTTCGTTCGTCCGCGGGGCGGCCTTTTCGCATGTGCAACGCGGCAATTGTTTTTCTTCGCCGCGGGGTGCGTGCGGGGCTGGGCGACGCGCCGCCTCGGCCTTGCAGTCGGCTCCATTTTTAAGAATAATACGCATTATTAAGGGCGTGTTCGGGACGCATACGAACAAATTGTCCCTTGAGCGACCGCACGACGGAGTAAATGTCAGCGACCTGGGAGTACGATGAAAAAAGCGTTCCAAACGGTGATGATGGCAGTCGTGCTTGCCGCGCTGGCCGCCGTTATCTTTCGATGGCGCGTAAACGGGTGGGCCTCGCTCGTGTGGGTCGCGACCGCCGTCGTTATGTCGCTCATCCGCGCGCCGTACGCCAAACGCACGCAATCGAACGTCATTGCGGAAAAGCGCGCGGTGGTCGTTGAGCGCATCTTGTTGGCGCTCGTGGCGATCGGCGGCACGTTTCTCCCGCTCGTGCATCTCGCGACCGGCCTCTTAAGCGATTACGATTACCGCTTGCCTGACTGGGCGGCGATCGGCGGGGCGATCGTCTTGGCGCCAAGTTTTTGGCTGTTTTGGCGCAGTCACGCCGACCTCGGTCGCAATTGGAGCGTGACGACCGAATTGCGCGAAGGCCAGGAGCTCGTCACGCGAGGCGTTTATCGGCGTATCCGCCACCCGATGTACACGGCCATTTGGCTGATCTTCTTGATGCAGCCGCTATTCGTTCAAAACCTGATCGCCGGCCCGGCCGGGGTCGTCGCCTTTGCGTTGATGTACGTCATTCGCGTGCCCTACGAGGAAAAAATGATGCGGGCGCAATTCGGCGACGCCTACGACGCGTATTGCGACCGGACCGGTCGGCTCTGGCCGAAATGAACGATGCGTCCGGTGCGTTCAGTATCAGGAGCGACGATCCGCTTTAGCGGGGCGCGGGGCTTTGCGTTCCAGGCGTCGGTAACCAACGCGCCGTTTTAGATGACCGGTTTACCGCACGGGCGGGCCGTCTTCGAACGCATCGAATACGTCCTTGCGGAACCGCATGGGCGGGCGCGCGTCCCGAATTTCGAGGACCAGGACGTCGCGCGTCGCCCGGCCGTGGCGGTCGACCGCGACGATCTCGGCCGCGTGCACGCCGGCGGGCAGGTCCGCAGGCAACAAGGCGCGCCACAAGTGCATGTTGCGATCGGCGACGGAAAATTGCGGTTGCGGCGCCGACGGGCCCAACGCCGCGCCGCGATAGGCTTCCCAGCCTTGGTTGCGCGCGATCCCGGAGCGGCTTTGGAGCGCAAAGCGGGCGACGGAGAGCTGGCGTTGCGCGGCGAACGGGTCGGCCCATTCCGCGCCGATTTTCGCCGCCTCGCCCGCGGCTTGTTGCGTACGGTCCATCGTGATCGTCCGTCCTGCGATCGTCAGTGTGAGGCGCGATTCCGTCGACCCGTCCCAGACGTTCGCGGTGACGTAGGTTCCGCCTTCAAGGTCGTCCGGCGTCAATATCTTCACGTCCGGTAGATCGTTGATCGAGAAGGGCGGCACGGGATCGCGGGTATCCGCGGGTTCGGCGCGCCACGCCATGATCGCGTCATACCAGTCGCGGAAGGCGGGCGTATTGACGGAGATCCACATGCGCCGCTCGCGCCCGACATTGGCGCCGATATACGTTTCGACATAGTCGGCGCCCTGAAAGGCGAGGTCGAGCCAGCCGCGCGGGCTCCCGAGCCGTTGCAACGCCATCGGCACGCCGTGCCAATCAAAATCGCCGTTAAACCAAGCGCCGGACCCGGCGCCGGCGATAATATGACGAAAGGGCAGGGCGGTGACGTCTACTTGCTCCGCCCACCCCTCAAAAACGTCGCCGGGGCTCATATTCTCCGTCGTATGCGTGTGGCCGGAAAGGGACAGCGCCTTGCGGGACCCGACGAGCGCGTAAAGCGCGTTGACGTTGTCCGTCTGGTGCGCCGCCGCCGTTTGGTCGACGAAGCTGACGAACGGGATATGGTGGGCGAAGACGATGCGCTTATCGGGGTCGGTCAGCGCCAAGAGATTTTCGACGAACGCCAATTGGTCGTCCGTGATGCGGGCGTTGTAGCGCTTGTTGGCGCCGTCAACGCAGAACGCGCGACCGGCGCGCTCGGCGTCTTCGACCGTGCACGGATAGACGACGTTGTCGAGGGCCACGAAGAGAACGTCGCCGATCTCAAAGGCATAATAATTGGGCCCGTAGAGCCGGCGCCACGTATCGGCCGAATCCGCGTCGAAATCCGCGTCGAAGTCGAAATCGTGGTTGCCGTGCACCCACCATTGCGGGCTCTTCAGCGCGCCGACGACTTCCGCCAGGCGCGGGATAAGACCGAGATCGTCGCCGACGACGTCGCCGACGGCGAGGACGCAATCCGGGCGTTCAGCGGACCCGCGGTCGAGAATGTCGTCGACTGTTGAGTCGCGAAAATAGCTGATCTCTTGGTTGGCGTAGGTCTGCGTGTCGCCGAGGACGGCGCAGCGGAACGCCTCGCCGGCGCCCGCTTTAACGAGCGGAAAGTTGATCGCGGCGGGTAGGGGGCCCGTCGGCGGGAGGCCGCCATAGCGCAACGGTTTGGGCGAACCGGCGGGTTTGTGTTGGTAGGCGATCTGGGGAACCCAATTGGCGTCATGCGGCGCCTGCCAGCCGGACGGCTGTACGACGAAGACCGCCATGTCGTCGCGAACGGGTAGGGCGTAGGCGCCGTCGGCGTCGGACGCGACGACGTCTCGCCCGTTTGAGACTTTAACGCCCGGCACCCCGGGCTCGCCCGCGTCGCGCCGGCTGTTGCGATTGACGTCTTCGAAAACGACCCCGCGCGCTCGGCCGTCGGCCGGCCGCGTGCGGTCGATTTCCGGCCCGCCGCGATAGTCCGAAAAGACCGGCGCCGGCGTCGGCGACGACCGGCCCGCCGCGCTCGGCGTATATGTCGACGACGCGCAGGCGGCGAGCGCCGTCGCGGCGGCGACCGCCGCAAGGAATGACGGCCGGATCAAACGGATGGTCGACATGGGCGGGCTCCCCAAAGAACGATCGCGTCAAGCGCTACGGCGCCGGTGTGACGTTCGTGTGACTGGGCGTTGACGCAGCCGCCCGACGACCTTCGCGCCGTTAAATGACGGCGAGGCGCGCGCTCGGGAGCACTGACCTCGCAGGCCAATAATTAGGACGGCGCGCCCCAGGCCTAGCCTTCCGCGATCGGCCGGGCGGCCAGCGCAGCCGCAATCGTCGCTTCAAGTTGGGCGGGAAACGCCCGCTCAATGGCCTGCGCGCCGGCCTTGCCGTAGATGCCGCGCAGGGTCGGGGCCGACACGCCATAGTAACTCACGGCGCCGATGATCTGGTAAAGCACCGCGATGATTTGCGCGTCGGCGGCGTGCGACCATCCTGGGATCGCTTTGGCCATATTCGTCAGGCTTTTCAGAAACGGCTTGAGATACCACGCGCCGGCCGTTTGCGCCCGATGCTTATTGTCCAGTAGCTCGCGCATCAATAAACGTGTACGGATTACATCATCCGACCTGCCGGAGGCCATTCTCCCAAAGAGGTCGGTCAGCTGCGTTTGCGGGTCGTCATGGCCGGCTTGCACGGCCGTCATGAGGTCGTTCAGCTCTTCTGCGATCGCTTTCAACACCTCGCCGTAGATCTTCTCTTTTGAGCCGAAATGGTGAAGCAGGGCTTGTTTTGTGAGCCCGTGTTCGTCGGCGATATTGGCGATGCTGACGCCGTAAAAGCCGCGTTCGGCGAACAGCATTCGCGCCGTTTCAAGCATTTGCTCGCGGGTCGTGCGGGACATGACCGTCCACCTCCGGGATCGCTCTTGACACTTACCGATGGGTAAGTCAAAGGACTTACCGAGCGGTAAGTAGCGTTGGCCGCGTCAACGTTTCAGCGAGGAGGAAAGCCATGGGCGAAGACGCCCTCTATGCGAAGTCCGGAGCAATCGCGACGGTCACGCTCAACCGTCCGGACAAGTACAACACGCTGCGCCCGTCGCTCTTAAAGGATCTGGACGACGCCTTGCGCGAGGCGAACACCGACAATGAGGTGAAGGTCGTCATACTCGAAGGCGCGGGCGACGCATTCTGCGCCGGCTTCGATTTTTCCAGCGGGTTGGAGCACTTTGAGGGGATCGCGGAGGAAAACTACGATCCCGGCGTCGACGTCGATTTAGTCGTTAATCCGTACAAAACCTATATGACCCAGTTCATGGGATTATGGCGCGGGCTGAAGCCGGTCATCGCCAAAGTCCATGGGTATTGCATGGGCGGCGGTTCGGAGATGGCGTTATGCGCAGACCTCGTCGTCGCGTCGGAGGATGCGCGTATCGGCACGCCCTATTCGCGCGTCTGGGGGTGTCATCTGTCGGGCATGTGGGTCTACCGGCTGGGACTGGCCAAAGCGAAATACTACGCGCTGACGGGCGAGTCCGTGAGCGGAAAAGAAGCCGCGCAAATCGAGTTGATCAACCAATCAGTCCCGCTCGAAGAGTTGGACGCGACCGTTCAGGCGCTGGCCGAAAAGCTGGCGCGCATTCCCCTGACGCAATTGATGGCGATGAAGCTGATCGTCAACCAGGCCTACGACAATATGGGCTTGCAAAGCACGCAGACGCTCGGGCCGATCCTGGACGGCATCATGCGCAATACGCCTGAGGGCCGCGAATTTGTCCGTGTTGCAAAGAACGACGGCGTCAAAGCCGCAGTCACGATGCGCGACGCACCGTGGGCGGATTACAGTCAGGCGCCGAAAAATGAGCAACCGCGCAAGAAAAGCGACCTGGGCCTCTAGCCGCCTTCGGTCGCCCTATTCGACGACGCCGCAGTCCGGCCGACGCGTCGGCGCCGCATCACCGGCCCGGGCGCGGTCAGCGCGTCATAAATCCCCGGCTTCTAAGAAACTCAATGGTCTCGGCGGAAAAGCCCGTATCGGGCCCCTCATACAGCCAAAACGCGCGCCCGCTTGGCAATTCAAGGGCGCGCTCGTCAAAGTCATAACCATGACCGCTTTCTTTCAAAACCACGACCTCGACATCAGAACCCGTATTCTCCAAAGCATCGACATTCTCGCGCACGGGGACGATCGGGTCTTTACCCCCGAAAACGGCGAGATAGGGCAGGTCGCCCAAGCTCTTTAGAAACGGGCCCGGATCGTAGCTGAACCGCCGCAGCCAAAGTTTGGCCATGTCGTCGCGCGTGCGCGGGATATCGTCCGCTCCAAATCCTCGATCAAGCCATCCTTTGGCCTCGGCCGCGCGTCGTATCGCGTCCAGCTGCGCGAAGGCCTCGTCGTCTGATAGCGACGGATCGACGATGATGCGCGCGACTTGCGCCAGGATCTCCTGCTGATCTTTTGAGAGGCCGACGGCCTCGCCGTAGGTCGCCGCAGAGCTGATTTGTTGTTGGATGATCGATGTCGAGGGGCCGATCCAAGTAATCAGGAAGGCGGGTTGAACGGCCTCGGCGCGGGCGCGTTGGCGCTCGGCCGCCGCTTGAACGGTCCAGGCCCCGGCGGACTCCCCGAAGAAACCGACCCGCTCGGCGTCGACCCGCGGATGGGCCGCCAAGCGTTCAAGGGCGGCGATCGCATCGTCGGTGAGCTGATCGAACGTGAATGTGGCGCAGTCGCCTTCGGACTGGCCGGCGCCGCGCTTGTCGAACGTCAGCACCGCGACGCCGTAATTGGCGAAGAAACGCGCCCTGCCGTTCAATCGCGTAGCGCAGCCGCGGCCGCGAACCATGACCATGCCCGCGACCTGGTCGCCGAATTCAGGGACGGTCAACGTGGCGGCGATCCGGGTCCCGTCCGCGGAGACGAAACTGGTCGTCCGTGATGAGACTAAGGCCCGAGGCGGCGCGGGCGCGCGTTTTAAATGGAGGCGCCGGCCGTCCTCGCCCACCGTTCCGACGAGCTGTTCAAATCTTGGTTCCAATTCCAAGATCGCGTCGCCCGCCAGGAGGTCTTCGATGATCAACCCCTCCGACGTCTTGCGGACGACTTCGAAGTCGGACGGCTTGTAAAACAACCAATCGGGAAAAATCGTCGCCGCGCGATAGCCTGTTTCCGTCTCATCGATCTGCAATTCGACCGGCAACACGGAGTCGTTTTTGATTATCGCGCCGGTCCAATATCCGGACGGATCGAAGTCTTCGAGTGTTTCAGCCCGGAGGTTCCCGTTCTGAATTGCGGCCGTCGCCAGCATGAAAAGCGCCCAGAATCTCATCTTACAGTTCCTTGCGTGGATCGGGCGACGTCGTCCCGGACGATCGGCCGTGAATACGGCGCGACTTTGCGCGAACGGATCGCGCGCACTATGCGTCGCGTACGCACATGATGTCTTCCGTGCACGCACTGTGTCGCCGCGGCGTAGAAGAGGGCGCGCAGGCGTCGCCGCAGCAATGAGATCCGTTTTCTTCGTGCTTCTCAACCCGGTCGAACGGACCAAATCCACGCACCTGTCAAATCCCCCCATTCGGCGCGAGGCGAGCGATCTAAACAACGCCAGCGCCAGGCCTCGACGACCGTCTTTTTCCGACGGCCGATGGCGAACCCCCGCCGCGCGGCCGACGCGCCGACGCGGCAGGAGGGACTGGCGCCGCCTTCAATTTTGCGGCCAATCGTTGCGTCCGCGCCGTGAGCCGAGGACGGGAACTTCATTTGGCGTCGTGACACGGCCCGATCGACGGACTATGTGTGCGCGCCAATCATAAAGCGCCGATCCGAAGGGGGATTTCGATGTCGCAATTTCTGAAAACGGGCCTTTTGGCCGCCGGCGCCGCCGCCATCGCGGCATGCACCACCGCCGCCACATCCGACGCCGATCGCGCCGCGTCCGCCAAGCGCGCATCGACGGGGCCGGCTGAGTTGATCCCGCGCGAGCAGATTTTCGGCAACCCGACCTACGCCAGCGTCCAGATTAGTCCCGACGGCTCGATTGTGAGTTATCTCGCGCCCGTTGACGGCGTGATGAACATTTGGGTCGCGCCCGCCGACGACATTTCGGCCGCCCGCGCGGTGACGAACGACACGGGCCGCGGCATCCGCGGTTACGGCTGGGCCGCGGGGATGAACCGGCTTCTCTATATCCAAGACAAAGGCGGCGACGAAAACTTTCTGCTGTACGGCGTCGATCCGACGACCGGCGCGGAAACGGCTTACACCCCGTTTGAGAATACGCGGGTGCGGTTCATCGCTGGCGACGACGACATTCCCGGCAAGCAAATTATCGGCATCAATAATCGCGATCCGCGCTGGCACGACGCCTATGAGCTCGACGTCGTCACCGGCGAACTCACATTGATTTACGAAAACACCGACGATTTTGGCGGCTTCGTTTTTGACAACGACCTCAAGCTGCGCTTTGCGGAGAAATCCACGTCGGCCGGCGGCGTTGAATATTATCGCCGTACCGGCGACGGCTGGGACCTCTTCATGGAGGTGGCGCCGGAGGACGTCTACACGACCAATTTGGCGGGCTTTAGCGAAGACAACGCCACGCTCTACCTCATCGAAAGCGTCGGCCGCGACACCGGCGCGCTCTTTGCGATGGACATGGCCACCGGCGAAAAATCGCTCGTCGCCTCGGACGACCGTGCCGATATCGGCGGGACCTGGCGCGACCCGGAAACCGGCGAGCCCTACGTCTACGCGGTCACCTACGACAAGACCCGGTACGCCGCCCTCGACGCGCGCGGCGAAGAGATCCTCTCAGCGCTGAACGCGCAGTTCGACGGCGAGGTCTCGCGCGCGTCCAGGACGAAGGACGACTCAGTTTGGGTCCTCGTCAACACCGAGTCCGACCGGGTGCCGACCTATTATGTTTGGGACCGCGATGCGGAGACGTTCACGCGGCTCTTTGCGGTGCGCCCGGAACTTGAGGACGACACCCTCGCGGCGATGACGCCGGAACTCATCGAGTCGCGCGACGGGTTGACGCTCGTCTCATACCTTTCTTTGCCGCCGGGCGCGGACGCCGACGGCGACGGGCGCCCCGAAAAGCCGTTGCCGATGGTTCTCAACGTCCACGGGGGCCCGTGGGCGCGCGACTTCTACGGTTACAATTCTACGGCGCAGTGGCTCTCTAACCGCGGTTACGCGGTGTTGCGGGTCAACTTCCGCGGGTCGACCGGTTTCGGCAAGTCGTTCGTCAATGCGGGCGATCTCGAATGGGGCCTCAAAATGCACGACGACCTCATCGACGCCGTCGATTGGGCTGTCGACGAAGGGATCACCACGGACGACGCCGTCGCCATTATGGGCGGCTCTTACGGCGGGTACGCAACGCTCGCCGGTCTGACGTTCACCCCGGACGAATTCGCCTGCGGCGTCGACATTGTCGGCCCGTCCAACCTGATGACCTTGCTCGACTCCATCCCGCCCTATTGGGAGAGCTTCCGCCGGGTACTCGAAAAGCGCGTCGGCGATCCGAATACGGATGAGGGGCGGGCGATCCTAGAAGCCGCGTCCCCGCTCAACAGCGTCGACAACATCTCCAAACCGCTGCTCATCGGTCAGGGAGCGAACGATCCGCGCGTGAAGCAAGCGGAATCGGACCAAATCGTGTCGGCCATGCAGGACAAGAACATTCCCGTCACGTACGCTTTGTTCCCGGACGAGGGCCACGGCTTTGCACGGCCGGAGAACCGGCTCGCCTTTTTTGGCGTCGCCGAGGGCTTTTTGTCCACTTGCCTTGGCGGCCGGGCCGAGCCCATCGGCGACGACTTTGAGGGCTCGAGCCTGACGGTCCCTGCGGGCGCCGACGTCATCGACGGTCTGCCCGAAGCGTTGGCGGGCTTTACGCCGGAAGAACGCGGGTAATCCGCGCCCCTTCATCGCGTATGTCGACACGGATCGCGTCCGGGTCGTCCCGATACTTCGGGCGGCTCGGCGCGCCCGCGCAGGGTCTTAAGCGAAAGCGTCTTCTTTTTTGATCCGCGTGCGTCCTGCAAATGTCGCCGGTTAGGCCCGGTTTGGTGCAGCGGCGCAGGATTTTGGGGCGGGGCGGCGCCGGCAGTTCTTCGCGGACGGCCCGCGCGCGACGCAAGCGCAACAGGCTCAGGCCTGTCTTTGCGGTTGCCGGTTTACAAGTAGGCGGAGTGTCGGCGCCGCATGCAGACGATTGCGGTGATCTGATCGGCGTCAGAAGACTGCGCGTCTACAAGTCTTCGGTTTCTACTTCGGGTCGGTCACGCTTTGCGGCGATCACCGCGGCCGTCAGCGCCGCGCCCCCATCTTGCCGGTAGTTGGTCGCGCCTAAGCGCACGACGACCAGCCCCTCGCTTGGAACGACGAAGCCGCCCTGTCCCTGGAAGCCGTTCATCATGAATTTATCGTCCGGCAGGCCGACGTCGTACAGCCAAAAACCCGCACCGTAATTGCCGTCGGAGCCCGGCGTGGGGTCGGTGACGTAGTCGATCCAATTCTCCGGAATGATCTGCGCGCCGTTCGGCGCCCGTCCCCCGTCGAGATAGAGTTGCCCGAGCCGGGCCCAATCGCGCGCTGAAGCGTACATGTATGACGACCATTGCAGCGTGCCGGACTCGTCGGTCTCGAGGATCGTGTGGGACATGCCGAGCGGTTCAAAAAGCCACTGTCTCAGCGTGGCGATTTCTTCGTCCGGGGTTTCACCGAGAAATTCTTCAAACCCTTCGCCGGCCAATATGGTGTTCCCGGATTGATAGTCGAACCGCTCACCGGGCGGTGCGATCTGGTCGCGCGTCGCGGCGAACGTCGCCATATCGCTCTCGGTAAAGAGCATGTCGGAGACGGGGTCGGAGCCGTTTTGGAGTTCGTAGCCCGCCAACCCGCCCGTCATGCGCAGGAGGTTGTCGATGGTGATTTCGGGCCGCTCGGCGGCTACGAGAGCCGGCACCTGCGCTTCCGATCGGACGTCGATCAGACCCCGTTGCGTGAGCGCGCCGGCGACCGTAACTGCGAGCGATTTCGTCATCGACCAGCCGTGTAGGGGCGTCGTTTCGTCAATGCCGTCAGCGTAGCGTTCCGCGATGAGGCGGCCGTCGTGAAGGACCGCGACGCCCAGGGTGTTGCGCCCGTCGTCTTTAAACGCGTCGTCCATCGCGGCGGCCAAGGCGTCGGCGTTGAAGTGCGCGTCGCGGTGCGCCGTATCCAATTGCAGCGGGTCGGCGCCGGGCGGCGGCGGCAAAGCCGCGTCCGGATCAAACGCCCCCGAACCATGAACGAGCGTGCACCCCAAGCCTTCGCGAAAGACGGCGCGCTGATGCGCAAGAAGGCCCAAGACGCTCGTCCGAACCTCTCTTTTCTCGGCGTCCACAGACACCGAAACCAATTGATCCGCGTCACCGAGCAAAGGCGTCGTATAGAGCCGCCTGGCGCGTTCCGGCGTGAGCCCCGAGACGAAATGAAGCGAGCAGATTTGCTTCGCCGTAATGCCCGTTCCCGTCGGCAAGAATATCTGCCCCAAGTCCGACGTTCGCAGCCATAAAAACCCGCCGACGATGCCGACGACAACGACAAAAACGACACCCTGTAGAATTCTCAAGAAACGCTCCCCAAGTTAAACGCCAGTCGATCTCGCCCAATACCTCCGGCCCAGGATCAACGACGTCGGACGTGAAGCCTAACCCCGCGACATAGGCGCGTCGAGGCGGTCGCCCGGAATTTTGGTGATTTGGCGACCCTGCAGGCCTTCGCGCCGATCAAGACGCAGTCGGCGCCGTCTCATACGCCCCGGCGCAAGACCCCCCTTGTCGCTTACGCCCTCGGCGGCGCGGGACGCGCGTCCGCTTCGACGCCGCAGCCGGCGCTAACCGCAATCCGTGAGCGCGGGATGCCGGCGCGTCGCCCGCCGCGGCCTCGATGCGCATCGCCGAAACGGCGGAATAAGTCGAGGCGAAATCGAACTAGAAGTCGATCGGCCGGGTCATCGCGGCGTTCTTGTAAAGACAGTGCGCATCGTAAACGGACGATCGGACGCAGCGACGTCGCCAATGGTTTCTAAGCGAATCAAATGCGCGAGTACGTTCATGGCGGCCGCGCCGTGGAGGCGTTTGTCGACCTCGGCGTAAAGGCGCGCGACAAGGTCGGGAATGGCGGACGGGGCGTCGTCGAGCGCGGCCAGGATTTGGCCGTCGCGAATGCGGCGGTGCGCGCGCACGGCCCGCGCGAAGCGTTGCGGCTCGGCGATCGGCGCCCCGTGGGTCGGATAGTAAATCAGGTCGTCGCGCGCGATCAGCCGGTCGAGGCTGGCGAAATAATCGCCCATATCGCCGGCGGGCGGCACGATGACGGTCGTCGCCCAGCCCATGACGTGGTCGCCGGTGAACAGCGCTTTTTCGTCGTCCAGCGCGAAGCACAAATGGTTGGCCAGATGGCCGGGCGTGTGCAGCGCCGCCAGAGTCCAACCGTCGCCGTCGACGCGCGCGCCGTCCGTCAACAGATGATCCGGCCTAAAAGACGTGTCGTCGCCTTCTTCCAGTTCATGGTCTTGCAGGTGCGGCGCGGCGGCCGTCGGATGCGCGCCGAAGGCGTAAATCGGCGCGCCGGTCATGTCGGCGAAGGCGCGCGCGCCGCCGCTATGGTCGTGGTGGGTGTGCGTAATGAGGATGTGCGAGACGGCGCCGGCGGCGCGTGCGACCGCTTCCAAGTGCGCCGGATCGTAGGGGCCGGGGTCGATGACCGCCGCCGGCGCGTCGTCCGCGCCGGGCGCTGCGACGATGTACGTGCCCGTGCCGGTGTAGGTGAACGGCCCCGGATTGTTCGCGATGACGCGGCGCACGCGGGGGCTTAGCCGCGCCGCGACGCCGTACTCGAAGTCGAACGTTTTGACGAACGGAATCGCGGCGCTCATTGGGTGTCGTCCTCGTTAACGTTAGTCCCGCGGTGCGGCCCGATCGCCCGATGCGGGAAGTCGGCGCCGAGATTGCGACGGCGCGGACATGTGCGCCAAATATAAACGCTTTGTTAGCCTTATCGCAGCCGCCGCGCTCGCCGGCCCGTTGACGCAAGCCGCCGCGGACGGCGCGTCGGAGACGATGGGCGCGATCGCCCTCGCCGAAGCCGACGGCGGGATCACCGACCGCGCTTTCGTCGCCGCCCCGCCGCATTACCAATACGCCATCGAACGCCAGGCGGGCGCGTTCCTCGACTGCGGCGAGGGGACGGACGCGGCGACCACCGACGCCGACGGGCGCGACATGCGGTGGCTCTCCTGCGGCGTTACGTTGACCGAGACGCTGTTCATCCCCGCCGGCGCCGAAAGCGCCCGCATCGTCGTCCACTATTAGGGTCCATAAACAATCAGAACGACCGAAAGTCGCCAGAGGCGGTGGTTCGATGAGTTGTATCCAATGTCGTAATCGGGGTTAATTTAGCGCGCTCCGCAGATTTTCACATTTGCCAGGAGGGCGTTTCCAGAAACCCACAGGCATTCCAGACGAGTGTCTGGTCGACCCTTTATAGTCGCTGTAAAAAGTAAAACGGAAATCACCATATGACCGACGCCATTCTTGTACTATTGGTCCAGTTGGCTATTTTGGGCGGTTTTGGCATTCTTTTCGGAATTTTGGCTCCGAAAAACTTCAAACCGCTTTGGTTGATTGCTGCGATAATTGTCTATGCGGCTTCTTATATCGCACTGACCCGAGGGTTTTATTCCCTTTCCAATCCCGTTTGGGCATCGTACAATTGGTATGGGAAAATCCTGTCCACACTTGTCGTATTGGCCGTGGCTGCAATGCCAGCAATTGGTTTCAAGCGTTCTGGTATGACGTTGAGGCAACTACCAGGTTCGTGGACGGCTTGGCTCTTTGCCGCCATTGTCTTGGGAGTGGTGACATACTTTGCCGCAACGGACGGTTACGTGTCCCCCAATCTTGAGGCCAAGATCTTTCAATGGACAATGCCGGGCCTCGATGAAGAACTTCTTTATCGCGGCGTTTTACTACTGATGTTGAATGAGGCCTTACGTAGCCGCGTTACAATTCTGGGCGCTCGAATGGGGTGGGCGGCGCTCATCACGTCCATACTCTTTGGAGCTGTCCATGGAGTGGCGTTTGATGACGGGGTCTTCCAATTTACACTGCCTTGGAGCCAAACGCTCTCCGGCTTGGTCTTGGTTTGGATACGGGAACGAACAGGTAGTGTGATTTTACCGATCCTTGGGCACAACTATGGCAATGCAATTTTCCTAATGATCTGATCACGTATGCTGTTCAGCGATCATTTTAGAGCCTTTAGATCCTTTGACATCAATAGTTGGAATCTCGCCTGAGGGCAGAAGAATGACGTAAGCGGGGCAACGGCGGGAGCTCGCCACTAGCAACCATATAGGATGAGCTAGCGAGTGACAGTTTCGGGCCAGTCTCCGCAGCTCTGATTGAGTGTGCGCCCCAAGGGTCCCGACTGCACGCGCGATCGGCTCGCTTGGGCGTGCGGTCCCTTGGCGTGCGGTGCGCGCGTTCTTACGTCCGACCTTCGGAACGGAGACCCCCTCATGCCTAACGCCCGCTCTTTCTGGGACAAAGCCGCCCGCAAATACGCCGCAGCGCCCATTCGCGACGAGGAGTCGTACGCAAAAACGCTGGAGCGCGTGCGTGCGCGCTTGGCGCCGACCGATCGCGTTCTCGAACTCGGCTGCGGAACGGGCACGACGGCGATGAAGCTCGCCGACACGGCGGCCCATATCACGGCGACCGACGTCTCCGACGAAATGATCGCGATCGCCAACGAAAAGAAGGCGGCGGCCGGCCTCGTCAACGTCGATTTCGCCGTCGCCGGCGTCGGCGCGGCGCCGGCGGGTCGGTTCGACGCGGTCCTGGCCTTCAATCTTTTTCATCTCGTCGACGATATGCCGGCGGCCTTGGCGGCCGTACGCGAGCGCGTCGCCGAGGGCGGCTACTTTATTTCCAAGACGCCGTGTTTGGCCGAGAAAAAGGGGTTTTTAAAACCCGTCATCGCCCTGATGAAATGGATCGGCAAAGCGCCGCCGACCGTCGCGTTTTTGACGATCGCCGCGGTCGACGACGCGATTGAGGCGGCGGGGTTCGACATCGTCGAGACGGCGGACCTGCCCGTCGACTTTCCAAGCCGCTTCGTCGTCGCTCGCCGCCGTTAGGGCGCGGGCGTCCGTCCGTAGACGAATAACCGCCCGATAACTCTCGCCGCCTGATCACACCGCACCGGCGCCTTTCGAGGGGGCGGCCGCCGCGCCGCGCGTCCGGGCTTTTCCGCGCGTCTTCCCGAACGTTTTTCCAGGCGCCGGCGTTGCGGCGTTTTCCAGCGTGCGCGTCCAAAGGCCGTCCCGGCGGGCCTAATGGCCCTGAGCGGGCGCACGGGTTGACCGACCCTCATTATGTAACTATGTAATTACATTATGACTGATGACGATATGGATCTGGTGTTCCACGCGCTGGCGCATCAAACGCGGCGACGCATTTTGGACCTCGTCCGAGACCGTCCCGGCCAACGGGTCGGCGAACTCGCACAAGCGTTCGACGTCAGCCGCATCGCCATCATGAACCACTTGAAGGTGCTGGAAGAGGCGACCCTGTTGGTCAGCCGCAAAGAAGGGCGGTCGCGTCGTCTTTATCTGAACGCCATGCCGATCCAGGCGATCCATGAACGATGGATCGACGGCTTCAGCGCGTATTGGGCGGATCGTCTGAGCTTTATCAAACAGGCGGCCGAACAGGTCGCCAAGAACAATGCACGCCCGAGCAAGCGTGGGGAGAGAGACTAATATGCCGAAATTCGCGGATAAATCCGTTCACAGAACATTTATCGACGCGCCGATCGAGACCGTCTGGTCCGTTTTGGTGGCGACCGATAAACCGTTGCCGTTCTTCTTCGGCGGCGTTTGCGACACGAAAGACGGTTTAAAGCCGGGCGCGCAGATGCGAATGGTGCACCGTAACCGCAAGATCGCCATGGTCGTCGGCGAGGTGCTCGCCTTCGAGCCGCCCCATCGCTACAGCCACACGTTTAAAATGACGGATCTGAAGGACGATCCCTGTCAGGTCACGTATGAACTCCGCGAAAAAAACGGCGGAACAGAATTCGACCTCATCATCGAAGGCGCCGTCGCGGGGAGCGACTTGCATAAACGGATGATCGGCGCGCAGGACTTTATTGCGACGAATTTGAAGTCGTTGGCGGAGAGCGGAAAGCCGGCGTTCAGCGGCGTGATGATCACGGTGATGGCGCCGCTCGTCGCGCTGCTCTCAAAGAAAGAACAACGCATCGAGCACTGGCCGCTCGAGCCCGGCGACGCGCAGACGAACGCGGCGGGAGGGGTCTGAGCAATGTCGAACACACCGGAAGAACGCGCCCAAACCATGATCGACAATATGCCCGAGAAGACGGGCAAATCGCTTGAGGCGTGGCGCAAGGCGGTCGCGCGCAGCGGCGCCGTCAAGCACGGCGAGATCATGACGCTTCTGAAGGGCGAGTATGGCGTGTCGCACGGCTTTGCGAACCTAATCGCGAAAAAGTGCATCGGCGCGCTCGACGTCGCCGACGAGGACCTCGTCGCTAATCAATACAAAGGCAAAGAGGCGCTCGTTCCGATTTACGACGCGATCGTCGCGTTCGCGAAAGGTCTCGGCGACGACGTCATCGTCGCCCCGAAGAAAACCGGTGTCAGCCTGCGCCGGCGGAAGCAATTCGCGCTCATCCAGCCAAGCGCAAAGACGCGCATCGACCTCGGCCTCAATCTGAAGGGCGTCGCGCCGCAAGGGCGGCTCGAGGCCGCGACGGGCATGTGTACGCATAACGTCAAGCTCTCCACAGAGGACGCGTTCGACGACGCGGTCCGTACTTGGCTCAAACAAGCGTTTGAGCGTGCGTGAGCGGACGGCTCGGCCGCGCCGATACACGCCGCCTCGCAGGCGGGCCGGTTGACGCTGACCGGTAGCGCGCCGGTCGGTTTGTCGAAACCCGCCGCCGAACCGGAATATGCACGATCGTGCCCGTTACAG
>JBCCZS010000039.1:0-18716 GCA_039187035.1 Pseudomonadota bacterium | reverse complement strand
CGCCGCGTTGACCGCCGCCGACATGCAAGCGCGCGACGCGCGCCTCGCCAAAGCGCTGCGGCATTTACACAAAGACGTCGCCGCGGCGCTCGCCGAGCGGGACGCGCCCGCGCGCCAGGATCCGCTCGACGAAGAAGCGCGCGTTCTAGAGCGCGAACTCGCCGGCCATGCGGACGCGCTCAACGTTCGCCAAATCAATAAACTCCTCGCCGCGATTTACCGCAAACCGGACGCCGAGCCGGCCCCGGCAAAAGCCCGCAGCAAAGCGGCCGCGCCGGCGCGCGCGAAAAAGGCCGCCTCGGGCGGCGCATAGAAAGACACGGGTCATGGGAATTCTCGCAAAAGCCAAATCCGCCCTCGGCAAACGTATTCGCCGCGAGCCGGAGTTCGACGAAGAAAGCCTGCGCCGCACCGAAGCGGACGGTTTCGTCGAGGAACACGCCAAGCGCTCGGCCGCCAAACACGTCAAGACGCTCGAACGCGACCAAGAGAAAAACCGCCACAAACGCACCGACGAGCGGTTGGAGTGTTTCACCGCCGCCCAGCTGACGCTGCCGGACCGCGGCGTTGCGATCGACGGCGCCATCCTCGAAGCCTCCGCGGGCGGGCTGACGTTCCGTCCGGCTGCGAACTATATGGAGGACCGGACCGGCGAGGCCGTGCAGATGGTCGTTGAAGGCCTGCGCCGACGCGGGATCATCCGCTCCTCGCGGGTCAACGGCTACGGCGTGCAGCTGTTTGAAAAGCTGTCGAAGGACGATCTGGAACTTCTGCGCGAACGCAGCCTCGACATTCCGGAACGTCGCGCCAATTAACCGGCGTCGGTCAGCGCGCGACGACGAGGCATTCGTCGGTCAGCCGCGCGCAGACGCTGCGCGCGTCGCCTTCCGGGAACGGACCGACGCGCAGAATATGCAGGCGTTTGCCGTCGCTTTTGCGGCGTTTGTCGACATAGAGCGGCTGCATGGCGCCGAGGACTTCCGGCTGGCGGGTCGATTTGCGGGTCCACATTTCCGCGGCGAACGCGGCCGAAGAGTATGCGCCCAATTGCGCGAAGAACTGACCGGCGGCTCCAGCCGCCCCGGCGGGCGCGGCTTTCAAATCCGTTTTGATGCTTTCGGTGCGGTCGTCGTACCGGACCGAGCCGCCGGCGATGTAGCGCGCGTCCGTCGGCGAGACAGGGCGTGCGCGCGGGCCCGGCGCGACGGAGGACGTTTCGATGTCGACGAACGGTTTGTCGTCAACGGACGGTTGGCGCAAAGCCGGGGCGGGCGGCGGTGCGGGGACAGTTTCGGGGGCGGTCGCGGCGGCGGTCCGGCTGCGTAATTCCGGCGGCGGCGGCGGCACTTCTTGGCCGGCGGCCGGCCCGGCGCCCAGCCCGACGGCCGCGCCCCAAATAAGAGCCGCGACGGCGATCCGGAAGCCCAATCCTTGCATAGCGACAACCCCTGATCGGCGATGACGCATCGACTGCGTCGGAATAAAACAAGGCGCTCGAACGTTACGAACGCATGACCATGACGGCCCCGGATCGCGCCGCCTGGCGAACGGCGCGACAACGCCAAACCGCCGCGTTCTCGCTATCGGGGACGGGCGGCGCTATAAGCCCGACGACGGAACGACCAGCGGCTCTTTCATTTACCAAGTAAGCGATTCCTTCCATGCGAGCATCCCAACCCGGCAAAGTTCAAACCCCGCTGCAATCGGCCCGCGACGCGACGCGGCGCGTCGTAACCCACGCCGGCGTCTTCAGCTTTTTCGTCAATCTTTTGATGCTGACGGGCCCGATCTACATGTTGCAGATCTATGACCGGGTGCTCGGCAGCCGCAGCGTCGAGACGTTGGTCGTCATCACCGGACTGACCGTCGTGCTCTTCGTTGCGATGGGCTTGTTGGACTTCTGTCGCGGCGCGCTCCTGGCGCGGGCGGGCGTCGCTTTCGAGCGTACGCTGCAGCCGCTCGTTTTCGACGGGGCCATGGAAAACGCGCTTGTCGGCAAGGGCGCGCCGGAGCAGCCGATGAAGGATTTGCGGCAGATCCGGCAATTCCTCGCGAGCCCGGCGCTGACCGCCGTGTTCGACGGACCGTGGACGCCGATTTTCCTCGGCGTCGTCTTCATGATGCACTGGGCGCTGGGCGTCGTCGGCCTCGTCGGCCTCTTCGTTTTGTTGACGCTCGCGATCGTCAACGAGCGCAGCTCGCGGCAAGCCAACACCAAGGCGCAAGGGATCACCTCGGAAACCGACAAAACCGCCATGTCGGCGCTGCGCAACGCCGCCGCCGTCGAAGCGATGGGCATGCGCGCGACGATGCGCGAGCGGTGGTTGGGCCTCGGCGGGCGCGCGACGGGGTTCAGCGTCGCCGCGACCGATACGATCGGCGGGCTCACCGCCGCGTCCAAAGCCACCCGCTTGTTCTTGCAATCCGCGATCCTCGGCATCGGCGCGCTCCTCGCGATCCAAGGCGAGGTCACGCCCGGCGTCATGATCGCCGCGTCCATCATCACCGGCCGCGCGCTCGCCCCGATCGAAATCGTCACCAGCCAGTGGCGCAATTTCGCCCTCACGCAAGGGGCTTACGAGCGTTTGAAAGGCCATTTGGCGCGCATGGGCGACCCCGTCGAACGCACCGAACTGCCGGCCCCGAAAGGCGCGCTCAGCGCGGAGAAACTCTATTTGCAGCCGGAGGGCTCCAAAAAACTGATCGTCAAGGGCGTTTCGTTCGCCGTCGAGGCGGGCGAATCGGTCGGGATCATCGGGCCCAGCGCGGCCGGCAAGTCGACGCTCGCGCGCGCGCTCGTCGGCGTGGAGCCGATCCGTTCCGGCGACATCCGGATCGACGGCGCGAGTCTCACCCAGTGGGATCGCGACGCGCTCGGGCCGCATATCGGCTATCTGCCGCAAGACGTCGAACTCTTCGCCGGGACGGCCGCGGCCAACATTGCGCGCTTCCAAAAGGACGCCGACCCGCGCGCGATCATCGCCGCCGCGCAGGCCGCCGGCGCGCATGAAATGATCCTCGGATTTCCTGACGGATACGACACCGAAATCGGCGAACGCGGCGCGCATATCTCTGCCGGCCAGCGCCAACGGCTGGGCCTTGCGCGCGCGCTTTACGGCGACCCGGCGCTGGTCGTCCTCGACGAACCGAACGCCAATCTCGACGGCGAGGGCGACGCGGCGTTAGCGAGAGCGGTGCAATCGCTGAACGCCCGCGGCGCGACGACGGTCATTATCGCCCATCGCCCGAGTGCGATCGCCTATGTGAAAAAGCTATTGCTCCTGGTGGAAGGCGAGGTGCGCGCCTTCGGCCCACGCGACGAGATACTGAAGCAAATGGCCCCAAAACAAGTGGAAACGTTCCGCCAGCCCGGGGCCGACCGGCCGTCGGACGATACGGGCCGCGCGCAACAAACAGGAGGCGCCGGTGGAGCCGCTTAAATCGTCCGCGCCGCCGGCAGGGCCCGGCGGCGCGCTGGTCCTCGCAACGCCTGAACCGGCCGCCAAGCCCAAGCGCGAGCCGGGCGCGCCGCGCGCCGACAATTTTTTCATCTCGCTCGGCATCTTGGTGATCGGCGCGGTTTTCGGCGGGCTCATCGCCTGGTCGATCTTTGCGCCCATCAAAGGCGCCGTCGTCGCGGCCGGCCAGGTCGTCGTCGAATCGAACCGCAAGGCGGTCCAACATCTGGAAGGCGGGATGATCGGCGCGATCCTCGTGCGCGAGGGCGACACGGTGACCGCGGGGGCCGTCGTCGCGCGTCTCGACGATACGGCCCAAGCGGCCAATCTCGGCTTGATCGACGGTCAGCTTGCGGAGCTTTATGCGCGCCGGGCGCGCCTTGAAGCCGAGCGCGACGGCGCGGACGCCCTGACCGAGCCGCGCGGCGCGCCCGACGTCGTTCAGTCGACGGCTTTCGCCGCCAAGATCAGCGGCCAACGCCAGCTTCTCGATGCGCGCCGCACGACGCGCACGACTCAGATTGCGCTGCTTGACGAACGCATCGTCCAGCAGGGCGAGCGGATCGCCGGCTTCAAGTCGCAGATCCGCGCGCTCGGTCGGCAACTCAAGCTCATCCGTGACGAACTCGACGGCGTGCGCGATCTCAATGCGCAAGGGTTCGCGCCAATGACGCGCGTGCGCGAACTCGAACGCGAAAACGAGCGGCTTAACGGCGAGCGCGGGCGTTTGCGTGCGGGCGTCGCCGAGGCGGAAAGCGCCATCGCCGAGGCCAAGCTCGAAATCGGCCGATTGAAAGAAGCGGGCCGGGAGGAAGCGATCACCGAGCTTCGCGAGGTCGAAGTCTCGGTCGCCGAACTCGAAGAGCGGCGCATCGCGGCCGCGGACGCGCTTCGGCGCACCGAGATCACCGCGCCGCAAGGCGGGCGCGTGATCGGCCTCAACGTCCATACGGTCGGCGGCGTCATCGGCGCGGGCGAGCCGTTGATGGAGATCGTGCCGGAGAAAGACCCGCTGCGCATCGCCGCGCGGATCGCGCCGCAAGACGTCGACAAAGTCCGCGAAGGCCAAGAGACCGTCGTGCGGTTTTCGGCGTTCGGCACGCGCCGCACGCCGGAGACGGTCGGATCCGTCGCGCGCGTTTCGGCCGACAGTCTCACGGACGAAGCGACGGGCGCGCCGTACTATCTCGTCTTCGTCGACATCCCGCAGGGCGAGGCGCTTGAACGGCTTCTTGGCGGGCGCCAGCTCGTGCCGGGCATGCCGGTCGAAGCGTTCATCAGCACGGGCAAGCGCTCGGCGCTCAGTTATTTCTTGAAGCCGCTCGGCGATTCCTTCGCCCGCTCGATGCGCGAGGAGTGACGCGCCGAGCCGCCGTGGACGCCGCGGCGCGGCTTGCGGGCGCGCCCTTGCGCGCGCTCTTCTGGGCCGTCGGGTTTTCTTGGCTCGCCGCCGTCGCCGTCGACGCCTTGTCCCTCGTTCATTATCAACTCCACCCCTTCGGCGCGGAGCGGTTTTGGCGGGCGTGGTGGGATCCGGCGCATCCGCTCAATCTCGTCGCCTGGGGCGGGCTGATGCTCGTCGGCTATGCGGCCTTGCGGGCCGATCTTCATCGTCTCGACATTGTAGCGCTCGCCGCGCCGGCTGGCGCCCTGTCGCGCCCAATCGTCGTTATCGCCGTGCTCGCCGTCGCCGCCGACTGGGTGGCGTCTGGTTTGATCGAACAAGCGGCGCTCGCCGTGACGGGCCAAGACGACCTGCCGGCCTATCGCCCGGGATATGCGTTTGAGGTCACACGCGAGAACGCGTTCGGCGATCTCTTTTCAGGCGTCGTCGCGGCGCCCTTGTTCGAGGAACTGGCGTTCCGCGGGCTCCTTCTCGGCTGTTTGCTCGCGCGCGGGTGGAACCCGGTCGCCGCCGTCGTCGCGGTCGCCGTCATCTTCGGCCTGACGCACACGCAGTACTATTTTTCCGGCATGTTGATGGTGATCGCCTCGGGGCTAATTTTCGGCGCCTTGCGCATCCTGACCGGCGGGCTCGCCGCGCCGACCCTGGCGCACGCGTTGAGCAATCTGTCGATTTCGCTCCAAGAAATGCTGTTCCCCGCCTGACGGCGCGTCACTCGACGGCGACGAGGGCGTGCTTTTTCTTGCCGACCGACAGCTTGATTCGTCCGTCGACGACGTCGGCGGCGCCGAGCGCGCGTTCTTCCGTAAGCGCCGTATCGTTAATCTTCAAGGCGCCGCCTTTAATGTGGCGCCGCCCTTCGCTTTTGGAGGCGATGAGCCCGGTGTCGATAAACGGCGCAAAAAGATCGAGCCCCGCTTCAAGGGCCGCCGGCGCGACCGCGACCGTGGGCAGGCCGGCGCCCGCCGCCCCGTCTTCAAAGGTTTTGCGGGCGGTCTCCGCCGCGGCGCGCGCCGCGTCGGCCCCGTGCAAAAGCGTCGTCGCTTCGTGGGCCAGCACTTTCTTGGCCTCGTTGATTTCCGCGCCTTGGAGCGCGCCGAGGCGGCGCACCTCGTCCATCGGCAGGGTCGTGAACCGGGCGAGCAGCGTTTGAACGTCGGCGTCTTCGGCGTTGCGCCAATATTGCCAGTAGTCGTAGGGCGAGAAGAGGTCGGCGTTCAGCCACACCGCGCCGCCTTCCGTCTTGCCCATTTTTTTGCCGGCCGCCGTCGTCAGCAACGGCGTCGTCAGGCCGAACACTTCCGCGCCGTCCTTACGGCGGCATAATTCGACGCCGTTGACGATATTGCCCCACTGGTCCGATCCGCCGAGCTGCAAGGCGCAGCCGTACAGGCCGTGCAGCGCGTGGAAATCGTAGGCCTGCATCAACATGTAGTTGAATTCCAGGAACGTCATCGGGCTTTCGCGGTCGAGCCGCAGCTTGACGCTGTCGAACGTCAGCATACGGTTGATCGTGAAATGGGCGCCGTAGTCGCGCAGGAACGCGACGTAGCCGAGCGCGTCGAGCCAGTCGGAATTGTTCGCCATGATCGCGTCCGTCGGCCCGTCGCCGAACGCTAAGAACGTCCCGAAGACGGATTTTAATGAGGTGATGTTGGCGTCGATCTCCGCGTCGGTCAGAAGCTTTCTTTGCGCGTCCTTGCCGGTCGGGTCGCCGACCTTCGTCGTGCCGCCGCCCATCAAAACGAGCGGCCGGTGACCGGTCTGCTGTAGCCAGTAAAGCAGCATGATCTGGATGAGGCTGCCGGCGTGCAGCGAGGACGCGGTCGCGTCGAAGCCGATATATCCGGTCAGGACGCTCTTTGCGGCGGCCGCGTCCAGGCCTTCCAGGTTGGTGCCCTGATGGATGAAGCCCCGTTCGTCGAGGACTTTTAGAAATTCCGAAGCGTACATGACCGGTCTCGTTGTCGCGCGAGCGCGCCTTCTAGCCGCGGCCCGAGGGGCCGTCAAAACGCGCGTTAACGACGTCCGTTAAGACGTCCTTCACGCCTACATTACCAAACTGCAATCGAAAATTGCGGTGCGCGCTAGGGCGCACGCCCGGCATGAAAGACACCGAAACATGATGAGACGCGCACGCGCCGCCGGCCCCATGGGCCCCATCGGCGACGTCACCTCGCTGACGCTCCGCGTCCGCCTGAACAAGCTCTTGCGCGGCGGCCATTCTGAGCGCCCGATAGAAGAGCCCCGCTTGATTATGAAGGTCGTGCGGCCCGATGCGGACGACGCGCCGCAATCGGTCGCTTCGTTGCTTGACGACGAGATCATTTACATTCTCGCCGATCGGGACGGGTTCACGCGTGTTCTAACGCCCGACGAAGCGGAGACGGCGAAGTCGCTGACGCGCGCGCTGAAGGCGCGCGAGCAGCCGCGCTCGGCCTAAGGCTTACGCAGCGAACGCCTCAGCGAGAAAAGCGGTCATGGCGGCCCATGACCGGCTGGCGGCGGTCGCGTCATAGACCGTGCCGAAGCCGGGATCGTTCGCCTGCGGATTGGTGAAGGCGTGCATCACGCCGCCATAGGCATGGAGTTGCCAGTCGGCCTTCGCAGCGGTGAGTTCGGCGCCCAGCGCGACGACCGCATCCGGCGTCGCCATCGGGTCGTCCCACCCGTGAAAAACCGCGATCTTGGACGTCACCGGCCCGGCGAACGCCGGCTCCGGCGCGCCGAGGAGCCCGTGGAACGCGGCGACCGCTTTGAGGTCCGCGCCGGCCCGGGCCATGTCGAGGACGCACAGACCGCCAAAGCAAAACCCGATCGCCGCGACTTTAGCGGCGTCCGCCTCGGGCTGCGCGCCGGCGGCGGCGAGGGCCGCCGCGAGCCGGCGGTTCAGCATGGCGCGGTCCTTCATGAACGGGTCCATAAGCGCGGCGCATTCGTCCGTCGTCGCGCCCGTCACGCCCTTGCCGTAGAGATCGAGCGCGAAGCCGGCGTATCCGAGTTCGGCGAGCGCCTCGGCTTTGCCCGTCTCGAACGCCGTGCGCCCCGCCCAAGCATGGGAGACGAGGACCACCGGGCGCGGGCCCGGCGACGCGTCGTCATAGGCGATGACGCCTTCGAGGGCGGTCGCGTCGCATTCATAGTCGACGGGGCGGGTGACGATGGCCATGGCGTTTTAATCCTCAGTCGCGTTCGAATTCGGCTTCGATTTCCAAGCGGACGATGTCGCCGACGGGGCCGGAAAAACGGTCGACGCCGAATTCGGTCCGGTCGAACGTTCCGGTTGCGGAAAATCCAACCACATAAGATCCACGCAGCAGATCGCGATCGCCGCCGTTGAACGTCACGTCGAGCGCGATCGGCCGGGTGACGCCCTTTAGCGTTAAGTCGCCGACGACGCGGCCCGTCCGCTCGCCGGTGATCTCGACGGTCGTCGAGACGAACCGGGCTTGCGGGTGCGCGCTAGCGTCGAACCAGTTCGGGCCGATCAGCGTTTGCGCGAACTCGTCGTTCGCGACGTCCAGGGAGGCGACGTCGACGATGGCTTCGAGGCGCGCGTTCTCCGGCGCCTCAGCGTCGAAATCGAGGCTCGCGTCGACCGTCTCAAACCGGCCGACATATTGCGAAAAACCGAGATGGTCGATCTTGAACAGGACGGCGGCATGCGCCGTGTCGAGCGCATATTGGCCGGAGCGGAGCGCGGCCGGCTCGCTCGACGGGTTCGGCGCGACGAGCGACGCGCAGGCCGACGCGCCGAATATTGCGAGGCTCATTATGGCGGCGCGGTTAAAGCGCATCGGCGGCGGCCCTCCCGGCGAGCGACGAACAGTCCGGACACGCCGGATCGGCCGGCAAAATGATGCGGCGCATGGCGCCGGTCAAGCCGTCATAGACGGCGAGCGCGCCGATCAACGGCTCGCCGAAGCCCGCGATCAGCTTCAAAGCTTCAAGGGCGGCTTGCGCGCCGACGACGCCGGTGACCGGACCGAGAACGCCTTCCTCCGCACAGACGAGCGCGGCCTCGCGGGGCGGCGCTTCCGGCGCGAAACAGCGGTAACACGGATTGACGCCCGGCGCGTCGGTTGGGTGAAAGACCGCGATCTGTCCGTCAAAGCGTCCCACCGCCGCGGACACGAGCGGAACGCCGGCCTTAATGCACGCCGCGTTCACGACGTAACGCGTCTCGAAATTGTCGACGCCTTCAAGAACGACGTCGCACCCGTCGACGAACGCGGCCGCGGTCGCCGCGTCGAGGCGGGCGGCCACGGGCTCGACCGCGACGTCCGGATTGAGGCGGGCGAGGGCGTCCGCCGCGGCGGACGCTTTGCCGGCGTCGACGTCCGCCACGCCGTAGAGGATTTGGCGCTGGAGGTTTGACAGATCCACCGTGTCCGGATCGACGACGCGCAACCGCCCGACGCCGGCTGCGGCGACATACAACAGCGCCGGCGCGCCGCTCCCGCCGGCGCCGACGCCGCCGATCCGCGCGGCGCGCAATTTCTGTTGTCCTTGCGCGCCGATTTCCTTGAGGAGGATATGGCGCAAATAACGTCGGGTCTCGGCGTCGTTCAGCATGGCGGCGGAAACGACATGCGTCAGCCGACGCCTGTCGAGCCGAAGCCGCCGGCGCCGCGCTCGGTGTCGTCCAACGTCTCGCACAGCTCGAACACCGCTTGCGGCGCCCGCGCGACGACGAGCTGCGCAATGCGCTCGCCGCGCGTGACGGTGAACGCCTCGATCCCCGTATTGTGCAACAAGACGTGCACTTCGCCGCGATAGTCGGCGTCGATCGTGCCGGGGCTGTTTAGGCACGTGATCCCGCGTTTTGCGGCGAGCCCGGAGCGCGGGCGCACCTGCGCTTCCCAACCGGCGGGCAAGGCGACGGCGATCCCCGTCGGCACGAGGGCGCGCGCGCCCGGCGCAATCGTCACGATGTCGTCTTCATCGACCGCGGCGCGCAAATCGGCGCCGGCGGCGAGGGGCGACTCATACGACGGCGCCGGTAAATCGGCCGCATGCTCGAAACGGATAAAGCGCACCAAGGGGCGCGCGTCCGCGGCGTCTTCAGTCATCGGACGATCCTTCAATTGCCGCGGGCGTTGATCGCGCGATTGTCGATCAGCCGCGTCTCGCCGAGATAAACGGCGGCGAACAACCGTAAATGTCGCTCGGCGAGGCGGTCGCCGGGCGCGCTTAAATCCGCCGCGTCGCGCGCTTCGAGATAATCGATGCGGTCAAAGCCGGCCGCGTTCAAGTCGGCGCGGCCCGCCGCGATCGCCGCCGCGATCGGCTCGCCCGCTTCGATCGCCCGAACGACGGCGGCCATAATGGCGTTCAGCCGGCCCGCGACCGCGCGCTGCGCCGTTGTGAGATACGCGTTCCGCGACGACATGGCGAGGCCGTCCGGCTCGCGTACGATCGGGGCGCCGACGATCTCGACGTCGAGGTCGAGGTCGCGGGCGAGGCGTCGGACGATCAACAATTGTTGGTAGTCCTTCTCGCCGAAGACCGCGACATCCGGCCGGCACTGGTTCAACAGTTTGGTCACCACCGTCGCGACGCCGCCGAAAAAATGCGGCCGCGAGGCGGCGCACAAAATATCGGCGTAGGCGTCGACCCGGACCGACGTTGCAAAGCCGTCCGGGTACATCGCCGAGCGTGGCGGCGCGTAGGCGAGGTCGCATCCGACGTCTGCGAGGCGGGCGAAATCTTGCGCTTCGCCGCGCGGATAGGCGTCGAAATCTTCGCCGGGCGCGAACTGCGCCGGGTTGACGAAAACGCTCGCCACGGTGCGGTCCGCGACCTCTTGGCCGCGGCGCACGAGCGAGAGATGACCTTCATGCAGCGCGCCCATCGTCGGGACGACGGCGACCGTCATGCCGCGGGCGCGCCAATCGGCGATTCGCTCGCGGACCCGTTTCGGATCGCGAACGACGTCAAGTTTCGTTTCTGTCATCATTCTCGACAGGGGGGCCGGCTTCGCGTACGTCTTGGGGACGTTGTCGCGTAACGCGGCAGGGCGGACAAGGTCCGCTGATTGAGGGAGCCGACGAACCCGTGTCGAGCCGACCAGCGCACCGTCCCGCCTGCGGGCCGGCGAGCCGAAGCGTTCGCGCGCGCCGCTCGGTACGTGCCGCGGCGGCTGTGGCGATCGCGCTCGCATCAGGCGCGTGCAGTTCGCTCGGACTGGGCGACAAAGAACCGGCCGACGCAAAGACCCGGGAAATCGACTGGAGCGCGGCGAGCAACGCGGAATTACGCGAGGAAAACGCCGCCCTCAAATCGGAAGTCGCCGCGCTGCAGCAGCGGCTCGCAGCGCTTGAGGCCGACGGGGCCGCGGCGGTCGCCGCGCTTGACGTGCCGGAGGAGCCGGCGACGGAACCCGGCGTCGACGAGGCGGCGGCCGACAGTCTTACTATTCCTGTGATCGAGCCCGCCGTCGCGCCGGCGCGCCCGCCCGCGCCGAAAGACGACGCGGTCGTCGCGGCGGCGCAGGCCGATCAAGCGCTCGCCGACGCGCCGGCCCCCGCGGGCGGGTCGCCCCGGCTCCTCCAACCGAGTTTCGCCGACGACCGCCCGGTCTTCGACAATGAGGCCCCGGCCGAGGCGGGCGGCCAAGCGGCGCGCCTCTTCGGCGTGCACCTCGCCTCGTACAAAATCGTCGACGAAGCGCGCGAAGGCTGGCGCACCTTGCAGCGGGAAAACCCGGAGGAACTCGGCCTTCTTGAGCCGCGGATCGAGCGCATACGCGTGGAGGGCCGGGGGGAATTCCTGCGGCTGGTCGGCGGCGGCTTCGCCTCCGAAGCGACCGCGAGCGCGCTGTGCGCTCGGCTGAATGCGAAAGGCGTTTACTGCGCCACTGCGTCGTTCAACGGCGAACGGCTCACCTTCAATAAGGCGCGCGGCTAAAGCGGCCGTCGCCTGCGCTTAGGAGCCGCTATCGTCCCCAGGCGGCGGCGCGGCGATTGAAAACACGCGTTCGGCGAAGACCTGTCCGGCGAATTCGCCTTCCCCTTCATAGCGCACCGTCATGCGGCCTTGCGGCAGGTGCTCGCGGCCGAGGGCCACGGTGACCAGCCGAAGCGGCGCGTCGGCGTATGCGGCGACGTTGCGGACCGTCCCCAAGGCGCGCTCGCGCGTTTCGCCGGCGGCGCGGAAGCGCACGGCGAGCCGCCCGAACGCCGAAAACGCCCCCTTCGGCAGGACCGCCGTCTCAAGCGCCAAGAGGCCGTCGCCGAGCCGCGTCAGCCGCGTATCGCCGATGGCCGCGCCGGCAGCGCCCGACCCGGCGCGCAAAATCACCGGCGCCGACACGCCGAGCCCGATATCGGCTTGCATGCCGCCGCCGGCGTTGCGTAGCGGCGTGCGCACCGCGTCCGTTTCGATCAACAAATGCGAGCGGCGCTCGCCGGGTCCCGGGTTTCGATCCGCGCGCAAGGCGATCCGGATCGCCGCGCGCTCGCCGGGGCCGAGCGTCAAGGCGCTCGGCGTCACGGTCAGGTAGCGCGCCGCGCTCAACCGGTCGCGCAGTTCCGGCGAGGCGGGGCGGTAGCCCTCGTCTTCGGCTTGAAGGTCGATCCACCGAATGCGCGCCTCCAAGCGGCGCGCCGACGGATTGGAAATCATAAAAGTCGCTTCGGGGCTTTCCGCCGTAATCACCTGACGCAACGGCGAAATTGCGAATTCCGCATGCGCGGGCGCGCCGCCCGCCGCCGCAATCGCGATCAGCGCGGCTACTCCGACGCTCCAGAATCGGCGCAAGCAACAGCCAAGCATAGGTTTCACCGTACGCGGCGGGCGTTTCGAGAATCTTTCCGAAGCGATCCGATTACGCCCCGCCGGCTGCGAAACGATCGAATAACGACCAGAGTGCGGCGACGCGTCGTCGCCCGGCGCGGTCTCTAGTGAAGAGAGGGTTCGTTGACCCACGTCATCGTCATCGGCAACGAAAAAGGCGGGTCGGGTAAATCGACGGCGGCGATGCACATCGCCGTCGCGCTCTTGCGGTCCGGCGCGAAGGTCGCGACCCTCGATCTCGACCTCCGCCAGCGCAGCTTGTCGCGCTATCTGGAAAACCGGCGCGCCTATTGCGAGGCGAACGACGTCGACTTGCCGTTCCCGCAAACGCCGCTCTTGGAGGCGTCCGAGCTCGACAGCCGCGGCGACGCCAAGTCCGCGGAAACCGACGCCTTCGTCGCTGCGTTGCAGGCCTTGAGCGCGGTCGATTTCGTCGTCATCGATTGTCCCGGGGCCGACTCTCATTTATCCCGCCTGGCTCACGACCACGCCGATACGATCGTCACCCCGTTGAACGACAGTTTCGTCGATTTCGACCTGTTGGCCCGGATCGATCCGCAGACGGAAAAAATTATTGGACCGTCGATTTACGCCGAGATGGTTTGGAACGCGCGCAAACGACGGGCGATGTCGGGCGTCGCCGGCTCGATCGACTGGGTCGTCATGCGCAACCGCGTGTCCGCCACGCGGTCGAACAATAAGCGGCGCATGGGCGAGCGGCTGGACGATCTCGCCGCGCGCATCGGGTTTCGGCTCGCGCGCGGGTTCGGCGATCGCGTCATTTACCGCGAGCTGTTTCCTTTGGGGCTGACGTTGCTCGATCTCGGGGCCAAGCAAGCGCCGGTGCGCTTGTCGACGATGAGCCACGTGACGGCGCGGATCGAAGTGCGCGCGCTCGTCGCCGCACTCAACTTGCCTAAAGCCCAGGCCGTAGATGCGGAACGCGCGGCGTAGGCGCAGTCGTGCGCGGGTTGGGCGTTAGGCGTCGAGGACGATGAAGTCGCGTTCTTCGTAGAGCGCGGCGAGATGGTCGTCCAACGCGGCTTGCGCGCCTTCGCCCATTTCGAACGCAATAGCGTAGCCGTTTTCGGAGATGCGCCGAGCGACGCGTCCTTCGAACGCGCCGAGACCCACGATCAAAATATTGCAGGTCGTGTCGACGGTCATGTCTTTAGACGTACGCACGGCCGCGCCGACGGCCGAGATTTCCGTCAACACGCCGCCGAACGAGGCGCCGTCGGATTCGATAGAAACCCCGCCGCGCGCTTTGTAGCGGCGGGCTGCTCGTTGATCGACGGTTTTGACCGCCTCAAGCTTGATGGCCGCACGCATGTCGTCTCCCCTTCTCGCCGCCGGTCGCGGACGGCGCGAATTGCCTTGGTTATCGGTTGTGTACTCCTGAAAAGAGTATCTACGGTTGAAACCTTGCGGAAGGCCTAATGCGGCGCCGCGTCAGACGAACGAAACGGCCGATCCGCCGCGGCTCGCCGTCGTAAACAGAGTGCCTGCCGAAAACAGCAACGATCGGAGCACGCACATGGATCGACGAGACGGCGCGCCGGTGACGGCGGCGCCCGCCGGCGCCGCTTTTGCCGACGACGCCCTTACCGACGATACCCTTACCGACGGGGCTCCCATCGACGACGGCGGGAAGGCCGTGCCGACCTCGCGGACGGGCCGCTTGTTGCGCGTCGGCGGTCTTGCGGCGGACGTCGCTTCGGACATGTTGGTGAACGGCGCGCGCGCCGCGGTGACGGGCGGGCGTCCGGACATGCGCGATCTTCTGTTGACGCCGCGCAACGCGCGCAAGGTCGCCGACGAACTCGCCAAACTGCGCGGCGCGGCCATGAAGGTCGGCCAGCTGTTGTCCATGGACGGCGGCGACTTCCTGCCGCCGGAACTCGCCGAGGTTCTGGCGCGCCTGCGCGCTTCGGCGACGCCGATGCCGCCGCAGCAACTCAAATCGACGCTCAATCGCGCGTGGGGCGCGGGCTGGCTGAAGAAATTCTCGCGCTTCGACGCCGCGCCGATGGCCGCCGCCTCGATCGGTCAAGTGCATCGCGCGACGACGCGCGACGGCCGGGACCTTGCGATCAAGGTTCAGTATCCGGGCGTGCGCGACAGCATTTCGTCCGACGTCGACAATATGGGCGCGTTGATCGGGCTCAGCCGGCTTGCGCCGAAATCCCTCGACGTCGACCGGCTGTTGGACGAGGCCAAGCGCCAATTGCACGAAGAGGCGGACTATGAGCGTGAAGGCGCGTGCATGGAGCGCTTCGCGGGCCTTCTCGACGGCGATCCCGATTACCTGACGCCCCGCCTGCAGGCCGATCTGACGACGCCGTCGGTCCTCGCGATGACGCGCCTCGGCGGCGCCCCGGTCGAGGATTTCGCCGATGCGGACCAGGCCGTCCGTGATCGGATCGTCATGCTGGCGATCCGGCTGCTCTATCGCGAGCTTTTCGAATTTCGCCTGATGCAGACCGATCCGAATTTTGCGAACTTTCGCTACGACGCCGAGACGGGGCGGTTGATCCTGTTGGATTTCGGGGCGACGCATGAGCTCTCGCCGGCCTTGTCGGAAGGCTATCGCCGTCTCGTCGCCGCCGGCTATCGCGGCGATGAAGACGCGATGTTCGACGCGGTCCGCGACATCGGGTTGATGGACCCGGCGGTCCTCGCCGCGCAGCGCGCCGAGTTCGCCGATATGTTGCGGATGGCGACCGAGCCGTTGCGGTTGGACGGGCCGTTCGACTTCGCCGCGTCCGATCTCGCCGGCCGTTTGCGGGATAAAGGCCTCGACTTGCCGCAGGAGGACGTTATCGGCCATACGCCGCCGACGGACGCGCTTTACCTGCATCGCAAATTCGGCGGGATTTATCTTCTCGCCGTCAGGCTCAAGGCGCGCGTCGACGTGCGCGCGTTGTTCAAGCCGTATGCGGACGGGGCGTAAAGGCGCATGCGTCGACGTTTAGCGGGCCTTTGCGCGGCGCTCGCCGCCGGCGCCTGCGCGCCGCAGCCGCCGGAGGGCGCGGCCGTCGTCGACGCGTTTATCACGGCGTACAATGACAAAGACGTCGATGCGATGGCCGCGCTGATGCATCGCGACGTGCAGCAAATCGGCGTCTCCGAGGATCGGGTCGACGTCGTCGCCCGCGGCAAAGACGATCTTGTTCGCCAAATGCGCCGGTACGCGGCTTCCGAACAACGCACCCGCAGCCGGATTGACGGCCTCGTCGGCGACGGCGCGTTCATCGCCGTGCGCGAAGTCGCCGAATGGTCGGGGATCGACGGCGACACGCGCCGGCGAAGCGCGCTCGCGGTTTATGAAGTGGAGAACGGGCTGGTGCGCCGCGTATGGTACTATCCGGCGAGCGCCGACTGAAGACGCGTTAAAACCCGCCGCCGGTGCGAAACCCGCCGCCGCTTGAGCGACGCGGGGCGCGGGGCACGCGGATTCGCGTCGGCGCGCGGCGAACGCGGCGGCGCGCCCCGCCGCCCCAACGCGGGCCCGAGGGGCCGATCGGGCCGCCGGACCAGCCGTCGTCGCCCCAGCGCTTCGGCAGGCCGAACCCGTCGCGCCACACGTCGCCGCCGACGTCGCGATCCCAATCGCGCCGGCGCGTGCGGTGGGCGCGCTCGATGCGCCGCCACAAATCGTCGCCGGAAAGGGCTCCGCGAAGAAACGCCGCCAGGAGCGACGTGATCGGGTCGCGGCCGCTAAAGTAGGAATACGGACTGTCGAAACGCGACAGCTTATAACGCTGGCGCACGCTTTCGAGCGTCTGCAGCGCTCGGCCGTCCGCGTCGAGGCGACGGCCCGCGGTGCGCTGGGATTCTTCCAACTCCATACGCTCGCGGCGGATGCGGACGAGTTCGCGCACGATCCGATCGTCTTCGCGCGAAGCGGTCTGCGTAGCGAGTTCTTCTAGCGCCGGCACGTTCATGGCGGCGACCGCGTCGGCGAGCATCGTGCGGGCCTCGGCGAGGGGGCCGGCTTCGCCGGCCGCGGCGGCGGCGTATTCGGCTTGCGCGGCGACGCGCTCTTCTTCCGCATCCCGAATTTCCGCATCGAGCCGCTCAATCTCGCGTGCGAATTCGCCGACGCGGTCGCGCAACGCGTCGACGCCGTCCGCGTCGAGCGCCTCGCGTTCCATTTCCTCAAGCGCTTCTTCGGCTTCCGCCGCGAGCGCGTCGACCCGGTCGGCGTGGGCGCGCAGCTTCTCCGGCAGCTCCGTCAACCGCACGTAAGTCGCGCGCCATTTTCGATAGGAAATCAGACGCGCGACCCAGCGATCGAGCATCGCAAATAACGGAAACGCCCGGTATTTCGACGTCGCGTATTTGCGTTCCAGAAGATACATGAACAGGCGGTCGCTCTCATAGGCGGCGCCTTTTTCGCGGCGGTCGGCTTCGGCGATGTCGACCTTGCGCGCGGCGCGTTCGGCGATCTCGTTGGCGTCGTCGACGGCGGCGGCGCGGGCTTGATAGTCGGCGTTTTCTTCCAGTCGCCGCCGGCTTTCCGCCGCGGCCGTGTCGTGCGCCGAGACGGCCTCCACGCGTTTGCCGTCCGCCCGCCGACGGCCGTCTTCAAGGCGCGTCAGCCGCGCCTCGACCGCGTCGCGCTTTGCGTTGAGCCCGGAGACGTGGGCCCCGTGGGCGACGATCAGGTCGCGCACGTCGGCGTCGAGGCGCGCTATGCGCGCGGTCGGCCGATCGGCCTCGGACGGCGGCGTTTGCTCCAAGTGCGCCATGCGCACCTCGGCGATCGCGGCGAGGGCGGCGGCTTCGCGGTCCTGGGCCTGCGCGAGCGCGCGCGCGTCGGCGTCGGCGGTTGAGGAGGCCTCAGCCAAGCGTCTGCGGGCGGACGAAATCGCCGTATCGAGTTTTCGCAAGCCCTGCGATCCGTCAGTCACGTCGCCTACCACTCCAAGATCGCGCCGCCGGCGGTCGCGACGTCGTACCGCGGCGCGAGCCAGCCTTTCGGCTTCCGCCCGACGACGGCTTTTTGAATGATTTGGTCGTCTTGTTTGTCGGCGGCGATCGCGTCGAACACGCCCTTGGGCACGCGCACGCCCCACGCCGGCGCGCGCTTGGTCGCGCGGTCTTCTTCGCTGGCGATCTCCAGGGCGTGGACGCGCCCCCCGGCGTCGACCGCCTCGACGATGAGATAGTAGTTGCGTGCGTCGGGCGTATCGTTCGGTATGCGGAACACGCCGGAATACTCGCCAGGGCGCGACACGACGCGAATGTCAAGGTCGCGCGACAAGTCCTCGCGGAAGTCGTCGAGCGCGCCGGCCGCGGCCCGCGCCGCGTCGAGGTCGCCGTCGGCGGCGGCGGCGACGCCGTTTTGATAGGCGGTCTCGATGCGCCGGCGCGCGTCGTCGGTCTCGGCGATTGCGAGCGCGGCGTCCCGCGTTTCAACAAGCCGGCGCGGCAGCGTGACGGTGCGTTCGACGCGCAACGCTTCGACCCGGCGCTCGCGCGGGGCGTCGATCCCGAACTCGTAAACGCCCGTCAAAAACGTTGCGACGCCAAGGACGAAAGCCAGCGGCTTCAGCCAGCGCGTGCGCGATACGTAAAGCCCGGCGAGCCGGCCTTGAAACCCGCGGTCGGTCGGTTCGTAGACGAAGCGTTTTTCTTCAAGCGCCTTGACGCCGTCGCGCAGAATGTCGTCGGAGACCGTGATGCCTTGATTTCGGTAAATCTCGCGCAGCCGATCGAGGAGGGCCTCCTCGCGGGCTTCCGCGCCGAGTTCGCGTTCGACGACGAGCGCCTGGTGGCGCAACGTGTCGACGATGTCCATTGCGAGCATGACGTCGTCGAAGGCCGGTTTTTTCCGCGCCCGGTCGCCGCGCCCGACGGGCGGGACCGGCGGCGTTTGCGCCGGCGCGTCGATATCGTTTACGGCCATGGCGTCACTTCAATCGCGCTGGACGGCGTCCTCAATCGTCAAGCGCTTTCGAGCGCGCCGGCCGCGCCCTCGCGCACGAGCCGGGCGAGGCGGCGTTTGCCGTCCTCGACGGCCTCGCGGATTTCCGTTGAGTTGGCGGTCG
>JBCCZS010000038.1:0-18990 GCA_039187035.1 Pseudomonadota bacterium | reverse complement strand
TAACCAACTGAGCTAAGGCGGCACGCCGGTCGCCGGTCGGCGCGAGGGCCTCGGCGACGTCGGACCCGGGTGGTAGCAGGCCGGCGCCGGCGCGCCAAGCCGGAATTCCGGCCGTGCGATGAAGCGGTCTTGGCGGCTCGCGTCTTTCCGGCTTACCCTCCGACAAAACGCGGGGGCGTGCGTGGGGACGACAAAGCTGGTCAATCGAGCCTTTAAGGGCGCACTCAGTGCTCTTGGCGCGTTTGCGGCCGCCATGGCTTGCGGCGACGCGCTGGCGCAGGGGCCGGCGGCGCTACCGCCGGTTGATCTCACCTACGATATCGACGTCGACGTCGATCCGGAAACCGGGGCTTACTCGGGCGTTGAAACGGTCGTGTGGCGCAACGGGTCCGACGAGACCGTCCGCGTCGCGCCGTTCCACTTATATCTAAATGGGTTTTCAAACGGCTCGGCGACATGGCTCCAGGAATCGTCCGGCGCGCTGCGCAGCTTCGCCGCCGAAGACGACCAGCGGTGGGGCTACACCGAGCCGACGGCGATCCGGCAAATCGCGGTTGGTGCGGACGACCCGGAAGCGCGCGAAGCCGCCGAGCTGAGCTGGTCCGCCGTCCAACCCGACGACGGCAATGTCTGGGACCGCAGTGTGATCGAGGTCGCGCTCGCGCGCCCCGTCGCGCCCGGCGAGACGTTGACGCTTGAGATCGCGTTTGAAGGCGTTGCGCCCGGCCCGCCGGTCGCGCGCACCGGCTGCGCCGTCGACGCGCCCTACTGTTTTTTCGGCCAGTGGTTTCCGCAGCTCGTCGCACGCGGTCCCGACAACAAAGGGTGGGTGACGGCGCAGTTTCACGCCGCGACCGAATTCTACGCGGACTTCGCCGACTTCGAGGTGTCGATTGCGGCCCCGGCCGACATGATGATCGCCGCGACCGGACGGCGGGTTGACGACGCGCCGCTCGACGACGGGCGCCGGCGCGTCATCCATCGCCAGCGCGCGGTGCACAATTTCGCTTTCGCGGTGCTCGACGGCGCGGACTTCATTGATCGCCATCAGCCCGTCGGCGACGGCCCCGCCGTCGACCTGCGGCTCGTCTGGATGAAAGGGCGGCCGGTCGAAGCCGAACGGCTGACGAAGACGTTGAAAGCCACGCTCGATCTCTTTTCGGCGCGGATCGGTCCGTATCCTTACGACGTGCTCACCGTCGTCTATCCGCCGGTCGAAGGCGCCGCGTCGGGCGGTATGGAATATCCGACACTCTTCACGGGCGTGATTGCGGATCCGATTTTGATCGAGACGCCGTTGCGCTCGGTGAAATTGCTGGACCTCGTCGACATCCACGAATTCGGCCACCAGTACTTCCAAGGCGTCCTCGCCAATGACGAGCGGGTCGAGGCCTATCTCGACGAGGGCTTCAACAGCTACTGGGAAGAAGAAACGCTGGAAGCGCTGTTCGGGGAGGACGCGACCTTCGGCACGTTCCTGGGCCGGAAGGTCGACGGGGACGCGCTTGAAGCCTTTTTCGGCGGCGACGGACCGAAGAACTACCGCGAGGCGTTGGCCAAGCGCCCGTCCTGGCTGTTCGCGCGCGGCACGTCAGGCGGCCAAATCTACAATCGTCCCGCAGCGACCTTGCGCACCGCGCGCAATCTCTTCGGGACCGAACGCCTCGACGTCGTTTTCCAGGAGTACTACGCGCGCTACGCATTTAAGCATCCGACCGGCGCGGACTTTCTCGCCGTTGTGGACGCGGTCGGCGGCGCCGATATGGCGGCGTTCTTCCGCGAGAGCTTCTACCAGCCCCGGTCGCCGGATTACGCAGTGTCGCGCGCCCGGTCGCGCAAAGCGTCGACCCCGCCGGGACGGTACGTGACGCCCTCCGGCCCTTTGCTTGTCCGTGATAAGCCCGACGATGACGACGGCGCCGCCATGGAGGCGTTCCAGGAGCGCTGGTTGGCGGAGACGTTGGCCGCCTATGGCGGGCCCGCCAGCGACAGCAACGACAACGACGACGGCGACCGGGACGGCGAGAGCGTCACGGCGCGCGTGCGCGATCCCGGGTGGACCGACATCGTCGGGTCGCGCGACGGATCGGTCTTCGCCGAACCGCTGACGACCGTGCAGGCGGGCGCGGTCGGCGACGCGGACGCCGTTTATCAGCATACGGTTGAAGTGAGCGGGTCCGGGTGGCGCGAGCTGCCGGTCTCCGTGCAATTCACCTTCGCCAACGGGGCCGTTTTAACCGCCGAATGGGACGGGCGGGCGGCGTGGCGGCGTTATGAGTTTTTCTACCCCTCGCGTCTCGTGTCCGCCGAGATCGACCCGGACGACCGGATCGTCATCGACGCCGATCCCGAGAACGACGTTAAACGCTTGGAGGCCGACGAAACGATCGCGCGCAAAGCCGACGGTTGGGGCGCCGCCGCCGCATCGTTCTTAGCGCTCATGGCGAACGGAGCGCTCGCATGGCTGTAAACCGCGCATCCGGAGGATCTCTTTCGGCCGGTACATGGGCCCTCGTCGCCATGCGTGCGGGGCTTGGCCTTGCCGCTTTCGCATTGTTCAACCTCGGCGCCCAAAACAAGGTCGGCGCGCTCGCGACGGACGGGCGCTACGCCGATCTCGGCGACGGCTTGTGGCCGTTCGTGGAGGTCTTGAACGCAACGTCCGTTTCGTTCGAGGGCGCGCTCGGCGTCGCGCCGGCGGCGGCGGCCGCGTTGTTGTTCGGCAAACTCTTTTTGGACGCGGCGGGCGCGCGGCTTTTCGCGTTGCGGCTTGCCGGCGACGCCCCCGGCGGGTTCTGGCGCGTCGTCTTTCGTGAGGGCTGGTCGTGGTGGTGGGCCTCGTTTCGGGTCGCGCTCATCGCCGCGGTTCTTCTGGCCGGCGGCGCGGCCGCGGTCGGGGCGGGCTACGGCTGGGCCGTCGACCGCGACGGCGCGCCGCCGACGCTTTTGTATCGCGCGATCGAGGCCCCGGCGGTCGCGGGCGGCGCCGCTCTCTTTTGGGCGTTGTTCGTCGGCGCGATCGCCACTTGGATGCGCGCGGACATGGCGGTCCGCGACTCAAAAGGCGCTGTGCCGGCCGCGCCGCGCGCCCTCGGCGGTCTGCTTAGACGACCCTTCGCCGGGCTCTTTTTGTATGTCGCGCTCAACGCCGCGCCGCTCGCGATCGGCGTCGCGCTCGGCGCCTGGTTGCGGCTCGCCGAACCGTTCGCGGCGGCTGCGGCCCTGACGCCGGCGGTCGCGGCGCTCGTCATCATCCTGCAGGCGTTCGTCTGGCGGGCGACGCTGTTGATCGCCGTGCGGGCGCGCGCGCGGCAATTGGGACGCATCTAACGCGGCCGTCCCGCCCGCTTCCACGCCAGAGGGGGTTGCGACCAATCGCTAGTGGTGCGCGCTGCGCGAACCGTCTACCTCTGGTCGTCCCGGCGAAGACCGGTCCTCACCCGAACAGCTCGGCGCGGATGTCTGAAAGCGACCCGATAACCGTATCCTTCGAGCGCGTCGCGCCGCTCTTGAAAGAAGCCGAGGAAGCGGGCCTCGACGTCGGTCGCCTTTTCGCCGACCTCGGCTTGCCGTTTTCCGGTCGCGGCGCGGGACGATCCGGCGCTTTGTCGCTCGCCGACTATTTCCGGCTGCAAAACCGGCTGGCGATCTTGTTCGGCGACGAGACCCTGCATTTGTCCTCGCGGCAATTGCTCCCGGGCAGCACCGATTTCGTGTTGAAAAACGCCGCCGATTGCGCCGATCTCGTCGAAGTCATGCGGGTTATCGCCCAGTCCTACAATCTTTTGCACGGCGGCAATTACAACGCGGTCGTCAAACGCCGCACCACGGTCGAGTATACGATCGACGACGCGACATTTCCGTACGCGCTCGATCAAAACGCGGAGTATTTGTTTTTTTCGATCGAGTGCATTCTGATCTTTCTGCATTGCCTCTTGATGTGCGCGGCGCGACGTCCGGACTTGCCGGTCGCATCCTTGCATATCCGGCGCCCCTCGCCGGGCGGCGATTGCGCCCATCTCGGCTATTGGGACGCGCCGATTCGCTTCGGCGCCGACCGATACAAACTCGTCTTTGACCGGACGGACGCCTTGCAGACGATCGACGCGGCTGCGCCGGCCGCGCTGACGGCGAACGCGGTGTATCAAAAACTGATCGAGACCGTCGTCGGCCGCCGCCCCGAACGCGCGGGGCGCACGACCGTCGCGCTTGTGTCGGACGCGCTTGTGCGCGGCGTCGTCGAGCAGGAGGCCGCGGCCCGGCAGATGGGCGTGAGCGTCGCCACGTTGCGCCGGCGCCTGCAGGCCGAAGGCGCGACCTTTCGCGATCTGCGTCGCCGGGTTCTCAACGACGCCGCGCAGCGTCTCCTGCGCGAAGGGCGCACTGTCGGCGACGTGGCCGAAGCCCTGGGCTTTGCCGAATTTCGTTCGTTCAGCCGCGCCTTTAAGGAGTGGAACGGTTGCACGCCACGGGCCTTTTTGGACGATGCGGCGCCGGCCGGCGGCTCGGCGCACCGCCGGCGGCTCGAAAAACGCTGAGTGTCTAATTTAGCTCGGGACGGTTTCCGAATGAGCGAAATTGTCCTTAAGGATTGAGCGCGGCCGACATGGGCGCGCCCGGCGCAGCTCGATAGGTTCACAGGCAATAACAACGCTCAGGGAGGATTTCGGGCAATGGCGTTTGGTAAATTCCTACGGGTCGCCGGGGTTAAATCCGCTTGGTTGGCCGCCGGGTCGGCGTTTGCAATCAGCGTGTCGGCGGCGGCGCCGGCGTTCGCGCAGGCGACGGACGACGAGGCGGACGACGCCGATGACGTGATTATCGTCTCCGCGCGCCGCCGCGAGGAATCGTTGCAGGACGTGCCGATCGCGGTTTCGGCGTTCGACGCGCAGCAACTCGATCAACTCGGCGTTCTCGACCTCACCGACATTGAAGCCATTACGCCGAACGTGACGTTGGAAACCTCTCGCGGCACCAACAATACGATTACGGCGTTCATTCGCGGCGTCGGCCAGCAGGACCCGGTCGCCGGCTTCGTAGCCGGCGTCGGCATTTATATCGACGACGTCTATCTCAATCGTCCGCAGGCGGCGCTTCTCGACGTCTTCGACGTGGAACGCATCGAGGTCCTGCGCGGGCCGCAAGGCACGCTCTACGGCCGCAACACGATCGGCGGCGCCGTTAAATATGTTACGCGGCGCCTGACGGACGACCCGAGCGCCGGCCTGCGCGTCACGGGCGGTAATTACGGGCAGTTCGACGCCGTCGGCACGTTCAATCTGCCGGTCGCGCTCGACTCGTCGATCGGCGATCTTTTGGTCGGCGGCACGATCGGGTACTTCAAGCGCAACGGCTTCGGCGTCAATTTGCGCAACGGCCTCGACAACTACGACAAAGACATTCTCGCCGGCCGGCTCGCGGTGGAGTGGAAGCCGACAGAGACCTTGTCGTTTCGCGTCACCGGCGATTGGACGGACGACAACTCCAACCCGCGCCAAGGCGACCGGCTTGTGGATTTCCCGGGCAATCCGTTCGTCGGCCTGTTCGAACCGTTCCCGGTCCTGGAAAACGAGTTCGACACTCGCGCCGGGTTGAACACGCCCGAACAAAGCGTCGTCGCCAAAGGGATTTCCGGCGTCGCCGAATGGCAGATCAGCGAGACGATCACGCTGAAGAACATTCTCGCCTACCGCGAAGATTTCACCGAGTCCCCGATTGACTTCGACGCGTTGCCGATCGTCGATTTGGACGTGCCGGTCATCTACGACAACAGCCAGTTCAGCGAGGAGTTCCAACTCCTCTATGAGGGCGACCGGCTCAGCGGCATCGTCGGTTTTTACTACCTCGACGCCAACGCGCTGAACGCCTTCGACGTCGTCCTCGACACGACCGCGACGCTCTTGTCGTTTCCGGGGTTGAACGCGTTTACGTCGAGCGACGTCGACACCTCGACGTGGTCGATTTTCGCGGACTTCACCTACGATTTGACGGACACGATCTCGTTGTCCGTCGGCGGTCGGTACACGGAGGACGAACGTACGATCGATCTTCTGCGCGCTCAGTTCTTCACGCCGGGTCTGTCGCCGACCTTCGGCGGCCCCGATCGCGCGCCGGACGCCATACTCGCCGATTTGCAAGCCGAGGCGAATTTCGAAGACTTCAGCCCGCGCGCCAGCATCTCCTGGCAGCCGACGGACGAACACACGTTCTATTTCTCGTATTCGCAGGGCTTCAAAGGCGGGAGCTTCGACCCGCGTTGCGGGGCCAACGCCGCGCCCGACCTTGACGGCGACGGCCAACCCGGCGCGACCGACATCGACGATCAGATCGCCTTCTGCAGCTTTGATCCGGAAGAGGTCGACACTTACGAGATCGGTTGGAAGAACAATCTCTTCGGCGGACGCTTTCGGTCGAGCCTTGCGTTCTTTTATAGCGACTACAAAGACGTCCAAGTGCCGGGCTCGGTCGGCGGCGACGCCCACAATGACGGCATATCGGAAACCATCGCCGGCGTCACGACGAACGCCGGCGCGGCGACGATCTTCGGCCTCGAAGTCGAGGGCGTGGCGATCCTTGCGGAAGACTTCGCCGCGACGGGCGACTCGCTCAGCTACCAATTCTCGCTCGGTTACATCAACGCCGAGTTCGACGAGTTCGTCGGCCGTCCGCCGGTGGGCAGCGGGGAGCCGGCGGATTTGTCCGACATCGCCGTCTTCCAGAACACCCCGTCGATCACGGCGTTTAGCCGATTGCAGTATGATCGGCCGTTCGACTTCCTCAATCAGGGCGGCGATCTCGGCGTCTACACGTCGGTCTCATACCGTAGTCTGACGAACCAGTTCAGCTACGAAATCGCGGCCCTCGATCAAGAGCAATTCGCGCTGTTGAACGCCGGGATCTATTGGACGCGGGACGACGGCAAGTTGAACCTGTCCGTCCACGGCACAAACCTGACCGACCAGCGCTATATCGTCGCCGGCTACGACTTCGTGTCGACGCTGCCGGAATTCGGTCAAAGCGCGCTCGGGCTGACGGGCGTGCAAACGGCGTTCTACGGCGATCCGCGTCGCTTCATGGGTACGATCGAAGTTCGCTTCTAAGCGGGTTTCGCGTAACGGCGGCGGGGATTTCCTCCCTTTCCCGGCGCCGAGGCGACGGCGGAACGGCGTTATCTGTTCCCCGTCGTCGCTTTTCCCCGCTGCGTGCCGGTAAGGTCCCGATATGCGAACGTTTTTGAGCTTGCTTGTTTTGCTCGTCGCGGCGCTCGGCGCCGGCGGCGGCTATTTTTACTGGCGCGCCAGCCAGGGCGTTTCTGCGAGCGCGCTCGAGGCGGCGTACGCAACGCCCGCCGATCGCTTCGTCGACGTCGACGGCGCCCGGGTGCGCGTGCGCGAAGAGGGACCCGCGGGCGCCCCGCCCGTTCTTTTGGTGCACGGCTTCACGCACTCGTTGGAAACCTGGGACGCCTGGGCCGACGACTTGAAGGCCGACTACCGCGTCATCCGCTATGATTTGTTGGGCCACGGATTGACGGGCCCCGACGCGCAGGAGCGCTATGCGCCGACGCAGCGTGCGGCGTTCGTCGGCGCCGTCATGGACGCGCTGGCGATCGAGCGCGCCGTCATCGTCGGCAATTCGCTGGGCGGGCTTGCGGCCTGGCGGTTCGCGGCCGGCGCGCCCGACCGCGTCGCTGCGCTCACGCTGGTTGCGCCGGGCGCGTTCCCGTTCAACGGCGTCGGCGACGAACCCGCCCCTATTCCGGCCGCCGTCAAAGCCTATTTGATGACCGCCCCTGAGGCGGGCGTAAAGGCCAGCGCCGACGTGATTTATGCGGACGACGCCAAAGTGACGGACGCGCGCCTCGAGACCATGCGCGCGATGATGCGCCGCGAGGGCAACGGCGCGGCGTTTGTGCGCTCATTGGAAATGTTCACCTTGCCCGACCCGGTCGCCGCGCTCGGCGCGATCCAAGCGCCGACGTTGATCTTGTGGGGCGAGGGGGACGTCCTGTTGCCGATCGATCAAGCCGAGCGGGTCCGCGACGCTATCCCGGGCGCGCGGTTGATCACCTATCCCGGCGTCGGCCACGCGCCGCAGGAGGAAGCGCCGGCGAAAACCCTCGCCGATTTCCGCGCGTTTTTGCGGGACGACGCCCCGGCGGACCGGCAAGCCAGCGCAGGCGACGAGGGCGCGCTCTAGATGGCGAAGGACACCGCGGAGCCCGCGCCCGCCCCCGCCGCCACACCCGCCGCTACGACGCCCGCCGCTGCAACGCCCGCAGACGCGGCGCCCGCCGAACCGGCCGGCGCCGGTATGACCGGCGCATCGGCGGCGGCGGGGCCGAGCGCGGCCTACCGCGCCTACGTCCTGTTCATTCTGGTCGTTGTCTACACGTTCAATTTCATCGACCGCCAAATCGTCGGCATTTTGGCGGTGCCGATCAAAGCCGACCTCGGTCTGTCGGACACGCAATTGAGCCTGATGGGCGGGCTCGCCTTCGCGCTCTTTTACACGTTTCTCGGCATCCCGATCGCGATGCTCGCGGACCGGTCCTCGCGCACCTGGATCATGACGGCGGCGCTCGCAATTTGGAGCGCGATGACGGCCGTGTGCGGCCTCGCCCAGAATTTCCTGCAGTTGTTTCTGGCGCGCCTCGGCGTCGGCGTCGGCGAGGCGGGGGGCGTCGCGCCGGCTTACTCGTTGATCGCCGACTATTTCCCGCCTGAAAAGCGCGCGCGCGCCCTCAGCATCTATTCGTTCGGGATCCCGATCGGGTCCGCGCTCGGCATCTTGTTGGGCGGCGTATTGACGACCTATCTCGGCTGGCGCGCCGCGTTCATCGCCGTCGGGATCGCCGGCCTCGCCATCGCGCCGATCTTTCGGTTGACGATGCGCGAGCCCGTCCGCGGGGCCCATGACGGGGCGAACGCCAAAACGGCGCCGGCCCCGTTGCGCGACGTCGTCGCCGCGCTCGCGCGCAAGCCGTCCTTTTGGGGCCTGTCCTTCGGCGGGGCGAGCGCCTCAATGATGGGCTACGGGCTTATCTTTTGGCTGCCGTCGTTTTTCGTCCGCAGCTACGGCGAGGCGCTGCCGGCGTTCTTCGCCTGGATGCCGGACGCGCTCGTGCCGGCGAACCCGTCGAGCCTTCTTTATGCGTCTTACTTTTACGCGACGATCCTCTTAATCGGCGGCGTCGCGGGCATGTGGCTCGGCGGCGTCGTCGCGGACAAGTACGGCCAGGCCAAGAAATCGACCTACGCCGTCGCGCCGGCGATCGCGTTCCTGGCGACGATCCCGTTTTTTATCGTCGCCGTCTTGTCGCCGTCATTGTGGGTCGCGTTTCCCGCGTTCCTCGTCATTCAGGCCTTGAGCCTCGTTTGGCTCGGGCCCGTCCTCGCGGCCTTTCAGCATCTCGTCGAACCGAACATGCGCGCGACCGCCTCGGCGGTCTTCTTGTTCGTCAACAATCTGATCGGCATCGGCCTCGGCAATCTCGCGATCGGCGCCCTGTCGGACGGGTTGAACGCGCAATTCGGCGATGAAGCGCTGCGCTATGCGATCCTCTCGGGGACGATCTTTTACGTGATCGCCGCGGGCCTATTCCTCGTGACGGCGCCGCGGCTCAAGACCGACTGGGCGAGCGCGCACTAAGCGCTCGCTGATCGCGCCTGGGCTGCGAGCCCTTTTTTAGGAGACGACCGTTCCGCACACGAAGTCATGCTCCATCGGCGCGGCCAGCAACGCGTCGCGCTCTTTGTGCATGTTCTGGTGGCCGGGCGTTTCTTCAATGGCGACCCAATCGTCGCGCGTGCGCCAAACGGTGACGTGCATGAAGGTTCCCGGCGCTTTCTCGTCTTCGATGAGATGCGAGCGGTCGAGCCCGCTCTGCGTTGCGAAATGCTCGTAGTCTTTCATCACCTCCAAAAACCGATCGCGGTGCGCGGCGTCGACCGCGAAGCGGCCGATATGCATGAACTCTGCGGACATCTGACGTTTTCCCTTTGCTTGTCGGCGGCCCGGGCCGGCCGCCCTGATCGGGGGCGACGAGGCGGTCGCCGGCCGAAAAACGCGGGATCGTTGCGTTCGCGGCTCGGCGACGCCTCAACCCTGACGGGATACTGCGACCGCTTATTAGTAAAAAGACGATCGGCGATAGGATTTCGTGCGATCGCCTGCCGCGCCCAAGCTGCGCCGTTAGGGCCCCGACGCCGCCTTCCATTCGTCGACGACCGACGCGTCGCACTCTTCCGGCAGCCGGCGCGCGGCCTCCTGTGAGAACGCCCGGCGCGGCGCGAGCCGGGCGAAGGCCCAGACGGCCGCGCCGCGCACCACCGGGGCCGGGTCGTCCAATAGCCGGGCCGCAGACGCCGCGAGCGCGGCGTCGCCCGAATTGCCGATCGCGATGAGGACGTTGCGTACGAACCGATCGCGTTTCACGCGTTTGATCGGCGAGCCGGAAAACCGCGCGCGAAAGCCCGCGTCGTCAAGGTCGGCGAGGTCGGCGAGCGCCGGGGCGCTTAAGTCCGTGCGCGCATGGAACGCGTGCTCGCGGGCGCGTTCGGCGAATTTGTTCCATGGGCAAACCGCGAGGCAATCGTCGCAACCGTAAATGCGGTTGCCCATCGACGCCCGCAACGCGCGCGGGATCGGCCCTTTATGCTCGATCGTCAGGTACGAAATGCAGCGACGCGCGTCGAGTTGGTAGGGCGCGGGGAAGGCCTGGGTCGGGCAAACGTCGAGGCATTGTCGGCACTTGCCGCAATGGTCCGCCTCCGGATCGTCGGGCGGCAAGTCGAGCGTTGTGAATAGCGCGCCGAGAAAGAGCCAGGAGCCGAGGTCGCGCGAGACGAGGTTTGTGTGTTTGCCCTGCCAGCCGAGCCCGGCGCGTGCGGCGAGCGGTTTTTCCATCACCGGCGCGGTGTCGACGAACACTTTAACGTCGCCGCCGTGCTCGGCGCAGACCGCGCGGGCGAGGCGCTTCAACCGCTTCTTCAAGACGTCGTGATAGTCTTTGTTTCGGGCGTAGACCGAAATCGTCCCGCAGTCGTCGCGCGCAAGCGTTGCTAGCGGGTCGACGTCGGGCCCGTAATTCATCCCGACCATGAGGACCGACCGGGCTTGCGGCCAAAGGGTTTGCGGGTCCGCCCGTTCGCCCGCGCGCGCGGCGAGCCAATCCATGTCCCCGTGCCGCCCGGCGGCGAGGAAAGCGGCGAGCCGCGCCGCGTCCTGCGGATCGCCGCGCGCCGAGGCGATCTGCGCGACGTCGAAGCCGAGCGCGCGTGCGGCGTCTTTGATCGCCGCGGCGAGGTGTTTTGCGGCCGGCGCGGTCAAAAATCGAGATCGGCGTAATGCGGCGGCGGCGCCGGGCCGTCGATGCGGTCGGCGAGGAGGCTCCGGAAACTCGGACGCGATTTGAGCCGCTGGTACCACCGCTTGACGTGCTGCACCTGGGACCAGGGCACGAGATCCAGATAATCGCTCGTCGACAGGTGCGCCGCGCCGGCGATGTCGGCGAGGGTGAAATCGGGCCCGGCGAGCCCGTCGCGCGTTTCCAAGAGCCAGCTCAAATAGTCGAGATGCCAGGCGAGGGCCTCCGCGCACGCCGCGCTGCGCGCCGGCGAGACGCGCGCCAGCCCGTTCTGCTCAAGGCGCGGGCGCAACGTCGCGGCGTTCACCTCGCGCTCGTACTTGTCGAGGAACCACCAGACGAGCCGCCGCGTTTCGGCCCGCGCCGCCGCGCCGGCCGGCGCGAGCGCCGGCGTCGGGTGGGCTTCTTCGAGATATTCAAGGATCGCCGTCGTCGGGGATAAGGCGATCTCCGCGCCGTCCGGCGCTTCGTCGATCAGGACGGGCAGGGTGCGCGCCGGGTTCAACGCCGCCACGTCGCCGTCCGGGTCGTCCGCTATCGCGCGTTCGAGGCGGACCGTCAGCCCCTTCTCGGCGAGCGCGATCCGAACCGTTCGGCAAGCGGGATCGAGGGGCGTGTGCAACAGCGTGCGCATAACGCCGGTAACGCTACCAGAACTCGCGCTCGGCACCGACCGGGGTCGCGGCCGATTATTTGAAGGCCACGACTATTTAAATGCGACGACCGTGAACCCCGCGCCTTCGCGGCCGCGCAGGCCGCCGTCAGGGTGAACGGCGTCGATGATCCAACCGTCGTCGGCCAACGCGTTTAGTTTGGTTTCCAGCGCCCGGGCGGCGGCGGCCCGAAGGCGTTTTTCATCGCCCAGGGGCCAAAACGACGCGGCGGGCGCGTCCGACGCGTCTTTCCAGCAGACGTGATGAACGGCGAACTGTTTCGCCATGGGACCGGCGTCCTTTTTCGCATCGGCTACGCAACAAGCCTTTCGTCTCACAAGAAGGTCGCCAACCCAAGGCGATACGGCTTTTCGGGGCGCCGTCGCGCGGGTTTTCCCCGCTCCGGCGGCCGAGCGGCGCCGAGGTTGCTTACCAAAAGGTTGACGTAACGCCGCATCACGTCGCGGCAGGGGTAGGAACGCCGATCGATGTCCGAAATCGAGGCGCCGGGTGGGTCGGTCTTCTCTCGCGTGGACGACGCGCAGGGAGCCCCGCGTGCGCGTCAGGCGGCGCGATCGGCCCCGTTGGGCCGCGCCCTCGCCGGCGACGTCGTCTTATTTGCCGATTTCGCGCTGATCGTTGTTCTCGCCGGCCTCGTCGCCGCCTTGGCCGGGTTGTCCGACCCCGACGCGTGGCGCCGGCATGTCGCCGCCGGCATCTTGGGCGCCACCGCGTTTACGACGTTGACCGGTCGCGCCGGCGGGTATGATTTTCCGCGATTGATCGGCCCGCGCCGCGTTCTTCGCTCCACCGTCGCGCGCTGGGGGCTCGCCGTTTGCGGCTTGGCCGCGTTCGCGTTTGGTTTGGGCGTAACGGACCAGTTTTCGCGCATTTGGCTGGGCTTGTGGTCGCTCACGGCGATCGGCGGGGTCGTGACCGTGCACCGGTCCGCGGGGGCCTTGTTGCGACGGGCCGCCGAAGGCGACGGGGCCTTCGCCCGCCGCGTCGCGGTGGTCGGCGACATGGCGGCTGCGGCGAAATTCGCCGAGCGCGCGGCGTCGGCGGCGGAGCCGATCTCGATCGTCGGCGTTTTCCAGCTGGCGCCGGACTGCGCGCAAGACGCCGAACCGTCCTTCGACCTTACCGGCGATCTGGCGCGCCTCTCCGCGCTGGCGCGCCGCGGCGAGCTTGACGACATCGTCGTGGCCTCCGTCGACGCCTGCTCCGCCAAAATGACGACGCTGATGAAGCGGTTGTCGATCCTGCCGGTTTCGGTCTCGATCTGCGCGCCGGAGACCTGGCTCGACCATTGCGGCGGTCGCGCCGAGCGGATCGGCGACGCGCCCGTGTTGCACCTGCACCGACGCCCGCTGGAAGGATGGGGCGGCGTGTTGAAGACCGTCGAGGACCGCGTTCTCGGCGTCGCCTTGTTGGTCGCCGCCTCGCCCGTCCTCGCCGGCGTCGCGCTCGCCGTGCGCTTATCGAGCCCCGGTCCGATTTTGTTCCGGCAAAAGCGTCACGGCTTCAATCACGAAGTGTTCGACATCTATAAATTCCGCACCATGACGGTCATGGAAAACGGCGACGTCGTGCGCCAGGCGACCAAAGACGACGTTCGCGTCACGCCCGTCGGCCGGTTTTTGCGCCGCTACAGCCTCGACGAGCTGCCGCAGCTCCTGAACGTCGTCGCCGGCGAGATGTCGCTCGTCGGTCCGCGGCCCCACGCGCTCGCGCACAACCATCAATACGCCCGCACAATCGAGAACTACTCGGGCCGGCACAAAGTCAAACCCGGCATCACCGGCTGGGCGCAGGTGAACGGCTGTCGAGGCGAGACGTCCGACCCGGCCCTCATGGCCGCGCGCGTGCGGTACGACCTGGACTATATCGAGAACTGGTCGATCGGGTTCGACCTCAAAATCCTGGTGCTCACCGTTCGGGCGGTGCTATTCCCCGACAACGCCTATTAGGCGCCGCGGCGCCGAACGATATCCTGTCAACGAGTGCCGGCGCGCGGCCGGCGAAGCGAGGAGCGGCGCCATGCGTGTGGCGATGATTGGAACCGGTTATGTGGGGCTCGTTTCGGGGGCCTGCTTTGCGGACTTCGGCCACGACGTCGTTTGCGTCGACAAAGACGTGTCGAAGATCGAGGCGCTGTTGCGCGGCGAGATTCCGATCTATGAGCCGGGCCTCGACGACCTCGTCGCCTCGAACGTCAAAGCGGGGCGCTTGTCCTTCACCACCGATCTCGCCGAGGCGGTTCCCGCCGCACAAGCGGTGTTTATCGCCGTCGGCACGCCGTCGCGCCGCGGCGACGGGTTTGCGGATCTGTCCTATGTCTACGCCGCCGCCGAGGAAATCGCGGCCGCGGCGGACGGCTATACCGTCGTCGTCAATAAATCGACGGTGCCGGTGGGCACCGGCGTCGAGGTCGAGCAAATCCTGCGCAAGACCCGCCCGGACGGCGACTTCTCGGTCGTCTCGAACCCGGAGTTTCTGCGCGAAGGCGCCGCTATCGAAGACTTTAAGCGACCGGACCGTGTGGTCGTCGGCGCCGAAGACGAGCGCGCGCAGGACGTTATGCGCGAGCTCTACCGGCCTCTTTTCCTCAATGAGACGCCGATCTTGTTCACCAATCGATCGACGTCGGAGCTGATCAAATACGCCGCCAACGCGTTCCTGGCGACGAAGATCACGTTCATCAATGAAATGGCGGACCTGTGCGAGAAGGTCGGCGCAAACGTCCAGGAGGTCGCGCGCGGCATCGGCCTTGACGGGCGCATCGGGTCGAAATTCCTCCACGCCGGGCCGGGCTACGGCGGTTCGTGCTTTCCGAAAGACACGCTGGCCTTGGTGCGCACGGCCCAGCAAGTCGGCGCGCCGTCGAAAATCGTCGAGGCGGTGGTCGAGATCAACGATGAACGCAAAGCGCAGATGGCGGATCGGATCGTCGCGGCGTGCGGCGGCGACGTCGCCGGCAAGACGATCGCCATCCTGGGGCTGACGTTCAAGCCGAATACGGACGACATGCGCGACGCGCCGTCATTGGTCATCGTGCCCGCGCTTCAAGCGGCCGGCGCGACGGTTCGGGCGTTCGACCCGGCCGGAATGGAAGAAGCGAGAAAACTCCTCGACGGCGTCGACTATTGCACCGGGCCCTACGAGGCGATCGACGGCGCTGACGCCGTCGCGATCGTAACCGAATGGGACGTCTTTCGCGCGCTTGACCTTACACGGATGAAATCGTTGCTTGCCGCACCAATTATGATCGACATGCGGAATATTTACGATCCCGAGACGATGCAGGCCGCCGGTTTCAACTACGCCTCGATCGGGCGCTAAGCCGACCGCAATCGATGGAGCGTCGGCGAGCGGCGCGCCTGGCGCGGCGGCGCGAAAGCCGATCCGTCGAGCCCGGCGCGTTTGACGAGATCGGCGCCGACGACGGGCGCGTCGCTCGCATAGGCGACGCGGCCGCGATCGTTGACGTAGACGACCTTAAACCCGTCCGCGACGTCGTAACCGTGGCGCAAGACGTCCGCGTCGAGCCACCGCATGACGACGCCGTTCCGGCGCGGCGGTTCCGCGCCGTAGGCTTCGATGACCGCGACGTCTTCGCGGATCAGCGCGGCGAGCGCGGGTTTTAACAAGCGGCGCTGCAGCCGGCACGCCGCATGGTCCTCGTCCGGGCCGAATAGGAAAATCGTGCGTTTGGGCGAGTAGCGCCGCAGGTCGCGCTTGGCCGCCTTGCGAAACGCCGCCCGCAACGAGACGCCGAGACGCGGCCAGCCGACCGACAGCGCCACGTAAATCGCGAACAAAAAGAGCGCGATAAACCCGATCATCGTCCAAGTCGAAACCGCCACGGCGAACATCCTCAGATTGCCGACGAAACGCATCGGTTAAGGGGGCGCCGCCGGTCGGCGCGACGGCGACCCGCGGGCGTTTACCAGACCGGGGCGGCCCTGTCTTGCGCTTTGTCTTGCGCTTTGTCGTGAGCTTTCCGGCGCGCCGCGCGGCGACGGTTTACAACGCCGCATGTTCTTTATATGTTCTTAAAAAAAGGGAGACGGCGATGATCGGTTACGTGACCTTGGGAACCAACGACCTGCCGCGCGCGGCCGCGTTTTACGACGCGCTTGCGGGCGTCTTCGGCGTAAAACGGATGATGGAGGAAGAAACCTTTATCGCGTGGGGCGAACCCGGCGGCGGGGCCGGCGTCGCGCTGACCACGCCGTTTAACGGGGCGCCGGCGACCGTCGGCAACGGCGTGATGGCGGCGTTCCAAGCGAAAGACGAAGCCCAAATCCGCACCGCTTATGAGACGGCGTTGAAGAACGGCGGCACGTGCGAAGGCCCGCCGGGGCCGCGCGGCGAGGGCGGGTTTTATGCGGCGTATTTCCGCGATCCCGACGGCAACAAGCTGAACGCCTTCATTATGCCGGGCGTTTGATCGGCGCGCTTTCTGACGGCGCGTCGTTTCCGCGACGCGCGCCATGCGCTAAGGCGAACGCGTTGCAGCGCGGAGAATACGTATGGGCGACGTCGCCGTCATCGGGGCCCAATGGGGAGACGAAGGCAAAGGCAAGATCGTCGATTGGCTGTCGGCCAGGGCCGACGTCGTCGTGCGGTTTCAGGGCGGCCATAACGCCGGCCATACGCTCGTCATCGACGGCGCCGTCTACAAGCTCTCTCTCCTCCCGTCGGGCGTTGTCCGCCCCGGGCGGCTGGGGGTGATCGGGGCCGGCGTCGTCGTCGACCCGTTCGCGTTGCTGGAAGAGATCGACCGGGTGCGCGGCGACGGCGTTGACGTAACGCCGGACAATCTGGCGATCGCGGAGAACGCGACGTTGATTTTGCCGGTTCACCAGGAACTCGACCATCAACGCGAGACGTCGAACGCGGGCGTTAAAATCGGCACCACCAAACGCGGCATCGGGCCGGCCTATGAGGATCGCGCCGGTCGCCGCGCGCTGCGCGTCGGCGATCTTCTCTACCCGGACACGCTCGGCGAAAAAGTCGAGCACTTGCTGGCCCACCACAACGCCCTGCGTCGCGGTTACGGCCTCGCCGAAGCCGATGCGGACGGGTTGACGCGAACGCTTCGCGCCGTTGCGGCGCGCGTCGCGCCGTACGTTCGGCCCGTTTGGCGGCTCTTGGACGAGGCCCGACGCGACGGCAAGCGCATCTTGTTTGAGGGCGCGCAAGGCGTCCTCCTCGACGTCGATCACGGGACCTACCCGTATGTGACCTCGTCGAACACGGTCGCCGGCCAAGCGGCGACGGGCTCCGGCCTCGGCCCGCGCGCGGTCGGTTACGTCCTCGGCATCGTCAAAGCCTATACGACGCGCGTCGGCGGCGGGCCGTTCCCGACGGAGCTGGACGACGCGGTCGGCGATCGCCTCGGCGAGCGCGGCCGCGAATTCGGCGTCGTGACGGGCCGCAAACGCCGGTGCGGCTGGTTCGACGCCTGCCTTGTGCGCCAATCGTTGCAAGTCGCCGGCGTCGACGGCGTCGCGCTCACCAAGCTCGACGTTCTCGACGGGTTCGAGACCCTGGACGTCGCCGTCGGTTATCGGATCAACGGCGTTGCGTACGACTATCTACCGGCGGCGCCCGAGGCGCAGGCGGCGGCCGAGCCGATTTACGAGACGTTGTCGGGCTGGAGCGGCTCGACCGCCGGGGCCCGGTCCTGGGCGCAGCTTCCGGCCGAGGCCGTTAAGTATGTACGCCGACTGGAAGAACTGATCGCCCGACCGGTCGCGCTTTTGTCCACGAGCCCCGAGCGCGAGGACGTGATCTTGATGCGCGATCCGTACCAGGATTAAGCGGCGACGATTGAGGCGGTGGCGGCGGCGGCGGCGCGTTAAATGTCCAAGTCGGCCGAGAGCGCGTTTTCTTGGATGAAGTTGCGCCGCGGTTCGACGACGTCGCCCATGAGGCGCGAGAAGATGTCGTCCGCGCCGTCCGCCTCTTTGATCTTCACCTGCAGCAAAACGCGCGCATTGTCGTCGAGCGTCGTCTCCCAGAGCTGGTCGGGGTTCATCTCGCCGAGCCCCTTATAGCGCTGCAGTTTGACGCCAGCCTCGCCGGCCGCGCGCACCGCCCGCAAAAGACTCTGCGGGCCGTAAGCTTTTACGCCGTCGTCTTTGCGCCGAAATTCCGCGGGGCTGGCGAAGACCTCGCGCAGGGGCTCGAACGCGGTCTGGACGCGGCGCGCCTCGGGTGAGGCCAGCAAGTCGCGGGGCGCGACGGCGCGCTCGTCGACGCCGCGCACCGTTCGCTCGAACCGCAAGCCGCCCTCGCCGTCGCTTTCGCCCGTCCAGCCGCGCTCATAGTCTTCCGCGATCATGTCGAGGCGCGCCGCGGTCGCTGCGGCGAGCGCGGCGGCGTCGTCTTCGTCGGCCGGTTCGCGTAAGGCCCCGCCGAGCGCGGCCTGCGAGACGACGTCGCGCGGCCAGCGGGCCGGCAGGTCGTCGAGCGCGGCCTTCGCGCGGCGCGCGTTCTCGATTACGGCCGCGAGGTCCGCCCCGACGCGGGTTTCCCCGTCGTGCAAAACGAGCGCCGCATCCGCGGCGCCCTCTCGATAGAGATAGTCTTCAAGCGCGGCCTCGTCGATGAGGTAGGTCTCGGACTTGCCGCGCATGATCTTAAAGAGCGGCGGTTGCGCAATGTAGAGATGCCCGCGCCGGATCACCTCCGGCATCTGCCGATAAAAAAATGTCAGCAACAGCGTCCGGATATGCGCGCCGTCGACGTCGGCGTCGGTCATAATGACGATCTTGTGGTAGCGCAATTTGTCCGCATCAAAATCATCCCGGCCGATGCCGGCGCCGAGCGCGGTGATCAGCGTCCCGATTTCCTGGCTTGAGAGCATCTTGTCGAAGCGTGCGCGTTCAACGTTCAAGATCTTGCCTTTGAGCGGCAGCACGGCCTGGTTCTCGCGGTTGCGCGCCTGCTTAGCCGAGC
>JBCCZS010000037.1:0-19145 GCA_039187035.1 Pseudomonadota bacterium | reverse complement strand
GCGCCTACGGCGCCGAGGCCGCGGCCGCTGCCGCTGCCGACGCCGCCGTCCGGGAAGAAATCGACGGCGATCTTGCAAGGGTAGAAGTGGATGGTCCTCACGGTCTTGCACGATCCGCATTATGGAGCGGTAAGCCGCCTGCTTTTGTTGATCTGTGTGTCAATCAATTTGAAAGAGCATTCGCAAGCGAATCGCAGTGGCTTGTGTTCGCGGCCTGGTGGAAGGCAATCAACTACGATGCGATCGCGGTCTTTGCTGACGAGCATTTCGCGGAGGTTGTCGAACGCCTCGCCGAGCATGACGAGGCATTCTGGGCCCCGAAAACGCAAGAAGGCGCTACCGATACCGACGCGGCGCTGGGCGCGGTCAGCAAAGTCTTTGACGAAGCCGGCGTCGACAAGAACTTTCCGGTAAAGATCGTTCAATCCCGTCAGTGTGAAGACAATCCTACAAACGAAGACCTGCTGCGCCGGCGACCTTTCGCTCGGGCGCTCGTCAAGGCGATCAAAGAGATCCAGGCGCAAAAGCGGGAAAACAGCTCCAAAGGACACCAAAGGAAAAAGCACGAGAACGGTTTCGCCGTCCATCTCCACGCCCCTTGGGGCGCCGGCAAATCGTCCGTCCTACTGATGATGGAGGAGTACTTCCAGTCCGACTCAAAAGGGAAGGTAGACCCTGCGGATGATTGGGTCGTCGTCCACTTCAACGCCTGGGAACACGAGCGGCGCAATCCGCCTTGGTGGCCGCTCGTCAAAGCGATGTACGACGGCGTCGCCCAGAAGCTTAGCGGTTCCACCCCATTGGAAGCGGGCGCGAGCGCCTGCAGCCTCCGGCGTACGTTCGTTCTTTGGAAGCTGATACCAAACTGGTTGCCGCTCGGCGCCAGCATCTTGGTCGTGGGCCTTCTCGTCGTGTTTGGTTTCGGCGGTGGCGGCAGTGGCGACGGCGACTGGGCGGAGACCGCCGGCCGGCTGCTTCGCCTCGCAACCTCCGGTGGGGCCGTATACGGCGTTATCTTGGTGGCGAGCCAGGCGCTGGTTTTCGGATCCGGCGAGAACGCGAAATTCTATTCCGGATTGCTGCAAGACCCCCTTCACCGCATTCAGAAGCTCTTCAAAGCGATCGTCGGCGGCGCCGGGCGGCCGATCGTCGTCATGATCGACGATCTCGATCGCTGTTCAGCAACCTATGTTGTCGATTTGCTTGAAGGGGTGCAGACGGCTTTCCGCGACGCCCGGGTCGTCTATGTCGTCGCCGCGGATCGAGATTGGATCCGCTCCAGTTTTCGTCAGCGGTATGAGAAATTCAAAGAAGACGTCGGCACGCCGGAACAGCCCGTCGGCTACTTGTTCTTAGAAAAGATTTTTCAGTTATCGACCCCGCTGCCCGGCATGAGTGCAGATTCGCGGAAGAAATTGCTTCGTGAGGTGACGGGTGTCGGCGAGGCGCAGCTCGAGCCGCCGACCGAGGCGGAGATCGCTAAGGAAAAAGAACGCCTGGTCGCCAAGGGCGGTTTTACTTTCGACAGAAGCGGCGCGGAAGGAGACGAAGCGCCAACGCAAAAATCCGAGGCTGCGCGCGCGGCGGAAGTGGAACTGGCGACCTCGGCGTCCGACGAGGCCGAGGCGGCGCGCCGGCATATACTGCAAGACTTTGAGGACCTGCTCCCCGACGTTCCGCGCGTTATGAAGCGCGTCAACAACGCGTTCGGATTCCGATTGGGGATTGCGCGGCTTGAGGGCGCCGACGTCGACGAACGCCCGCTCGCCCGCTGGACGATCCTCGAACAACGCTACCCGCTCGCGGCCGGCGTACTCGCCGATCGACCCGACTGGGCCGGCGATATCGGCAAGCCGCTCGACGAAGGCATGGAACGGAAAAAGCGAAAAGCGCTCGAACCGTTCGAAGGCGTCGCCGCCATCGTCGCCATTATCGGCGAGGGCGAAGAAGACGCGCTGACGAAAGAGGTGATCGAGGAAATCGTTCGCGGCGGACGCGTCTGAGCTGGCCGGAGGCTGTCACAAAACCGCAATAATCCGCCGCGGACTCTTTACATCCGGCGCGTTCGTCCGTATCTCCGCGCCTCGCCAAGTCCGAGGCGGCAATCTCGTGGGGCTGGCGCTTTGGTTAACGTGCCGACCCGTCAGCGGCGTCGCCTACAAGCGCATGACGGATCGGCCCTTAATTGGAGGTCCCATGAGGTGGATTGCTACAAAGATGCGGCTCACGTAGCCGGGTTTACTCGCCCGCACGCCCCCGTCATTTGCGCCCGCGAACACGCCGCCGACAAAGCGGCGCGTTTCTTCGCGTCGCGCTTTCCGGGCGAGACGTATTACGCCGTCAAAGCGAACCCGGCGCCGTGGCTCCTGCGGGCGCTGTACGGCGCCGGCGTCACGCGGTTCGAGGCCGCCTCCATCGCTGAAATTCACCTCGTACGCGGACTGTTTCCGGACGCCGACATCGCGTTTATGCACCCGGTCAAAGCGCCCGAGGTGATCGCCGAGGCGTATACGGAGCACGGCGTGCGCGCCTTCGCCCTCGACGGGGCGGATGAGCTTGAGAAAGTCCGTGTCGCAACGAACGACGCATCGGACCTGACGTTGTGTCTGCGGCTCGCCGTGCCGAACGACCACGCCGCACTGTCGCTCGGCGCGAAGTTCGGCGCCGCGCCGGATGAAGCGCCCGCCTTGCTGGCGGCGATGCGCCCGCTCGCGCGCCGCCTGGGCGTCACCTTCCATGTCGGCTCGCAAACCCATGCGCCCGCCGCCTGGTTGACGGCGATGGACCGGGCCGAGCGCGCAATCGTCGCCGCGGGCGTCATCGTCGACGTTCTTGACGTCGGCGGCGGATTTCCGGCGCCCTATCCGGGCATGCCCGAACCGACGCTTGACGATATTTTCCGGGCGATTGACGCGCGGTTCGAAACGATGCTGGTCGCCGAGAATTGCGCCTTGTGGTGCGAGCCCGGCCGCGCCTTATGCGCCGAAGCGGCCTCTTTGATCGTCCGCGTCGAGGCGCGCAAGGGCGATCGTCTGTACGTCAATGACGGGGTCTACGGGGCTTTGTTCGACGCCGGCCATCTGCGCTGGCCGTTCCCTGCGCGCCGCGTCGCCGGCGGGGCGTCGCACGCGCACGGGACGACGGCGTATTCCCTATACGGACCGACATGCGACGACATCGATTTCATGCCGGGACCGTTTATGTTGCCGGCGGACGTCGCCGTCGGCGATTATCTGGAGATCGGGATGCTCGGCGCGTACGGTTCGGCGATGGCGACGCGGTTCAACGGCTTCGGCGGCGATTATGACGTCGCGCGCGTCGCTGACGCGCCGATGTTGTCCGCCTACGGCCGAAACTCGGACGCGGGCGTCGCGGCGGGGAGGGCGGTCCGTGCCCTTTGACGGCGCCGTCTCGTCAGGGCGCTCGCGTCGCGGCGACGGCGATCGACGCCGCGCATTTTTGGCCGTCGCCTTGGAAGACCTCGACGGCGCGCCCCCGTCGATCGCCGCTGGAGAACGCATCGGCCCGGCGCATGTGATCGCCGTCGAGGCCGCCGCCGACCAGGTCCGCGTTCTCATCGCCGCCGAGCCCGGCGCCGCGTTCGCCGCCTACACGGCGGTGCGCGAACGCGCGCAGGCGCGAACCGCGACCGTGACGCCGCTGCGTCGGTCGGCGCCGCGTGCGACGGCGCGCATCGCCGCATTCGATCGCACGTGAGCGCCCCCGTCATGCGCGATCCCGTCGTTCTTGCGCCCGAGGAGGGGTTTTTGAAGCTCGCGCCGGGCGACCGCGCCACGGCGGACAAACCGCTAGCGGTCGTCATCCCGTTCGGGCTGGAGGCGAGCGTCACCTACGAAGCCGGCGCCGCGCGCGGGCCCGCCGCGATGATCGCCGCGTCGCCGGAGATCGAGCTATTCGACGAGGAGCTCTGGCTTGAGCCCTCAACGCAATTTCGCGTTGAAACATGGGCCGAGCCGGCGATCCCGGATCGCCTGGAAGACGCGCTCGACCTTCTTGAATTCTATACTGACGAAGCGCTTTCGCGCGGCGCATTTCCGTTCGTCTTCGGCGGCGAGCACGCGATCACGCCGGGCGCGATCCGACCTTTTCTAGCGCGCTATCCCGACCTCGCTTTACTGCATTTCGACGCCCATGCCGATTTGCGCGACGGCTATCTCGGCGAGCGCTATAGTCACGCGAGCGCCATCCGGCGCTGTCTCGACGCACCGGAGCTTGACGTGGTCTCCGTCGGTATTCGGAACATATCCGCCAGCGAGATCCCGTTTCTAGAAGACAACCGGGATCGCGTGCGCATCTGGTGGGCGAAAGACAAAAGCGCTTGGGACGTGGACGCCATGCTCGCGCCGCTGCGCGGTCGGCCGGTTTACGTGACGTTCGACGTCGACGGGTTCGACGCGAGCCTCATGCCGGCGACCGGCACGCCGGAACCCGGCGGTCTTTTCTGGGATGATGTGACGCCGATCCTTCGTCGCGCCGCCGAGATCGCCAAGATCGTGGGCGCCGACGTCAACGAGCTTGCGCCGCGGCCCGGCTTGCATGCTTGCGATTTCGTGGCGGCGAAACTCGCCTACAAGATTCTGAGCTATCGGTTTGCGCTAACGGCGGCCGCTGCGCCGTCGGCGCCCTGATCGGACGAGGCGCCTTGCGCGCGGCTTGGGCCCAGCGCTCAGGCGACGTTTGACAGGCGTTCGAGCCAACGGTCCAAGAGCGCCAGCAATTTCTCGCGATTGACGGGCTTGGGCAGATAGTCGTCCATGCCCGCATCGAGACACCGTTGGCGGTCTTCTTTCATCGCGTGGGCCGTGACGCCGATAATCGGCGTACGCGGATCGACGGCGCCTTCAAGGTCGCGAATGCGCATCGTCGCTTCGGCGCCGTCCATTTCCGGCATCGATAAATCCATAAGGATGATGTCCGGCTTGACGGTTTCGAACGCGCAAACGGCCTCGCGGCCGTTGACCGCGAGTTCGACCGGGAAGCCGGCCGAATCCAGCATGGCCTTGATCACCATCTGATTGACGACGTTGTCCTCGGCGACAAGGATTTGACAGGCTTCGCGACGGCTGTTGTCGGGTTCGGCGTCCGGGTCCGCCGTCGACGGCGCGTCGGCCAAGTCGTCCGCGGCGGCGCGCAGGCGGCGGGCCGAGCCGGTGGCGACGGCGTTGGTGATCGCATCGAGCAACAAGGACCCGCGCGCCGGTTTGACGAGATAGGCGTCGAAGAGCGCGTCGATGTCTTCGGTCGGCGCGCCTTTGGCGCCCATCGACGTCAACAGAACCAAAGCGGCGTCTGCGAGGGCCGGCGTCGCGCGCGCGCGGCGGGCGAGCGCGTCGCCCGGAACGTCCGGCATCTGATAATCGACGACGCCCAAATCGTAATGGGGCGCAGAGGGCGCCTCCAGCGCGGAGAACAGCGCGGCCGCGCCGTCATAGGCGTCGGCCTGCAAGCCCCACGCGGCGCATTGCTCGACGAGGATTTGCCGGTTGACGGCGTTGTCGTCGACGACGAACGCGCGCAGGCGCTCGAACGCGGCGCGGTCGGGGGCGGCGAAGCGGGCGCGCCGTTCGTCGATGCGTAGCGGGATCCGTACCGTGAACGTCGAGCCCTGGCCGACCGTGCTGGCCAGCGTGATCTTGCCGCCCATCGCTTCGATGATGCGCCGGGAGATCGCGAGGCCCAGCCCCGCGCCGTCATGGCGGCGGGCGGCGGACCCGTCGACCTGTTCGAATTCCTCGAAAATCGCGGCCTGTTTGCTCTTGGGCACCCCGCAGCCGGTGTCTTCAACGGCGATCTCCACGGTCGTAAACTCGCCGCGCCGTTCGCCGCCGACATTGATGTAAACGTGGCCTTCGGCGGTGAACTTCACCGCATTCCCGACGAGGTTGACGACGACTTGGCGAATGCGGCTGGCGTCGCCGATGAAACGCGTTTGAAGGTCGGGCGCGTACCGGACCATCAGTTCAAGGCCTTTTTCCTGAACCTTGAGCGACAGCAACGACGAGACGTCCTCGATCGTTTCGCGCAGATCGAACGGCGCTGCGTGGAGGCGCATTTTGCCGGCTTCAAGACGCGAAAAGTCCAGAATGTCGTTGATGATCGTCAGGAGATTTTCGCCCGACGAGACGATGACGTCGGCCATTTCCTGCTGTTTCTGCGTCAACGTCGTGGATTGGAGGAGCGAGGCCATGCCGATGACGCCATTCATCGGTGTACGAATTTCATGGCTCATATTGGCCAGGAACTCAGATTTGGCGCGGTTGGCGGACTGCGCGGCGTCGCGCGACTGGGTCAGCTCGTCGGAAAGCTCGCGCAGCTCGCGTTCGCGCGCGTCCAACTCGGTGATGTCGCCATAGGTGACGACGTAGCCGCCGTTCGGGCGTTTCTTGGTGACTTCGCGGATGACGGTGCCGTCGGCCTGCCGGCGCACCGCGTCGAAGGAGCCCGCTTCGTCGAGCGCGCGCGCTTGTGCGTCGAGATAGGCGTCGACGCTCGAATAGTCGTAATAGCCGGCGGCGACGCTCTGGGCCAACAACGCGTCGACATTGTCGCCGGCTTGCCAGGCTTCGTCGTGGATCGCGGATATCTGCGCGGTCTTCGCGTTGCTCATGAGGATGGTGCGATGTTCGTCCAGGACGATCAGGCCCTCGGCCATCGAGTCGAGCACTTCGTTCAGAAGGGCCGTGCGTTGCTTTAGATCGCGCGTCCGGTCCGAGACGATCCATTCAAGGCGCGCGTTCGCGTCTTCAAGGGCGCGTTGCGCGGCGATCGCGCTCTCTCGCGCCTCGACTTCTTGGGTGATGTTGCGCGCGACGCCGCGATAACCGGCGAACGATCCGTCATCGTCGAAAATCGGCTTGCCGCTTCGCGACAGCCAGGTGACGGGTCGGCCGTCCTGTTCGACGCGGGTGACGACGTCTTTAAAGGGCTCTCGGCGTTTGAAAAATTCCAGGTCGACGGTGTTGCCGTCGCGATCCGTCGTCTCGCCGTCCTCGCCCAAGAGCGCGCCGATGTAGCGGCTATGGTCAAGGCCGGTCATCGCCGCGGCGCGCTTTGAAATATACGTACAGCGATGATTTTCGTCGGACTCCCAGATCCAGTCCGCCGCGCTCTCGACGAAGTCGCGATAGCGTTGCTCGCTACGGCGCAGCGCGCGTCGGCCGTCGACGACCTGGCTGACGTCGGACGTCCAGCCGCGATAGCCGATAAGGGATCCCTCGGCGCTCTTGATCGGGGCGATCGACGTGACGCAGTTGCGCACGCCCGATCTCTTCAGAGTTTTGGCGTGCTCGATGTCGCGTAAAACCGACAGGCCCTGGACGCCGCGCTCCAAAATCGAGACCGCCGCCTCCGCTTCGTCCGCCAAATGCGTGAAAATCGCCTCCGACAAGGGGCGCCCGAGGAGCGTTTCTTCAGGCGCGCCGATCAGCTTGACGAGCGAGGGGGACGCGTAAACGACGTTCATGTCCGCGTCGGTCTCCCACGCCCAATCGGACGTCAGCGCGAGGAAATCACGCATCGAGCGCACCGCCTGGTCGCGGCCGGCGTCGGCTCTCAACTGCGCTTCAATTCGTTCTCGGAGGATCTTGGCGATGCGGTCGAACTGTAAAATCGCGATCGGGATCGTAAGGAGAGCGAGGGCGGCGCCGCCGCGCACGGCCGGCTCGCCCGTCCAGAACAAATAGCACGCGTAAGGGGCGATGCAGATCGCCACCAAGCCCGCGCTCGCATCGCGCATCGAGGCGGCCGCAAAGCCGGTGCCGAGGCCCAGGAAACAGATCCAGGTGAGAAGAAAGAGCTGTTCGGCCGGTTGCGAGCGCATGCCGAGCCAAAGCGTCAACGCCGAAAAGAGGACGCAGATAAGACCGGTGCGGACGATCGCTTCGCGCAGCCGACGCCGTTTCTGCTGCGGGGTGAACCGGTCGACGTTTAGCGCGTTGATCTGCCGGGCCCGGTGGATCGCGTAAACGAGAAACAAAACCGATCCGGCCGCCGCGACGACGGACATGGCTTTGACGAAGACGACGTCGAGAACGACGACGTATATCGCCGCGCTGATCAGAAATGTCGGCGCTTTGCGCTGGAACTCCTGCATGCGGGAGTCGAGCAATCGGTTTTCAATGACGTCGTGCACGGCGTCGTCCTGCTAAAGCGGGTCGAGCCTTACGCCCGTCTCTCTTGGATAGGCGGGTTTGGTTAAGACCGGGTTGGCGCGCGGGGCGGGCCCGCCGGCGTTAACGAACGAGCGTCAGCCGTTCGGCGGCGCGCGTCACCCCGGTGTAAAGCCAGCGGCCGGCATGTTCGCGGAAGGCGAACCGTTCGTCGAACAAAACGACGTCGTCCCACTGCGAGCCCTGCGCCTTGTGGACGGTCAACGCGTAGCCGTAGTCGAATTCGTCCGCGCCGCGCTTTTCTTGGAAGGGCACCGTTTCGGGGCCGTCGGTGAAGAACGCCTGGGGAACGTTGACCGTAACGGATTTGCCGCCGTCGTCGGGCGCGACGCGCAGGCGGATTTTCCGTCCGCGCGGGGCGGCGCGTGAGACGACGTTCCACACGCCGCCGTTCAAAAGGCCCTTTTTCTTATTGTTTCGTAAACAGACAAGTTTCTCGCCGGGTTCAGGGGTGGCGTCGTCGAAGCCTTTGAGGGCCCGGATGCGCTCATTGTACCGGCGCCGGGTTCGGTTGGTGCCGACGAGCACCTGATCGGCGGCGAGGATCGCGTCGGCGTCGATCGCATCGCGCGCGACAATGTTGAGGGCCGCCCCGTCGGCGGCGTCCGCATCGTCGAGCCGACCGTCGCGGATCGCCATCGACAGGCGAATAATCGGATTGTCGGCCGCTTGGCGGTGAATGTCGGTCAGCATGAAATCGGGTTCGGCGTCGGTGAAATAGCCGCCGCCTTTGACCGGCGGCAGCTGGGCGGGGTCCCCGAGGACCAAAACCGGTTTGCCGAATGAGAGGAGATCGCGCCCGAGATCTTCGTCCACCATCGAGCACTCGTCGATGACGATGAGGTCGGCCTCGGAGGCGGGCGCGTCGCGGCGCAACGTAAACGTTAGCGCGCCGTCGTCGGCGTCGTCGCTCGCCGGGCGATAAATCAGCGCGTGGATCGTCGTCGCGCCGCGGCAGCCGTTGGCGCGCAGAACGTGGGCGGCTTTGCCGGTGAAGGCCGCAAACGCCACGTCGCCGGTCACATGTTCCGCGACATGGCGCGCGAGCGTCGTCTTGCCGGAGCCGGCGTAGCCGAAGAGGCGAAAGAGCTGCGTATCGCCTTTGTGCAGCCAGCGATCGATCGCCTTCAAGGCGTCGTCTTGTTGGGGGGACCAGTCCATCGCCGGCGCGTCAGTCCAGCTCGATCCAGACCGGGACGTGGTCTGACGGTTTTTCGCGGCCGCGCTCGGCGCGATCGACGCCGGCGGCTTTTAAGCGGTCCGCCGCTTGAGGCGACAGGAGATGGTGGTCGATGCGGATGCCGTGGTCTTTCTCCCACGCGCCGCGCTGATAATCCCAGAAGGTGTAGAGCACGGCTTGCGGGTGCAGCGCCCGGACGGCCTCGGTCAGTCCGAGGTTGACGAGTTCGCGAAACAGCGCGCGCGTTTCGGCGCGGAACAAGGCGTCGTCGGCCCATGCGGCCGGATCATGGACGTCCTCGGCTTGCGGAATGACGTTGAAATCCCCCGCCAGAATGAAGGCTTCTTCGTCGGCGAGGAGCGTTTGGGCCCGCGCCTTGAGACGTCGCATCCAGGCGAGCTTGTAGTCGTATTTCGGGCCGGGCGCGGGGTTGCCGTTCGGCAAATAAAGACCGCACAGGCGCACCGGTTCGGCGTCGTCAGGGCAGATCAGCGCTTCGATGTAGCGCGCTTGCGCGTCGGCGTCGTCGCCCGGCAGGCCGCGTGTGACGTCGTCGATCGGATGCTTGGAGAGCAACGCGACGCCGTTATAGGTCTTTTGTCCGTGTACGGCGACGTTGTAGCCGCGCTCTTCAAACGCGTCGGCGGGAAATTTCTCGTCGACGCACTTGATTTCCTGCAGGACGACGGCGTCGGGCTTGGCGTCGTCAAACCAGGCGAGGATGCGCGGGAGCCGGGCGTTGATCGAATTGACGTTGAAGGTCGCGAGTTTCATCGCTCCGGTTGTGACCGGGCTCGCGGTGCGGGGCAAGCGGGCGCGCGGCCCGCGTTAAAGCGAAAAGCTGACGCCGCAGCCGCAGCCGGACGTCGCGTTCGGATTGTTGATTTTGAACGCGGCGCCGATGAGCTCGTCGGAAAAGTCGATCTCCGCGTCGCGCATATACTCCGCCGAAACCGCGTCCACGAGCACCGTGACGCCCTCTTTCTCGAGGGTCAGGTCGTCGGCGTCGCGATCCGAAACGATATCGAATTTATATTGGAATCCCGAGCAGCCGCCGCCTTCGACCGCGACCCGGAGCATGGCCCCGGCGGGCTCTTTGGCGAGGATGCCGGCGATGCGGCTCGCGGCGCGATCGGAGAGGGTGATGCCGAAGTCGTTCATAACCGAGACCGATCCTGTCGGGCGTTTCTTTCCATACCGTCAAATAGGGCGCGGCGGGGCCCATGAAAAGAGGCCGCTTGGCGCCGGCCCCGACGCGGCGTAGGCGAGCGCCATGGCCGACGCCGCAAAAGCCGCTCCTGCGGACCGCATCGCCTTTCCGGGCCCGCTCGCGCCCTACGCGAGCGACGCGACGCGCTCGCGCGGTCGGTTGCACGCCGAACCGGAAAGCCGCACCCGCACGGCGTTTCAGCGTGATCGCGACCGCGTCATTCACGCCGTCGCGTTTCGTCGCCTGAAACATAAGACCCAGGTCTTCGTTTACCATGAGGGCGACCATTACCGGACGCGCCTGACCCACTCGCTGGAGGTGGCGCAGATCTCGCGCTCGATCGCCCGCACGTTGCAACTCGATGAAGATCTCGCCGAGTGCGTCGCGCTCGCCCATGATTTCGGCCATCCGCCGTTCGGCCATACCGGCGAGGACGTCTTGATTGAGTGCATGGCCGATCATGGCGGCTTCGACCACAATGCGCAGACGCTGCGGTTGCTCACGAAACTGGAGCGCCGACACGCGGCCTTCGACGGCTTGAACCTGACGTGGGAGAGCCTCGAAGGCGTCGTCAAACATAACGGCCCGCTCATCGCGCCGGACGCGCCGCCGTTACCGGCGGCCATCGACGAATATGCGCGCGCGCACGATCTCTGGCTCGACAGCTATGCGAGCCTCGAAGCGCAGGTCGCCGCGCTCGCCGACGACATCGCCTACAATAATCATGACGTCGACGACGGGTTGCGCGCCGGTCTTTTTTCGTTCGACGAGGCGCTTCATCTGCCGCTTATCGGTCAGGCTTTGTTTCGCGCCAAAGCGGAATGGCCGGACGCGCCGCGCGAGCTGTTGGTGGCCGAGGCCGTCTCGGATCTGATCGGCGCCATGGTCGCCGACGTCGTCGCGGAGACCCGCGCGAACGTCGCCGCCGTCAAGCCGGGCGATGCGGACGCCGTGCGCCGCGCCGGGCGGCCGCTGGTCGACTTCTCCGAGCCGATGCGGGAATCGCTGAACGGGCTGCGGCGATTTCTGCACGACAACATGTATCGGCATTACAAAATCAATCGCGCGCGCAGCCAAGCCAAGCGGGTCGTGCGCGCGCTGTTTGAGCTCTATTTCAACGAGCCGGAAATCTTGCCGCCCAACTGGCGCGGGGGCCGGCGCGGCGGCGCGACGGCCTTCGACGACGAACCGCCCGCCAAACGCGCCCGCGCGGTGTGCGACTATATCGCGGGCATGACCGACCGCTTCGCTTTAATGGAATACGGCCGTTTGTTCGGCGACGGACAGGCGATTAAGGCGCTAACGGATTGTTAGGACTTGCAGTCGCGCATCGAGTCGCGAGATAGCACGAAGAGATGTACGTGCGCCCTGTCGCGCGCGCCCGCGCCCTGTGAGGAGATCGACCATGGCCCGCGACGACGAAGAATTCGACGACGTCGACGACGATTTCGACGAGTTCGACGACGAGGACGAAGAAGGCGGTCTGTCCGGGTTCGTCGTCCTGTTGATGGGCATTGTCATGCTGGGCGCTTTCGCGTCGGTCGTGTGGATCGCGTACAACCAGGGTGAAAAGCGGCGCGGCGCGGAAACGCCGTACGTCGCCGCGGACCCCGAGCCGGTCAAAATCGAAACGGCCGATGCGGGCGCCGGCGCCGATCCGTCGCGTCCCGTCTATGACAGCCTCAACGGCCGCGAGCCGGAAGAGCTCGAAGTCGTCGCGCAGGCGCCGGAAGAACCGGTCGACCGTACCGCCGACGATCCGATCGGCGCGATCGCCGCGCAGGCGTCGGACGGCGCTGCGGGCGTCGAGGACGCGGTCGCCGACCGGATCGCCGCCCTAGAGGCGGCCGACGACGTCGCGGTCGATACGGTCGAAGAGGCCGCCGACGCCGGGACCGATGCGCTCGCCGCCGCCGCAAACGATATTGTCGGCGCCGGCGCCGACGCCGCGGAAGAGGTCGTTGAAACGGTCAAGCCGAGGCCCCAGCCCGCAACGCCCGCCGCCACGGTCGATACGCAGGACAGCGGCACGATCTCCATTCCGGACCCCTCTGCGGCCGCGTCGGCCGCGGTCGCTGCATCAAACGACCCGCCGGAAGTGCCCGCGCCAACGGCGACGGCCTCGCGCGGTCTGAACGCCTTGTCGGGCAGCCATGTTGTCCAGGTCGGCGCGTTTAAGTCGACCGGCGAGGCGGATCAGTTTTGGGCCGGCCTGTCGATGCGGCTCGGCGATTATGTCGGCGGCAAGGGGCGGGACGTGGAGCGCGCCGATCTCGGCGAGCGCGGCGTCTTTTACCGGGTGCGCATCGGGCCGTTCGCGTCGTCCGCCGAGGCGGGCGCGTACTGCGCCGGGTTGAAAGAGCGCGGGCAAGACTGCCTTGTGAAGAAAGTCTAGACAGCCATGGCGTCTCGGCCGCCGGCCGCGATCGTCCTTGATTGCGAAGGTCCGCTCCCTTCGACCGAGGAGCGGGCCTTTTTTCGTGACGCCGACCCCTGGGGGTTCATTCTTTTCGCGCGCCATTGCGAAAACGAAGAGGCGGTGCGCGCCTGTTGCGACGCGTTGCGCGAGAGCGTCGGGCGCGCGGCCCCCATCTTGATCGACCAGGAAGGCGGCCGCGTCGCGCGGATGAAGCCGCCGGCGTTCGCCGCGCATCCGGCGCCCGGCGCCTTCGGCGCGTTATGGCGGCTCGATCCGGCGAAAGCGCGCGAGGCCGCGCGGCTCAACGGTTATCTGCTCGGGCGGCTCGTCGGCGATCTCGGCGTGACCGTCAATTGCGCCCCGTCGCTCGACGTCGCGCAACCGGGGTCGGACCCGCAAACGCTCGGCGACCGCACCTTGGCCAGCCATCCGGAAGCGGTTGCGGCGTTGGGGCGCGCCGTCCTTGACGGGCACTTGGCGGCGGGCGTCGTGCCCGTGATCAAGCACATGCCGGGGCTCGGCCGCGCGGCGTGCGACAGCCATCTGGCGCTGCCGACCGTCTGCGATCGGCTTGCCGACTTGCAAGAGATCGACTTCGCCCCGTTCAAGGCCCTGTGCGACGCGCCGGCCGGCATGACGGCGCACGTCGTCTATGAGGCGATCGACCCCGACGCGCCCGGCACTTTGTCGCGAAAGGTGGTCGGCGAGGTTATCGGCGGCGAGATCGCGTTCGACGGCCTTCTCTTCAGTGATGATCTGAAAATGGAGGCGCTAAGCGGTTCTTATGCCGACAGAACAAGGCGCGCGCTTGATGCGGGATGTGACGTCGCGGTCGTTTGCAATCTGACGCTCGACCAAAAACGCGACGCTATGGACGGCGCGTCGCCGTTGACGCCGCAGGCCGACGATCGCGCCGCCCGCGCCTTCGCCATGGCGCGCGCGCGTCAAACGAAAGGCGACGTCGATCTCGCCGCCGCACGCGCCGATCTTGAGGCGCTCCTGAAACCGGTCGCCGCATAGACCAAATCGCGTCGCGCCGGCGCCAGTCGCCGCGCTAACCGCCTGTGTTTCCGCAAGGCGCGGGGGCCGTCACGTCGATACTTGTGCATCCCTTTAGGTGCTGCGCGGCGGCGGGTTTCGCGTGGCGCGTTTGTAGAATCGCCCGTAGAGTGCGGGCCGTGAGCGATCAGTCCCCAGAGCCCGGCGCGGCCGCCGAAACGCCGTCGTCCGATGACGACGAGCCGTTCGACGCGCCGGTCCGCACCGATCCGTCCGACGATGACGACGGCGACGCGCTCGTCGTCAAACTCGACGGCTACGACGGACCGCTCGACGTTCTGTTGGATTTAGCGCGCAGCCAGAAGGTCGATCTTCGACAGATCTCGATGATCGCGCTCGTCGATCAGTATCTCGCCTTCGTCGAGGCGGCGAAGGCGCGTCGGTTGGAGTTGGCCGCGGACTATTTGGTGATGGCGTCCTGGCTGGCCTACCTGAAATCGAAGCTTTTGCTCCCGACGCCGGCGCAAGACGGCGACGAGCCCGCGGCCGACGAGATGGCGGCGCGGCTCGCATTTCAGCTGCAGCGGCTGGAAGCGATGCGCAAGGCCGCCGAGACGCTCGGCGCCGCGCCGCAATACGGCCGGGAGTTTCTCCCGCGCGGCGCGCCGGAAGGCGTCCGCGTTTTGCGCAAAGCCGACTGGCGCGCGGACCTTTACGACTTGTTGAAAGCCTATGCGCGCCAGCGTGTCGCCACGGTTGAACGGACCTATCGCCCGCCGGCCCCGCGCGTCTTCAAAATCGAAGAAGCGCGCGCGCGGCTCGCCCGCATTCTCGGCGACATTCCGACCTGGGTGATGCTCGAAGCCGTCGCCCCGTACGAGGACGCCGACGCGCCGCGCGCCTCAGTGATTGCGAGCGCCTTCAACGCGGCGTTGGAGTTCGCCAAGGACGGGCGCATCGATTTGCGCCAGGTCGACCATTTCGAACCGATTTATCTGCGGGCGCGCGCCGCCGGCTCGGAGGCCGGATCCCCGGCGGCCGAACCGAGCATTGTCGCGGCCGCCGAATAGCCGCGTCCTTGATCCTCGCATAGCGACGCCACGACGACGAAGGAGGGGCTGGTCCCATGACCGCGCTCGACGATAGGGCCCTCGACGAGGCCTCCGAACATGAAACGCTTGCTGCGGACCCCGCGCCCGCGGCTGATCTTGCGGGCCTCGACGCCCACGCCGCGCAAGAGCGCCTCGTGGCGATGATGGCGGGCGACCCCCAGGACGCGGACGGTGCGGTAGACGCGACAGACGCTGGAGACGCCGATGCGGGCGACGAGGCCGTAGGCGCGGCCACAGAAGACGCGCGGCCCGAAGCCGACGCGCCTTTCGAGTGGACGGCGGCGGATACGGCCGCGCATTTACGCATGCTGGAGGCGCTGTTGTTCGCCGCGAGCGAGCCGCTGGCGGAAAAGGTCATCGCCGAGCGATTGCCTGCCGGGGCCGCCGTTAAAGACCTCCTGGCGACGCTCGGCGCGCAATACGAGAACCGCGGCGTCAATCTGAAGGCGCTCGGCGGGCGGTGGGCGTTCGTGACCGCGCCGGACGTCTCCCACGTTCTGACGAAAGAGAAAGTCGAGCCGCGCAGGCTGTCGCGCGCGGCCCTCGAGACGCTGGCGATCATCGCCTACCACCAGCCCTGCACGCGCGCCGACATCGAAGACGTGCGCGGCGTCGCGGTGTCGAAGGGATCGCTCGACCAGCTGTTGGAGATCGGCTGGGTGCGGCTGCGCGGGCGGCGCAAGGACGCGCCGGGCCGGCCGGTTCTTTACGGGACGACGCCGGCCTTTTTGGAACATTTCGGCCTTGCCGCCGTCGGCGATCTGCCGGGCATGGCCGATCTGAAGGCTGCGGGCCTTCTCGACGCGCGCCTGCCGCCGGGTTTTCAGGTGCCGACCCCGCGCGACGCCGACGACGACGTCGATCCGGACGACGCCGGCGAGGGGGCCGAAACCGAGTTCGCCCAAGACTTTATGGCCGAAGAGAGCGACGCGACGGACCCGGACGCAGAGCGTTAACCGCCGCCGGTGTAGGGTTCGCCGCGCGCCGCGCCCGGCCGTTGTACGCCGCGTGCGCGCGCATTAAGTGTGAGCGAGCGACAACAAGAACCGGCGAGAACCCACATGGCGATCGGCCCCTGGCAAATTCTGATCATCCTCGTCCTGGCGCTGCTTCTGTTCGGCGGCGGCGGGAAGATCTCCGCGCTCATGGGCGATTTCGCCAAGGGCATCAAAAGCTTCCGGAAAGGTCTTCAGGAAGACGAGCCGAGCCTTGAGGACCGAGCCGCCGCGGCGTCCGACGTCACGCCCGTTGCAGAGCCTGTCGCCGAGCCCGTCGCGGAGCCGGTCGAAGACCCGGTCAAAAAAGACGCCTCGTCGTCGTAACGCCCGCCCGCCGCGCGTGCGGGAAACGCTAGGCACGCCATGAGCCTTTTGCCGCAATTCGGCTTCTTCGAGTTGATGGTCGTCGCCGTCTTGGCGCTCGTCGTCGTCGGCCCGAAGGACTTGCCGAAATTGATGCGCACCGCCGGCGGGTTCGTCGCCCAGGCGCGCCGGCTGGCGGACGAGTTCCGCGCCGCCTTCGACCAGATGGCGCGCGAGGCGGAAATGGAAGAGCTCCGCAAAGAGATCGAGACGCTGAAAAACGATAATCCGATCGCGGAAGCCAAGCGCGAGATCGAAAACGCCGTCGCGCCCGTCGGCGACGCGTTGCGCGACGAAGCGGCGGAAGTTCGCGACGCCGTCATGAAACCGATCGCCGCGCCGGCCGCCCCGAAAACCGAAACGCCCGCCGCGTCGCCCGAAGAGGCGCCCGCCGAAACCGACGCCGCCGCTGAAGCGACGCCCCCCGGCGACGCCGAGCGCGTCTGACATGGCGAACGCGTCGAACCCGCCGGCCGCGACGCCGGCCGACGGCGCGCCCGCCGCAGCCGCAAATGAACCCGAAGACGAAGTCGCGGCGTCCGCCGCGCCGTTGATCGACCATCTGACGGAACTGCGCGAGCGGTTGATCGTTTCCATCGTCGCGATCGGCGTCGCCTTTGCGGTGTGCTTCGCGTTTTCCGAACAGATCTTCAATGTGCTGATCGTTCCGTTTGTGAACGCGGTCAGCGCGGCGGACGGCGGCAAAGACCCGACGCTTTACTTCGCGCCGCTGGAGTTCTTCTTCACGCGGGTGCGGCTCGCCGTGTTCGGCGGCGTCGTGCTCGCCTCGCCCATGCTCGCCTACCAAGCGTATCGGTTCGTCGCGCCCGGGCTTTACAACAATGAAAAACAGGCCGCGGCGCCGTTCTTGGCCGCGATGCCGGTCTTGTTCGGCGTCGGCGCGGGGCTCGTTTACTTCGTGATGATGCCGTTCGTCATGCGCTTCGCCGTCGGCTTCGAGGCGCAGGCGGGCGACGCCGCGCCGGCCGATTTTGAGTTGTTGACCCGCGTCGGGGATTATCTCTCGCTGGTGACCACGTTGATTTTGGCCTTCGGCTTTGCGTTCCAATTGCCTGTCTTTTTGACGTTGCTGGCGCGCGCCGGGGTCCTCGGGTCGGAGGGGTTGAAAAAGAACCGGCGCCTGGCGGTCGTCGGCATTTTTATCGTTGCGGCGTTTCTGACGCCGCCGGATCCGTTCAGCCAGCTCGCGCTCGGCTTGTCGATTTTTCTGCTCTACGAGGTCTCGATCTGGTCCGTGACGCTCGCGGAAAAGAAAGCCAAGACGCAACCCGCCTGACGGCTCTTGCTGTGGACCGGCGCCGGCGAAGCCCCTATAGCGCGGAGCCATGCACGACCTCGCCGCCATTCGAAACGACCCGGCCGCGTTTGACGCCGCCTTGGCGCGCCGCGGCCTGCCCGCCCGCGCCGAAGAGATCTTAACGCTCGACCGCGAAGCCCGCGCGCGCACCGCCGCGCTCAACGACCTCCAGGCGACCCGCAACGCGGCCTCGAAGAAAATCGGCGCGGCCAAAGCCCAGGGCGACGAAGAGGCGTTCCGTGCCCTGATGGCCGAAGTCGAGGCCGTTAAAGAGCGCATGCCGCAGGTCGAGGCCGAGGAGCGCGAACGGCGCGACGCGATCCGCGCGATCCTCGAGGCGCTGCCGAACGCGGCAGCCGACGACGCGCCCGACGGCGCCGACGAAGACGAGAATGTCGAAATCCGCCGCTGGGGCGAACCGCGCTCGGCCGACGGCGCGCGCGACCATGTCGATCTCGGCGAGGCGTTAGGGCTATTGGATTTTGAGACCGCCGCGAAAATGTCCGGGTCGCGCTTCGCCGTCCTGCGCGCGGGGCTTGCGCGATTGGAGCGCGCGCTCGCTGCGTTCATGCTGGATCTGCACACCGAGACGTTCGGGTACGAAGAAACCGCGCCGCCGTTCCTGGTGCGCGACGACGCGGTCTACGGCACGGGCCAATTGCCCAAATTCGCCGAGGACCTGTTCCGGACGACCGGCGAGCACTGGCTGATCCCGACGTCGGAAGTCTCGCTGACCAACCTCGTGCGCGACGCCGTCTTGGACGAAGAGACGTTGCCGTTGCGTTTTACCGCGCACACGCCTTGTTTTCGGTCCGAGGCCGGCGCGGCGGGGCGCGACACGCGCGGTCTCATCCGTCAGCACCAGTTCACCAAAGTCGAACTCGTCTCGATCGTCGCGCCGGAGGCGTCGACCGAGGAGCATGAGCGCATGACGGCGTGCGCCGAGGACGTCCTCAAACGGCTCGAGCTGCCGTTCCGAACGATGACGCTATGCGTCGGCGACATGGGGTTCAGCGCGCGCAAAACCTACTATCTTGATGTTTGGTTGCCGGGGCCGGGCCGGTATCGCGAGATCTCGTCCTGTTCTAATTGCGGCGATTTCCAAGCCCGCCGAATGACCGCGCGCATGCGCGTCGCCGGGGAGAAAGCGCTGCGTTTCCCGCATACGCTGAACGGCTCGGGGCTTGCGGTCGGCCGCGCGCTCGTTGCGGTGATGGAGAATTATCAAGAAGCGGACGGGACGATCGGCGTGCCGGACGCCTTGCGCGCCGACATGGGCGGGTGTGAAAATATCGCGACGCGCGACTGACGGGTTCCATGCGCATTCTTTGTTCCATTGACGCCGGCATACGCGGGC
>JBCCZS010000036.1:0-19375 GCA_039187035.1 Pseudomonadota bacterium | reverse complement strand
TTGAGGCGGCGCGGGCGGCCCGCTAAGGCGAACGCGCGGCTTGTGACGAGGAGCGCCGATGACGGCCCCCCAACCCAAACCCGGCGTTTTGGATGTTGCGCCCTACGTGCCCGGTGCGCCGGCGGCCGCGCGCGCCCCCGTACCCGTCTACAAGTTGTCCGCCAACGAGTCCGCCCTCGGACCGTCGCCGGCCGCGATGGATGCGTACGCGACCGCACAAGGCGCCTTGCACGAATACCCGGACGGGGGCGCGACGGCCTTGCGCGAGGCGCTCGCCGAGGCGCATGACCTCGACGCCGCGCGGATCGTCTGCGGCGCGGGATCGGACGAATTATTGCAGCTCCTCGCGCGCGCCTACGCCGGGCCCGGCGACGCCGTCGTCCAAACCGCGCATGGCTTTTTGGTGTACGCGATCGCCGCGCAGGCGTGCGGCGCCGACGTGCGCGTTGCGCCGGAACGCGCGTTGACGGCGGACGTCGACGCAATCCTTGAGGCGGTCGACGAGACGACGCGCATCGTCTTTCTGGCCAACCCGAACAATCCCACCGGCACATACTTGCCCGCAGACGACTTGGCGCGCCTCCACGCCGGATTGCGCGACGACGTCCTTCTCGTCGTCGACGCAGCGTACGCCGAATATCTCGACGCGCCCGATTACGAGACCGGCGCCGCGCTTGTCGACGCCGCGGACAACGTCGTCATGACCCGGACGTTTTCGAAGATTTACGGCCTCGGCGGTTTGCGGCTCGGCTGGGCCTATTGCCCGGCCGCCGTCGCCGACGCGTTGAACCGCATTCGCGGGCCGTTCAACGTCTCCGCGCCGGCGATCGCGGCCGGCGTCGCGGCGGTCGGCGACGTCGATTTCGTGGCGCGCAACCGCGATCACAATCGGCGTGAGCGCGCGCGCCTCGCCCAGGCGCTCGGCGCGCTCGGCATCGACGCGACGCCGAGCGCGGCGAATTTTATCCTGGCGCATTTCGCCAGCCCCGAGGCGGCCGGCGCAACGCGCGCCTGGCTCGCCGAACGGGGCGTCGCGGTGCGCGAAATGGCGGCTTACGGATTGCCGTCGTCGTTGCGCTTGTCGATCGGGTCGACGGCGGCGAACGCGCGCTTGATCGATCTGCTGACGGAGCGGTTTTCATGACCGCATCGGCGCGATTCGACGCCGTTTGCCTCGTCGGCGTCGGGCTGATCGGCTCCTCCCTGGCGCGCGCCATGCGGGCGGCGGGCCTCGCGGGCCGCATCGTCGGTTTTGATACGGATGAAAAAGCCGCGGCGCGCGCCGTTGAAATCGGCGTCGTCGACGCCGCCGCGGCCGACCTCGCGACGGCTGCGGGTGCGGCGGACCTTGTGATCCTCGCAACGCCGGTCGGCGCGACGCCGGCCGTCACGAAAGCGCTTGAGGGCGCTGCCGCGCCGGGAGCAACCGTCATCAACGTCGGCTCGGTCAAGGGCGCGGTCGCCGCCGCCGCCGCCGCCGCGTCGGGCCTAGCCTTCGTGCCGTGCCACCCGGTCTCGGGTACGGAGCAATCGGGTCCGGATGCGGGTTTCGCGACGCTCTTCCGAGACCGCTGGTGCATCCTTACGCCGCTTGACCGCGACGACGCCGCCTATAAAGCCGCCGTCGGGCGCGTCGCCGCCCTCTGGTCGGCCGTCGGCGCGCGCGTCGAGATTATGGACGCGCGCCACCACGACCTTGCGCTCGCCGTGACGAGCCACCTGCCGCACTTGATCGCATTCACCCTGGTCGGCGCGGCGGACGATCTAGAGACCGTCGAAGAGGCCGAGATCGTCAAATATTCCGCCGGCGGCTTTCGCGACTTCACCCGTATCGCCGCCTCCGACCCGGTTATGTGGCGCGACGTCTTTTTGAACAATCGCGACGCGGTTCTCGAAGTCCTTGGTCGGTTCACGGAGGAACTCTTCGTCCTTCAACGGGCGATCCGTTGGGGCGACGCCGAGGCGCTGGAGGATGCGTTTAAACGCGGCCGGGCGCTGCGCCGCGCCATCGTGGACGCCGGCCAGGAGACCGCGGCGCCGAACTTCGGCAGGGACGAGCGCGCAGAGGATTGAATAGGAGCCGGACATGATCGCCCTCTTGGCGGCCGCGAGCGCCGCATTTCTCGCCTTATCGCCGGCGGACCGGAACGCTTTATCAGCATGCAGCGTCGACGCCGACGCATTGCAGGCGTATCTGGAGATGGAGCAAGGGGCCTTTGACCAGGACCTTGACGGCGGCTGGCGCGCGGTCTCCAGCCGTGACGGCTGCGAGGACGGCGCGGGCGTTCTCATTTCGGCGTATATTCAATTCTCCGTACCCAAACCGCCGGAGGCGCACCGCATATTGCGCTGGCACGCAGGCCAGGTCTTCGCGGGCGTCGACCGTACGGACCGGGCCCTCGCTTTTTTCGCCGGCTCGTACGAAGTCGGACCCGGCGCGCAAGGCGACGACTGGGACCAATATGTCGACGCGACGATCGCGTTTCTCCAGCGCGACCGCGACGGCCTTCAAGCCGCGCGCAACCGATTGGCGGCGATGGCGCCGTCGACAGAGGAAATCGCGGAAAAGCGCGCGTATTTTGAAGCGAACCCGGACGTTGCGGCGATGTTTCCCAATTGGCGGGAGATGATCGCCAAACCCCAGAACATCGACGTCGTCGACGGCCTAATCGCCTGTTTCGACAAGCCCTACAGAGAGGCCTACGGCGGATCGTGTCGTGGTCGCTGAACGCGCCGCGCCAACGCCCGTGCGGCTGTCGGCCTTAGAGGGCTAGCATTGGGAGGCGCGCGTCCGAACGCCGCGTCGCGGTCAAACGAAAGACGGGAACCGACCCGGGGAGACGCCGCCTTATGACGACGATCACGGAGATTTGGGTCGATCGTGAGACCATCCGCACGACGAGGATTGTAGAGCGGTCCGCTGACGCGTTGGGCCCGGACCAAATCCGCGTGGCCGTCGATCGATTTGCGCTGACGGCCAACAACGTTTCGTACGCCATAACCGGCGCGTCGCTGCGATACTGGGACTTCTACCCGGCTGCGGCGCCCTACGGGATCGTTCCGGTCTGGGGGATGGCGGACGTCGTCGACTCCAATAGTCCGGCGATCAGCGTCGGCGAACGTCTTTGGGGGTTCTTCCCGATGGCGAGCCACGCGACGCTTACCGTCGGTAAAACGCGCGACGACAGCTTTATGGACGCAACGCCGCATCGGGCCGCCTTGCCGGCGCTTTATAACCAATATCGTCGAACGCAAGCCGAACCTGATTTTTTGTCGACGCTGGAAGATGAGCGGTGTTTGTTGTTTCCGCTGTTCGGCACCTCCTACATTATATACGACTTTTTGGTCGATAATAATTGGTTCGGGGCCGATCAGCTCGTTATCGGATCGGTCTCGTCCAAAACCGGGTTCGGTCTCGCCAAATTAGCGCACGACGACGCCGACGCGAACGTCGCCGTCGTCGGCGTCACGTCGCAGAAAAACGCCGCATTCGTCGACGCGCTGAACTGTTGCGACGCCGTCGTCGCCTATGGGAACGAAGACCGCATCGATGCGGCGAAGCCGACGATCTACGTCGACATGTCGGGCAATCGGTCGCTTACGGAAAAACTGCACCGCCACTTTGGCGATCAATTGGTCCAAAGCTGTCTCGTCGGCGCCACGCATTGGGAAGGCGACCGGCGGGTCGATAAATCGCTTCCCGGCGCCCGTCCGACGTTTTTCTTTGCGCCCGCCCAGGTCGCCAAACGCAATGAGGAGTGGGGCGCAGGCGTTTTCGCCGGGAAGATCGCCATGGCGTGCGCTCAACTCGCCCAGGGCGTAAAAGACATCATCGCCGTGGAGCGCATTGCCGGCGCCGCGAATGTCGCCGCTATTTGGAACGATTTGCTCGACAATAAAGTCGACACGCGCCGGGGGCTCTTAGCCTCGGTCGACGGTCCCTGACGTTCAGCGGTCCGATGATCAGCGCCGAGAAGACGCCCGAGCCGCGCTAAGCGGCTGCCGGGCCGGTCACTCCTCTTCGGTCAACTCGACCTCATGGCCCCATAGCCGGTGGACTTGCCACAAAACGTCTTCTTTCGTCTGTGCGTCGAGCGTGCGGCCTTCGCGCGGCGTATGGCGCAGGACGAGGCGACGGTCGCCGTCGAGGTCCGCGGCGACGACCTGAATGTTCGGCTCACGCGCGCCGAGGTCGTACATGCCGGCGAGCGTTTCGCGCACACGGCGGAAACCGCGCTCGTCATGGATCGCCGCAACGTCGATATGCGCGTCCGAGGCGTCGTCGGCGAGTGCGAACAACTTGAATTGGCGCATCACCGTCGGCGAGAGATATTGCAGGATGAAGCTCTCATCGCGGTATTCCGCCCACGCATCTTTTAGAATATCGCGCCAATCGTGGCCGCGCGCATGTGCGCCCGCAATATGCGGAAACCACTCATGGTCCTCCGCCGTCGGCGCCTCGGCCATGCGGCGAATATCTTCCATCATCGCAAATCCGAGCGCATACGGATTGATGCCGGAATAGCGCGGGTCGTCAAAGCCCGGCTGAAAGACGACGGAGGAATGCGAATGGAGGAACTCCATAATCGCGCCCTCGTCGATGCGGCCGGCGTCATAAAGGGCGTTCATGATGTAGTGGTGCACGAAGGTCGCGCAGCCCTCGTTCATCACTTTAGTCTGCTTTTGCGGGTAGAAGTACTGCGAGATGTTGCGGACGATGCGCACGAGTTCGCGCTGCCACGGCCGCAGCGTCGGCGACGCCTTCTCGATGAAGTAAAGGAGGTTTTCTTCCGGCAACTGAATGTTGCGGACTTCCGCTTGGCGTTCCTCAGCGTCTTCTTCGCGTTCCTCGGTGTTCGGCAGCGTGCGCCAAATGTCGTTGAAGGTCTCGCGTTCGTGCTCCATGCGTGCGGCGAGGCGCGCTAACTGGTCGGCTTGGCTGAGCCGCGGCGGGCGCTGATAGCGGAAGACGCCCTGGTCCATCAGCGAATGCGCGGCGTCGAGGACCTGTTCGACCTCCTCGAACCCGTATTCGTCCTCGCACTTGGCGATATATTTTTTGGCGAAGTCGAGATAGGTCAGAATGCCGTCGGCGTCCGTCCACTGACGGAACAAATAATTGTTCTTGAAAAAGTGGTTATGCCCGAACGAGGCGTGCGCCATGACGAGCGCCTGCATCGTCATCGTATTTTCCTCCATCAGATACGCGATGCACGGGTTCGAATTGATGACGATCTCGTAGGCGAGGCCTTGATAGCCCTTTTGGTACATCTGCTGGTCGCGGGCGAAGTGCTTGCCGAACGACCAGTGGTTGTACATGAGCGGCATGCCGTGGCTGGAATACGCGTCCAGCATCTGCTCCGAGGAAATAATTTCGACCTGGTTCGGATAAACGTCGAGCTTCAGATCGTTGAGCGCGATCTCTTCGATGGCGTCGAACGCGGTCTTGAGACGCGCGAACGTCCATTCTGAGTCGTCGTATAGGAGGGCGGATTTTTCAGCCGGTTGGCTCATGCACTCAAAACCCTCGCGTGTTTCACCGCTGATTAAGGCGAAGTTGTTAACACCTTTTGCAGCGTAGGAACAATTCGTCGGGACGCTGCGGCCCCGCAAGCGCGCCTACGCTGCCTCGGTCGCGTTCTTTGAAAACAGCTCGCGGAAAACCGGGAAGATGTCCTGCGGTCGGGCGATACGGGTCTGCGCGAAATGGTCCCATTTGGGGCCGAAGGTGCGGTAGGCCCGCCATAGCTCGGCGCCGCTATCGTCTGAAGAGAAGACTTCCAGCTCACGCTCGTCGAGGATTTCGATATAGGCGTAGTACTGAGAAATCGGCATGACGCTTTCGTCGAGGATCTCGACGCAGCGTTTGGCGTCGCCCGACTGCGTGTATCCGTCCGAGGCTTGGGCGACGTAGATGTTCCAGTCCTGCGACGGGTAGCGGTCCGCCTGGACCTCAAGCATCTTCTCAAGGGCCGTCGAAACGACGGTCCCGCCCGACTGGCGCGAATAGAAGAACGTTTCCTCGTCGACCTCTTCGGCATGGTGCGTGTGCCGAATAAAAACGACGTCGACCTTCTCGTAGCGGCGCTTTAAGAAGAGATAGAGGAGCATGTAGAAGCGCTTGGCGAGGTCTTTCTCGCGCTCGCCCATGGAGCCGGAGACGTCCATCAGGCAGAACATCACCGCCGCGGTCGTCTCAACGGGCGTCGGCTCGAATGCGTTGTAGCGCACGTCCAGGGGGTCGATGTAGGGGGCCCAGCGTCGGCGGCGCTCCATTTCCTCCAGGCGCGCGATGACGGTTTTCTTCTCCGCGACTTCGTCTTCGCTCGGCGCCGAGATGCGTTCAAGTTCGAAAAGACGGGCCTTGAGCTCGTTCATTTCCTTCGTGGACGGACGGCCGAGGGCGAGGCGGCGGCCGTGCGCATTGCGCATCGTGCGCACGAGGTTGAGGTTCGTCGGCGACCCGACGACCGTCACGCCCGCGCGTTTGAAGGCGTAGGATTTGATTTCTTTCAGCGAGCGTTTGACGAGGTTCGGCAGCTCAAGGTCCTCAAAGAAGATGTCGAGGAATTCGTCCTGCGTCAGCGTGAACGAGAAGTCGTCTTCGCCGTCGCCTGAGTCGCTCGCTTCTTTGCCGCGTCCGCGCCCGCCGCCTTTCGGGGGTTTGCGGAGCTTATCGCCTTCAGAGAATTCCTTGTTGCCGGGGTGGACGCCCTGGCGTTTGCCGGCCTCGCCGTCGAGGCGGAAGCGCGGCTCCTTCGTCGACTTTGAGGGGATGGTGATCTTCTCGCCCTTGTCGAGCTCCTTCAGCGATCGGTCGCGCAAGGATTTGTTGACGGCGTCTTTAATCTGCGCACGGGCGCGCTTGAGAAACCGCTGGCGGTTGCCGAGGGACTTGCCCTTCGGGTTCTTGCGTCGATCGATGAAGTGGAACTGCGTCACTCAGCGGGTCTTCCTGGCTGCGCTAAGGAAAAATGTTACGAGTACCGCGACAAAAGAGACGGCAAAAATCGAGATGTACCGTCCCCAATCCAACTCGAAATAGGCCGTGTCGTTCATGTACGCACGGAATTGGACCCAGTCGTATGCGGCGAAGGCGAGCACGAAAACGGCGGCCAACGAAGCGGCGGGAACGCCGTGCCGGCGAAACCGAGACACTATTGGAAGTCCTCGGCGTCTTGAATGGCGGTCGACCGGGATGATCTGGACGACATAGGCAGGTCACGCCTCCGTGTATCAAGCGAGTAGTGATCGCCGGGCCCGCTCCTCGTCTTGAAAATCTTCGCCCTAGGAAGCACCCCGAAGAACGAATACCGAATTTGCACCATCCTTTTTCCAACCCGAGCCGGCGATCATAATTGCATTGGCGTCGAGCCTCTCGTGATTTGGAGCCCCAGCCCCAAATCACCCCGCCTTGTTCACCCGCATATACCACTCGACGAGCCGGCGGACCTGGCGGGGCGTGTAGCCGCGTTCTTCCATGCGGGCGACGAAGCTGTCGTGCTTCTCGGCCGTCTCTGAGTCTTTCTTTGAGTCGAACGAGATAACCGGCAGCAAGTCCTCCACTTGGCTGAACATACGCTTTTCGATGACGCTGCGCAGCTTTTCGTAGGACGTCCAGCGCGGGTTCTTGCCTTCATTGTTGGCGCGCGCCCGGAGCGCGAACTTGACGACTTCATTGCGGAAGTCTTTCGGGTTCGCGATGCCGGCCGGCTTTTCGATCTTCGACAACTCGCCGTCGAGCGTCGCGCGGTCGAGGAGTTGGCCTGTATCCGGATCTTTGAAGTCCTGGTCTTCGATCCAGGCGTCTGCGAAGGCGATATAGCGGTCGAAGAGGTTCTGACCGTACTCGGAATAGCTTTCGAGATACGCTTTCTGGATCTCGTTGCCGATGAATTCCGCGTAGCGTTTCGAAAGCTCGGACTTGATGAAGTCCAGGTACTTCTTCTCAACTTCGTCCGGGTACTGCTCGCGCTTGATGGCGTTTTCGAGGACGTACATCAGGTGCACGGGATCGGCGGCGACTTCGTCGGTGTCGAAGTTGAACGTCTCGGAAAGGACCTTGTAGGCGAAGCGGGTGGAAATCCCGTCCATGCCTTCGTCGATGCCCGCGGCGTCGCGATATTCCTGGTGCGACTTGGCTTTCGGGTCGGTGTCTTTCAGCTTGTCGCCGTCATAGACGCGCAGCTTCGAATAGAGGTTCGAATTCTCGTGCTCGCGCAACCGCGTCAGCACGGAGAACCGGGCGAGCAGCTGCAACGTTTCGGGCGCGCAGGCCGCGCCGGCCAATTCGGAGTGGGCCAGCAGTTTCTCGTAGATCAACCGCTCTTCGGTGACGCGCAGGCAATAGGGCACCTTGATGACGTTGATCCGGTCAAGGAACGCTTCGTTCGACTTGTTGTTGCGAAACTGGACCCATTCGCTCTCGTTGGAGTGCGCGAGGATGATCCCTTGGAACGGGATGGGCCCCAGCGCTTCGGTGCCGACATAGTTGCCTTCCTGCGTCGCCGTCAGGAGCGGGTGAAGCACTTTGATCGGCGCTTTGAACATTTCGACGAATTCCAGGAGGCCCTGGTTCGCGCGGCACAGCCCGCCCGAATAAGAATAGGCGTCCGTGTCGTCCTGGCTAAAATGTTCCAGCTTGCGGATGTCGACTTTGCCGACCAGCGCGGAAATATCCTGATTGTTCTCGTCGCCGGGTTCGGTTTTCGTCACGCCGATCTGGCGCAGCTTGGACGGGAACATCCGCACGACTTCGAATTTCGAAATGTCGCCGCCGAATTCGTCGAGGCGTTTGACCGCCCACGGACTCATCAATCCCGTCAGGCGCCGCTTTTCGATGGCGTATTTATCTTCCAGGAGCGATTTCAGCGCGTCGGACTGAAAGAGCCCGAGCGGGCTTTCGAAGACCGGAGACACCTCGTCGCCGGCTTTGAGAACATAGATCGGATGAACCTCCATGAGGTCCTTTAAGCGTTCGGCGAGCGAGGACTTGCCGCCGCCGACGGGTCCCAGAAGGTAGAGCACCTGGCGTTTTTCTTCGAGGCCTTGCGCGGCGTGGCGGAAGAACGAGACGATCCGTTCGATCGTGTCTTCCATGCCGTAAAAGCCTTCGAACGCCGCGTAGCGCCGGATCGTCCGGTTAAAGAAGATGCGCGCGAGCCGCGGGTCTTTCGACGTGTCGACCATCTCGGGTTCGCCGATCGCCTTCACCATGCGCTCGGCGGGGGATGCGTAGAGCATCTCGTCGTCGCGTGCGGCGAGGAGGTAATCGCGAAGGCTCATGCCTTCCTGGCGCACCTGCTGGTAGCTCTCCGAAAAAAGGTCGAATACGTCCAAATTATCGCCGGTCATGGTTAACGCTCACGTTGCTCGCAGCCGAAGATGATGAAGGCCCCGCTTAGCCTGTCGGTCGCCTGTAGACAGACGCACGCGAACGCCGTCGAGACCCTCTTCGGCCGACACGTCTCATGATGTGGGCGGTAGGGTGCGGGGCGCAAGCGAAAACGGGGTGAAATTCGACAAACGTCCAGGGGCGTCGCCCGGAGGACATCCTTATTCATGAAGATACGCCATCCGGCGTTCGGCGGCGATGGGGAAACGCGCGCGGCTGGCGCGGAGGAAATCGATCCGGCTTTTGTGGCCGCGTCTTGCATGGCCGCCTTTCCGATGACGCGAGACGGCCGTGGGGCCGTCATTCGGCGTCCCTTGTGTCGACGGGGCGCGCCGTCGCGCAACCGCGAGCCCGCCCGTCTCGACGCATTAGAATTCATGGCTAACGCGCCGGCCTTAAAATACTGTCTCCGCGGATTCGCGCGTCAAGCACAGCATTGCGGCGCGCATGCGGCCGGCGGCCCGCCGAAAAGGCCCTAAACCGCGGCCTCTCGGCCGCCCGAAAGCCGGAAGACCTTATCCTGCGGGGCTTTGAGTAGCGGCACGGCGTCGCGCGCCATGCCGGTCAAATAGCCGCGCAATAAGCGACCGGACGCGCCGTGCCCCGCAATGAGGCAGGGCCCGCGCAGTTCCTCAAGAAAGGCGCGCGTGCGGTCGGCGGCGTTCTCGTAGCTCTCGCCGCCCGGCACGACGTAACGCCATTTGTCTTTTTCGCGCTCTTCGAAAACGCCCGGGTCTTCCGAATTGATTTCTTGCGGCGTCTTGCCGTTCCAATCGCCGAGATCGATCTCGATCAAGCGCTCGTCGGTTTCGTAAGACGCGCCGCGCATGCCGAGCGCGTTGAGCATGATTTCCAACGTCTCGGTCGCGCGCGACAGGGGGCTGGCATAAAAAGTCAGCGATTCGGGCGTGAACAGGCGACAGGCGAGCCGCCGGCCGTTGCGACGCGCTTGGCCGCGTCCGACGTCGTTCAGCGGCACGTCCGTGTGGCCTTGAAAGCGGCGCGCCGCATTCCAGTCGGTTTGCCCGTGACGCACGAAATAAACCGGAAAAGACAGCCGGACCGTGCCGCCCGGCATGTCGGTTTCGCTGGCCGCGCCGCCCCCGTCGCCCGTCAATCGGCTCAACACCATCGCTGCGTCCCCTTCGCCGCGTTTGTTTTACTATAGCGCGGTTGCGCGCGTATGACGACTCACGCGCGAACGGCGCACGTTTTTGGGAGATCGGGCCATGGACGACGCCCTGACGGCGGACGCGGTGATCGCGCGCCTCGACTTGGCCCCGCACCCGGAAGGCGGCTGGTACCGGGAGACGTTTCGCGACGACAAGGCGGGCGCGGCGCGCGCCGCGTCGACCGCCATTTATTTCCTGTTGAAAGCCGGCGAGGCGTCCCACTGGCACCGCGTCGACGCCGCTGAGGTTTGGCATTGGTACGCCGGCGGGCCGCTCGCCTTGTCGATCTCTGAAAACGGCGTCGACTGCCGCAGCGTGCGCCTCGGCCCGACGCTCGCGTCCGGCGAGGAACCGCAGGCCGTCGTTCCGGCGCACGCGTGGCAGGCCGCCGAAAGCCTCGGCCGCTGGACGCTCGTCGGATGCACGGTCGCCCCCGGCTTTGAGTTTGCGGGCTTTGAAATGGCGCCGCCCGATTGGTTTCCCCGCCCGCGATCGCGTTAAGCTGCGGTGAATAACTGGGCTAAGCAAAAGGGGGCGATCGATGGCGACATTAATTCCGACGATCGTGATGATCGTTTTGCCGCTCGTTTTCGGCATCGCGTTCGCGACGGGCGCGTACCGCGCGTGGTTCGGCGTGCGCGGACCGGTGAGCGACGCGTTGATCGGCTTGTCGCTCACCGCCATTCTCGGCTTCCTGCTGGTCGCGGGGCCGTGGGCCTTCGGGATCTTCTGGCTGCGATATGTCACCGCGGGGCTCGTCGCGGTCGGACTAATCCGGTTCTTGGCGACCTTCTGGCGCACGCCGACGGGGCCGGGCGGGATCTTTAATCGGATCGGTCAGGTCTTCACCGTCGTCCTCGGGCTGTTGTTCGGGGCCGCGCTTGCGCTTTCAGTGCAGGGTTTTCGCCCGCCGAACGACGAACCGGTCGTGGACCTTTCCTTTCCGCTAAAGGGCGGGCTCTTCGTCGTCGGCCATGGCGGCGCGAGCGAGGCCTTGAACTACCACGTCGTCTCGCCGACGCAGCGCTACGCCGTCGACGTCATCGCAATCAACGCCGCGGGCCTGCGCGCGAACCGGTTTCCGCCGCGCACGAATGAAGACTACGCAATTTGGGGCGCGCAGGTCGTCGCGCCCTGCGCCGGGACGGTCGCGTTTGCGCGCGACGGATTGCCGGACGCCGACGGCGCGCAATCCGACCGGGAGACGCCGGCGGGCAATATGATCGCGCTCAACTGCGACGACGTCACCGTACTGATCGCGCATTTGCAAAACGGCTCGGTCGCAGTCGAGACCGGCGACGCCGTCGACGTCGGCGACGACCTCGGACTAATCGGCAATTCCGGCAACACGACCGAACCGCACCTGCACATCCACGTCGAGCGCGGCCCCTACGCGGGCGAGTTCTCCGACAATATCGGCGCGCCCGCCCGCTTCGACGGCCGTTTCTTGCTGCGGAACGACCTTGTCAGGCGATGAATGAGAAGGCGTAGACGGCGGCGCCGACGCGTGCGCAATGAGCCGGCGCCGCCGCCCCCAAAGCCGTGCTCGCGGCTACGCCGCGTCGCTGCGCGCAAGCGCGCCTTCGATCATCTCCGCCGTCGCCGTCGCGCCGTAGATCTTCACGAAGGGGCCCATGCGGGGGCCTTCGGGTTGGCCGAAGACGACTTCGTAGAGGCCTTTGAACCAGTCGCGGATGTTGGCGTAGTTCTGGGCTTTGCCGGCGTCGAAGACCGCCGTTTGGTAAGCGTCTTCGTCGGCGTCGTCGCCGATGTCGCGCAGGCGGGCGGCGAGCCTCTCTAAGGCGGCCCGTTCAACGTCGCTCGGCGCCCGGAAGACTTTCTTCGGTTTGACGAAGGCTTCGAAATAGCGCCCGGCGAAATCGATCATGCCTTCCGCCGCCGCGTATTCCGCCTCGTCGGCGTCGGGGCGGTATTTGCGCACGAACCCGCGCAGGACCTCGGCGTCCGCCGCGCCGGCCGCGCTGACGAGGTTCAACAAAAGCGCGAACGAGACCGGCGGCGTGCGCGCCGGCGGCGCGCCCTCATGGATGTGCCACGCGGTGTTGTCGAGCGCCGCCTTGCCGGTTTGCTCTTTATACTTCTCAACGAACGCCCAGTAATCGTCGACGGCTTTGGGGATGACGTCGAAATAGAGCTTCTTGGCTTTCTTCGGCGCTTGGTAGACGTAAGTCGCCAGGCTCTCCGGCGAGGCGTAGGTCAGCCACTCGTCGATCGAGATGCCGTTGCCTTTCGTCTTGGAGATCTTCTTGCCCTCCTCGTCGAGGAAGAGCTGATAATTGAAGCCTTCGGGCGGCTCGCCGCCGAGCGCGCGAACGATCCGTGAGGAGAGCTTGACCGATTCCGTCAGATCCTCGCCCGCCATTTCATAGTCGACGCCGAGCGCGAACCAGCGGCCCGCCCAGTCCGCTTTCCACTGGAGTTTGACCGCCCCGCCCGCGACCGACGTTTGCACGCGCTCGCCGTTCTCGTCTTCAAAAACGACGGTGCCCGCTTTCGCGTCGCGTTCGAGCATCGGAACGTAAAGAACGCGGCCCGTCGACGGCGAGATCGGCAAAAAGGGCGAGTACGTTGCTTTGCGTTCATCGCCGATGGTCGGCAGGATGACGTCCATCACGGCGTCGTATTTTTCCAGAACCCGCATCAGCATCGCGTCGAAGCGGCCGGACGTATATTCCTCCGTCGCCGAACGAAACTCATAGTCGAAACCGAACTGGTCGAGGAAGGCGCGCAGGCGCGCATTGTTGTGGTGGGCGAAGCTCTCATGCTCGCCGAACGGGTCCGGCACGCGCGTCAATGGCTTTTGCAAATGCGCTTCGAGCATGTCGCCGTTCGGAATGTTGCCCGGCACTTTGCGCAGCCCGTCCATATCGTCGGAAAACGAGATGAGCCGCGTCTCGCGGCCCGTGAGCAGCTCGAACGCCCGGCGCACGAAGGTCGTGCGCGCGACTTCTTGGAAGGTCCCGATATGCGGCAGGCCCGAGGGGCCGTAGCCGGTCTCAAAGAGGACGGGGCCGTCGGTCTTGCCGATGCGCTGCAACCGCTTTTCGAGGCGGCGCGCTTCTTCGAACGGCCAGGATTTCGCGGCCGCGACGTCGTCGGGCGCGAACGCTTTTGTCGTAACGGCGGGATCGGTCATGGCGCGGGCGCTTTCTACGATGCGGCGGAAGGGGACGCTTACGCGCGCCGGCGCGGCCCGGTCAACGCGGCTTTTGCGTGGACGGGCGCATCGGGTAGGGTGCGCCCGTCGCCTCTCCGGAAAGAATGCACCTATGGCCGAAGCCGTCCCGCCCCTCACGCCGCAAGAAGCCGTCATCTATTTGATGGTGATGGGGTCCGCATCGGACGGCGTCATCGCCGAGGTGGAATTGCGCACGATCGGCCGGGTCGTGCGCTCGTTTCCATTGTTCGCAGAAGCCGACGAAGACGCGCTCGTCCAGACGGCTGAAGCGTGCGGGCGGCTGATGTCGTCGGAGGGCGGTCTGCACAAGGTCCTGACGGCCGCCCACGCGGCGTTGCCCAAGCACCTCGCCGAGACCGCCTATGCGGCGGTCGTCGACGTCGTCACGGCCGATGAAAATCTTGATCCGACGGAAATCCGCGTCCTGGAGCTTGTGCGTGAAACCCTCGCCGTATCGGACGAGGGCGCGTCGGCGATCGAACACGCCGCGCGCGCGCGCCATATGACGGTCGACGGCGAGGCGTAGACGCGGCGCTTGACGACGGTTCGTTAGTTAGCTAATTATCTAACTATGTCGACCGTCTTCAAAGCCCTTGCCGACCCGACGCGTCGCCGCGTCCTTGAGTTTCTCAAAGACGGGCCGATGAGCGCCGGGGACCTGTCCGGGCGCTTCGTCGTTTCCAAGCCGACGATGTCCGCGCATTTCGCCGTGTTGCGCGACGCCGGGCTCGTGGCCGCGGAGAAGTCGGGTAAGAACGTCATCTATTCCTTGCGCCTCTCGGTCTTGGAAGACGCGTTGCTCGGCCTCGCCGACACGTTCGATTTGCCCGATTTGAAACGACAAGAGGAGCGAGGCGGCGCCGCCGTCTCGAAAACGTCATGAGAAACGTCGTTGAAGCGTTGATCGTCGCCGCGCTGATTATCGCAATCGCCTTAGGCATGGCGTATGCGGACGGGCGCGGCTGGGTCGCGGACGGGCAGGAGCGCGCGTCCGGCGTCGTCATCGGCCTCATCCTGGCGGTCATGGGCAACTTCATGCCCAAAAAGAACCTCAACGACTGCGCGTCGTCTTTTCGCGTCGTGCGGTTCGCCGGCGCGGTCTTTTTGGTTGCAGGGGTCGCACACGCTGCAATTTGGCTCTTCGCGCCGTTGGAGGCCGCAAACGCGATGGCGATGTCCGTCGTCGGCGCGGCCCTCGCGATCGTCTTGGCGCGGTGCGTTGCGCAACGAGCCCGGGCCTGAGACTCGCATCTGGGACCTGCGCCTCGGAACGCGCGCGCTAAAGCCAACACCAAAGCCCGTAGCATATGTCGAAGGCGTAGCGCAGCACGACATATATAAGCGCGTCGACGGCCGTCAGCGCGACGATCAAGGGCGCCGCGAAATAGCTCAGCATCATGACGAAACCGTCACGGGTCATGCGCGGGCTCGGCAAGCGATGACCGAGGATCGTTTGCGGCTTTTTCCGGAAGAGCCCGTCCAGTCGATCGATCATCGCCAGCGCGGCCCCTTGGTCCAGGATCCCGGCAAGGAGACGACGGCGCCGCCGACGCCCAGCTTAAAGCGCGCGATGCCGGGATTGTTGTCGGTGTCGATCCCGCCAAGGTCGAGCGTGCGCACGCCCGATTTTTTGAGCTCGAGGACGGCCTCCCATAGGAGGAGATTGTGCGCGTTCAACGCTTTGCCGTCCTCGCCGGACCAGCCGATATGGTAGGTCGCGTCCTCGCCATGGCGCAAAAACAGCATGCCCGCGAGCCGCGCGGCGCCGCGCTTGGCCTCAAAGCCTAAGACTGATTTGCGACCCGCGCGCTCCTGGTATTGCGGGATCAGCGCGACGTTCGACGATTGATGACGCAAGCGGTGCATGAGTTGCGCGTCTTTGTCCAAGAGCCAGGCGTATTTCGATGGATCCCGCCCGAGCCGCGTCGCGACGACGTCGCTCGTTTGCGCTGCACGCAGACGATTGCGCCATTTGCCGTTGAGCCCTTTTAAGAGCGCGTCTTCGGGCGCCGTGAGATCGAGGAGCGCGGTGTGATAGCCGCTGAAGACCCGTTTAAAGCCGGCCTCGGCGAGCCCGTCGTCGGCCCCGCCTTCGGGCGAGATTAAAAGAGCGCAAAGGCCTTTCGCCGGCAGCGTCTTGTGCAGCGCGCCGACGGCCGCTGCTTTCACGCGCGCCGTCGGCGCCGGGTCGCGCCACACGGGGCCGCGCATGACGTGGGTGACGGCGAGGCCGCCGAAGAGCCGATGCGTCACGGCCTGCGCGACGCCGATCACCGCGTCGCCCTGTACGATACGCGCGCGCAGGACGCGCCCGCCCATGGCGCGGATCGCCTCGCCATAGGCGTAGGATTGTTGGTAAGCCGCATAAGGCGCGCCCGCGCATGCGGCGCGAAAGTCCGCAGCCAAATCGTCCGGACCGTCCACCCACTCGGCGGCGACGGGGTCGTCCGGGTCGGCGGTCGGCGGCGCAACGGTCGTCTGAAGGGGGCGGGGCGGCGCGCGATCGGCCGCGTCCTCTATCGGTTCAGACGGTCGTCGGGCGGCGGCGGTCGATCCCATGCCGCCTACGAAGGCGGTGCTTCGCTGTAAAACGCAATCGCGGAGGGCGTCGTAACGGCCGCTACACCGCGCCGTCGCCGTCAAGCAGCGCCGATTCCGCAAAGCGGCGGCGCGCCTCGGCGAAGGCGAGGAGCTTGGCCTCGACGGCGGCGTTGACCGTGCCGTCGGGGAAGCGCCCGTCCGCCCCGCGCGCGCCGGCCTCGACGCCGGTGAGGATCTCAATCCCCTCGTCGATCGAGGACACGGCGTAAACGTGGAACCGCCCGGCTGCGCACGCCTCGGCGACGTCGTCGCGCAACATCAAGTTCTTGACGTTCGACGCCGGGATCAACGCGCCCTGGTCGCCGGTGAGGCCGTCGGCGACGCAAATGTCGTAAAAGCCTTCGATCTTCTCATTGACGCCGCCGATCGCCTGGACCTCGCCGTTCTGGCTGACCGAGCCCGTGACGGCGAGGCTCTGCTTGATCGGGAATCCGCTGAGGGCGGAAAGAAGCGCGTAAAGCTCCGTAGACGATGCGGAATCGCCGTCGACGCCGCCATAGGACTGCTCGAAGACGAGGCTTGCGCGCAGCGCCATCGGCGCGTCGAGCGCGTAGCGTGCGGCGAGATATGACGAGAGGATCAAAACCCCCTTTGAATGGAGGGCGCCGCCCATGGCGACTTCGCGCTCGATGTCGACGACGCGGCCGGCCCCCATGCGCACGCGCGCGGTGATGCGGCTCGGCTTGCCGAAGGCGAAACCGCCGGCTTGAAGCACCGCAAGGCCGTTGATCTGCCCGACGCGCGCGCCGCTCGTTTCGATGAGGACGGTGTCGCGGGTGACTTGCTCGTGGATTTTGTCGCGCACGAGGTCGACGCGGCGCACCTGTTCGTCGACGGCTTTGGTCACATGGCCGGCGTTGATCGTCGGCGCGCCTTCCTCGCGCGCCCAGTAAGCGGCCTCTCGGATTAAGTCCGCCATCAGACGAATGCGGAGCGTCAGGCGTTCGCGGTCGCCGGCGATGCGCGCGGCCCGGTCGATGAGCGCAGCGCATCCGCAATGGCTGATCGGTCGGTCGCTCTCCGCCGCCGCAATGCCGGCGAGCAGACCGCAATAGGCGCGCTCGCAGTCAGGCGTCCGCCCGAACGTCTCGTCGAAGTCGGCGGCCACTTTGAAGAGTTCCTCAAAGTCCGGATCGTTCGCCGCCAGGAGCCCGAGGATTTCGCGGCTCCCGAACAGGACGACTTTGACTTTAAGCGGGATCGGTTCCGGTTCGAGCGTGACGGCGGTCGCCGTCGACGCGCCCGCGACCGGCGCTTCGAAGGTGATGTCGCACCCGCGCACCCGGCGCTTGAGCGCCCGCCACGCCATCGGCTCGGTCAAAAGACGCTCCGCGTCCACCAGCAAAAAGCCGCCATTGGCGCGGTGGAGCGCGCCCGGTTTAATCAGCGTGAAATCCGTCAGCATCGCGCCCATATGGGCGACATGCTCGATGCGGCCGATCAACTGGCCGACGTCCGGGTTGTCGACGTAGACGACCGGCGCGCCGCGGTTGGGCGACTGGCGAATGAGAACGTTCGCGCGGTAGCGGTTGAACGTCTGGTCGAGCGGCGCGCCGTCGTCTTCTTGGTCGCGCAGGAACAATTCCGGGCGCTGCAGCAGGTCCTTGTGGACGGCGTCAAGATGCGCGGCGAGCGGCGCCCAGTCTTTGAAGTCCGCAAACTGATCGTCGAAAGCGCGGTCGACGGCGATCTGCGCGGTCTCGCTGTTTAGCGCCTCCAGCTTTTGGCGACGTTCTCGGTCGTGCTGCGGCAGCGCGCGGGAGGCGGCGGAAAACTCGTCGAGGATCGCTTTGGATTTCTCCTGCAGCGCTTTGCGGTCGACGTCGTTGAGCGCTTGGATCGCCTCGGGCGCCATCGGCTCGCCGGAGGGCCCGAGCGGGGCGATCGCCATGCCGTTTTTCTGCGGCACGAGTTGCAAGCCTTGCGTGCGGGCCTTCGCCGACATCGTCTCAAAAATCGACTGCTGGACGCCGCGGAACGCGTCGTCGATCGCCTGGCGGCGCAGACGGTAGTCCTCGCTTTCAAAAACCGATCGCAACCCGGACTTTAGTTGCTCGATGAGGCGGTCGCAGGCGTCGGCGAAGGCGCAGCCGCGGCCGGCGGGCAGGTTGATCGCGTGCGGACGGTGCGCTTCTTCGAAATTGTAGACGTAGACCCAATCGTCCGGGGTCGGCGCTTCGACGGCGCGCGCTTCTAGGAAGCGGCGCACCGCCTTGTGTCGGCCGGACCCTTGCGTGCCGGGTGCGTATATATTGTAGCCGTAAGCGTCCATACCGACGCCGAATTTAAGGGCCTCGAGCGCGCGTTCTTGGCCGATAAGGCCGTCTGCGGGCGCGATTTCCTCGGTCGTCGCAAAGCCGAGCGCGTCCGGGTCGGCGCGGCGGCGAAGCTCTTCAGGCGCAAGCGCGCGGGAGCTCATGGCGTCCTCCCTGTCCGTTATTTTTGTAAAGAAGCTACCGGCCGGCCGGGCGCCATGCAACGCGCTAACGCGGCGGCGCGCCGGGTTCGCGTGCGGCGCGAAGATAGTCGGCCGAGCGCATCTCGATGAGGCGCGAGGCCGTGCGCTCAAACTCGAATGCGCCGTCGCCGGCGTGGTATAAATCGTCGGGCTCGCCGGCGGCCGAACAGACGAGCTTGGTGCGCGTATCGTAGAGCGCGTCGATGAGTGTGACGAAGCGCTTGGCTTCATTGCGCTTCTCCGGCCCCATAATCGGAATGGCGTCGATAAACACCGTCGCGTAATGGCGGGCGATCGCCAGGTAGTCGCTCGGTCCGAGCGGCTGGGCGCATAACTCGTCGAAGCCGAAGCGCGCCGCCCCGCGCGCCGTTCGGCGGACCGTCAGCGTGCGGCCGAGAACGGCGAGGCCCTCGCGCCGGACGCCGACGCCGCAATGGACGCGGCCTGGGCGCGGATCATTACGGGCGCGCGCGAACGGCGCGAGGGCCTCGCCGTTCTCGGCCGCACGCTGACGGTCCGCCGAACGGCGCGCGGGGCGGCGCGCTTCGGCT
>JBCCZS010000035.1:0-19723 GCA_039187035.1 Pseudomonadota bacterium | reverse complement strand
GTCGCCGACCCGCAGGCTCGGCACCAAGTTGAATTGTTGAAAGACGACGCCGACCGCGTCGCGGCGCATGGCGGCCCGGCCCGCATCGTCCAGCGTTTCGAGCGCTTTGCCGCCGACGACGATCGAGCCGGCGTCGAATTTGTCGAGCCCGGCGATCAGATGCAGCAACGTGCTCTTGCCGCTACCGGACTCGCCCGTAAGCGCGACGCTCTCGCCGCGCGCGACGGAAAGCGAGACGCCGTCGAGAACGCGCAACGGCCCTTGCGCCGTCGCGTACGCTTTGTCGACGGCGCGCACGACGACGGCCGCGTCGCTTGCCCGCGCCGGTGTCGCTTCGGTTTTTGCGGCCGCGCCGTCCATCGTCTCGCTCCTCTCCCGCCGCACCCTGCGCCGCACGCGGTTCGGCTGGCAATACGGCGGCGGGGCGGCGGATCGGCGCGCAAAAAGCGTCTACAATCCGGACTAGCCGGCTTTTGCGAACACCCTTAACGAAAAATTTACGGGCGGCGGGACGCCCTTACTACGAACAAACGGTACGGGAAGCGCGATGCGCGGGCTCGATCTTCAACACGGCCGCCGCGACGGTCTGCTTGCGCAATACGGCGCACGGATGGTCGAGGCGGTGCATGTGCGCCGCGCGGCGCTGGAAGCGAAGGCCGCGCGCGTCGAGGCCGCCTACGCGATCAAAGCCCGCTCGCAGTTTCTCGCCAACATGAACCATGAGTTGCGCACGCCGCTCAACGCGATCATCGGCTTTGCGTCGATGCTGAAAGACGGCGACGGATACGGCCTGACCGACGAAAAGCGCGCCGACTACGCGACTTACATCCTGCAATCGGCCGACCTCCTGCTCGGGCACATCAACACGATTTTGGAAGCCGCCGACATCCAAGCCGGCGACATGCAATTGGCGCCCGACGCGGCCGAATTAAATGAAGTCGTCGCCGGCGCCGCGCGGCGTATAGGCGTCGCTGCGGCGGCGGCCGACGTCGAGGTCTCGATGCGGTCGGTCGACGGCGACGTGGTCGGCTTGGTCGACCTTGAACGATTGTCGCAGGCGCTCGACCATTTACTGCGCGTCGCGGTGAAAATGTCCGACCCCGGCAGCCAGATCCTCGTGCGCGCGTCCTACGACGACCGCGGCGCCCCGCAAATCGCCGTGCGCGATTTCGGCCGGGGGCTCTCCGAAGACGAACAAACGGCGGCGCTGACGGCGCTCGACGCGATCGACGGCGGCTTCGACGCAGCGTTTCAAGGACCGGGCGTCGAATACGCGATCGCGCGCACCTTGATCGAGTTGCAAGGGGGCCGGCTCCTGTTGCGCAGCCGCCCCGGCAAGGGCGCGCTGGCGACCCTCGTCGCGCCGCGCGCGCCCGAACGCATCGAAAAAGACGACATAACGAACGAGCGTGCGGACGCCGCGCCCGAGCGAACGCCGGCGCGGCGCGCGGCCGCCGGAGGCGTTCGGTGAGCGCCTCGGCCGTCGGCGCCGGCGCGCGAGAAAACGTAAGAGGAGACCCGGCGATGGGAGAGCCCGCGGAAGCCGTGCAGGCCGAAGATCCCGTCGCCGACGGGCAACGCCGCGTCGGGGTCATCGTCTCCGTGAACGGATCGTTCGCGCTCGTCATGCTGGACGACGACCGCGACGTCGCGCGCGCCGAACGCCCGCAACTCGGCGCGATCATGAGCATCGACGCCGGCGACACCGTCGTTCTCGGCTTCGTCTCGGCGATGAGCGCGCCGGCCCCGAACCCCGATCGACGCGGCGAGGAAGTGCGCTTGATCGAGTTGGAGCTAATCGGCGAATTCAAAAAGCCGACGCCCCGCGCGCCGGCGCGGTTTCGGCGGGGCGTGTCGTCCTACCCGACCCTCGGCGACACGGCGCACGCCGCGTCCCGGCACGAACTCGCAGCGCTATTCGCGTCCGGCGCGTCGACGGGCGTGCGCGTCGGCGTCGTCCGCCAGGACGCGTCGATCCCGGCCGTCGTCGGCATCAACGAGCTGTTCTCTCGCCATTGCGCCGTCGTCGGCTCGACCGGCGTCGGCAAAAGCAGCGCCGTCGTTTTGATGTTGCGCGCCGTCGTCGAGCGCTATTCGAACGCGCACATCGTCGTGATTGATCCGCACAACGAATATGGCGCGGCGTTCGGCGACGCCGCCGTCGTTTTGGACATGGCGGAATACAATCTACCGTATTGGACGCTCAATTTCGACGAGTTGTCGGATATTCTCTACCCCGACAAATCCGGCGTCGCGGAGGAGCTTGAAATCCTGGCCGAGCTCGTCACCACGGCCAAGAAACTCAATTACACGGCCTTGAAGCGCGCGGCGGCGGAACGCGGCGGCCGCGGCGCGGGCGACATCAACGCCCTGACGGTCAATTCGCCGACGCCCTATCGGATTTCCGAAGTGGTCGGGCTCATCGACAAAACGCTCGGCGGCCTTGAATCAACGCACGCCGTCGCGCCGTTCAAACGCCTGCGCGGTCGGTTGCAAGCGGTCAGCAACGACGTGCGCTACGCTTCGCTCTTCGGCGGGCGCGTCTTGCGCGACAATTTCGCGGAGATGTTGAGCGCGATCTTCCGCATTCCGAGCCATAACGCGCCGATCAGCGTCTTGCAGCTTGGCGGCCTGCCGGACGAAGTCGGCGATATCGTCGTCGCGGCGGTTGCGCGCCTCGCCTTCGACATCGGCCAGAGCGCCCGCGGCGAGGCCCCGATCGCGCTCGTCGTCGAAGACGCGCACCGCTACGCCCCGGGGATCGCCGAGGGCGCCGGCGACCGCCTGTCCCGGCAAAGCGCAGCCCACCGCGCGCTCCTCAAGATTGGCAAAGAAGGCCGCAAAAACGGCGTCTCGTTGTGGATTTCGTCGGCGCGCCCGACCGACGTCGATCCCTCGCTTTTGGCCTTGTGCAACACGTTTTTCGCCATGCGCCTCGCCAACCAATCGGACCAGGACGCCTTACGCACGGCCGCGCCCGACGCGTCGTCGTCGCTTCTCGGCTGCCTGCCCTCGCTCGGGCTCGGCGAAGCGATCGCGTTCGGCGAAGGCGTCGCCATGCCCATGCGCATGCGCTTCGACGCTTTGCCGCGTGGCGCGGTGCCGAAAGGGCTGACGACGAGTTTCACCGATCAATGGTCAAACGAGAACGACGAAGAGCTGTTGATCGAGCGCCTCGTCGATCAATGGCGCGCGCAACGCGCCCTCGCGGCGACCGACTGACCGCGCGCGAGCGCAGCCGCCGGCCATTGGCTGCGCGCGGCGGGTTTGGCATGGTCGATTACGACAACCGGAGGGGCCGCCCATGCTACGCGCGATCGTCTGCGCATTCTCTGTTTTCGCAACTTTTTGTCTTGCAACCGGCGCGTCCGCCGAGGACCGCGCCCCGGCCGCGCCGGTGCTCGTCGTCCATGGGGGCGCGGGGGCGATGGCGCCGGGCCGCTACACCGCCGCCGAGGAACTCGCCTACCGCGACGCATTGACGGCGGCGCTCAACGCCGGCGGGGCGATCTTGGAGGACGGCGGATCGGCCCTCGACGCGGTCGAAACCGCCATCCGGCTCTTAGAAGACAGCCCGCTCTTCAACGCCGGCCGCGGCGCGGTCCTGACGCGCGAGGGGGATGCGGAACTCGACGCCTCGATCATGGACGGTGCGAACGCAAACGCCGGCGCGGTTGCGGGCGTCACCTCGGTCAAAAACCCGATCACCCTCGCCCGGCGCGTCATGGAAAACTCCGAACACGTCATGTTCGCCCGCGACGGCGCGGAAAAATTCGCAAAAGCGCAACGCCTGGAACGCGAGAAGGCGTCGTACTTCAAGACGGACGCGCGTAAGCGCGATTACGAAGCGGCCCGAAAAAAAGAAAAAGACGTCGAAAAACAGGGCGCACATGGCTCGCCGCCGGAGAAATTCGGCACCGTCGGCGCCGTCGCGCTCGATGCGGACGGCAACCTCGCCGCCGGCACGTCGACCGGCGGCATGCTGATGAAACGGTTCGGCCGCGTCGGCGACTCGCCTGTCGTCGGAGCCGGCACGTTCGCGGACAACCGCTCCTGCGCCGTCTCCTCGACGGGGCATGGCGAGTTTTTCATCCGGCTCACGGTCGCGCGCGATATCTGCGCGCAAATGGAATATGGCGGGCGCACGCTGAAAGAAGCCGCGCGCGACGTCATCCATAACCGTCTTGAAGGCCTCGGGGGTTCAGGCGGGATCATCGCCGTCGACCCGTCCGGTGAAACGGCGTTGACATTCAATACGGCCGGCATGTTCCGCGGCGTGAAACGCGCCGGCGCGGCGCCGGAAGTCGCGATCTACGGCGAACGCCTCGTTGACTGACGCGCCCTCGCCGCCCCTAGCCCGCACGCCCGTCCAACTCGCCGGACTGATCGTCGGCGCCGGCGCTTTTCTCGCCGTCGCCCTGTCGCCGCCGCCGGATGGCCTGTCGCAAGAGGGATGGCTCGTCGCCGGCCTCGCCTTAATGATGATCCCGTGGTGGGTGACCGAAGCCTTGCCGATCCCTGCGACGTCCTTGACGCCGCTGATCGTTCTGCCGATGGCGGGGATCGCGCCGCTGCGCGAAGTATCGGCCTCTTACATGAGCCCGATCGTCGTCCTTCTGATGGCGGGCTTCATCATCGCAAAAGCGATCGAGCGTTGGGGCCTGCATGAGCGCATCGCGCTCAGCGTCGTCGCCCGCTTGGGGCTGAAGCCGGCGGCGCTTGCGGCGGGCTTTATGGTCGCCGCGGCCGGCCTGTCCATGTGGATCTCAAACACCGCCACGGCCTTGATGATGACCCCGATCGCGCTGTCGGTGGCGGCGGCGGCGGGCGGCCGGGCGGCGAACTTCCGCGCCGGGCTTCTCCTCGCGGTCGCCTATGCGTGCTCGATCGGCGGATTGGCGACGCCCGTCGGCTCGCCGACCAATCTGATCGTCATCGGCTATCTCGCCGACCAGGGCGTCACCGTCAGCTTCGCCGACTGGATGGCGCTCGGCGCGCCGGTCGTCGTTATTTTGTTGCCGCTCGCCTGGGCGATCCTCGCGCTCGGCATGCGCGCACGCGGCCCCATGGACGCCGACGAAGCCGCCGTCGCGGCGCAGGTCCGCGACGCCCGCGCCGCGCTCGGTCGCGTCACCGAACCCGAACGACGCACGCTGATGGTCTTTGCGGCGATCGCCGGCGCATGGGTTTTCGGCGACCAACTCAAACTGTTGCCGGGGCTGGGCGGCCTGAGCGACCCGATCGTCGCGGTCGCCGGCGCAGTCGCGTTCTTTATCGCGCCCTCGGGCGCAGCCGGCGCTCGCACGGCGCCGCTCCTCGACTGGAAGACGGCCGAGCGCATCCCCTGGGGCGTCGTCCTGTTGTTCGGCGGCGGGCTCAGTCTTGCGGCCGCGATCTCCAAAACCGGGCTCGCGGCGTTCGCGGCCGGGATGCTCACCGGGCTGACGGGGCTGCCCGAATTTCTCCTTGTCCTGAGTTTAACGGTGCTCGTTTTGTCGTTGACCGAATTTACAAGCAACGTCGCGACGGTCTCGGCGCTGGCCCCGGTGGTCGGGGCCGCCGCCTTGGCGACCGGGGCCGACCTCGCCGCCCTCGCCGCGCCCCTGGGGCTCGCGGCGAGTTGCGCATTCATGCTGCCGATGGCGACGGGCCCGAACGCGGTCGCTTACGCGTCGGGCGCGGTGTCGCTGGGCCGCATGGCGCGAACGGGGTTTGCAATCAACATCGTCGCCGCGCTCGTCATCGCGACCGGGGTGACGGCCATCGGGCCGTGAGCGGGCCGGGGCCGACGTCGAGGGGGCCGACGTCTAGGATCGTCGGTCCCGTACAGGCCGCTTCGGCCGGGTCGCATGAGCGCCGACGCACCGATTGGGGAAAAAGACCCGGCCTTGCAGCCGGGCCAGTCGTTTCGCTAGGGGCTCTAACTGAAACTGACGCCGTTAGAGCCATCTCAGAGCTATCCGATTCGCAGCGCCCCCGCCGCACGGCCGGCGCCGCGGCAGGCAGATCGCCGCGGCCGGTCCGGAATAAAAAAACGCCCGGCCGATACGCGGCCGGGCGCAGAGGTTGAGCTCCGAACCGGAGGGAACAGAGCACGCTCTGTATTTAAGACTTTACCGTCGGAATTGTATGAAAATTTCAGGAAAATTCGATCAAACATCCGTAAGCTATCGCTTTAGTTGACAGGAGGGCGTGTCTTTGTCGCTTTACGACGTCGCGATTATCGGCGGCGGGCACAACGGTCTGGTGTGCGCCTACTACCTCGCGCGCGCGGGATTATCGGTTCGGGTGCTCGAGCGACGCCCCGTCGTCGGCGGTGCGGCCGTCACCGAAACGTTCCACCCCGGCTTTCGGAATTCCGTCGCGAGCTACACGGTCAGCCTTCTCGACCCGAACGTGATCGCCGATATGGGGCTCACCGCCCGCGGGCTGGAAATCCGAAACCGGCCTGTCGCGAATTTCCTGCCGACGCCCGACGGCCGTTCTCTGACGGTGGGCGGCGGTCTTGAGCGCACGCAACGCGAATTCGCCAAGTTCTCCGAGGCGGACGCCGCACGCCTTCCGGCCTATTATGAGGCGCTCGCGCGGGTCGCCGACCTTCTTCGCACGTTGAGCCGTGAGAGCCCGCCCAACCCGCGTCGCGGGGCGCGGGCCGCCCTCGTCGCCGCACGGCAACTCTTTCCGCTCGCCCAGTCGCCGACCGACGCGCAAAGCGACGTCCTCGACCTCTTCACCAAAAGCGCGGCCGACTTTCTCGGGCTTTGGTTTGACAGCGAGATCGTGCAGGCCGCCTTCGGCTTCGACGCGGTCGTCGGCAATTACGCCAGCCCCTACACGCCGGGGTCGGCCTATGTGCTCTTGCACCACGTTTTCGGCGAGGTGAACGGCGTGAAGGGCGCCTGGGGACACGCCGTCGGCGGCATGGGCGCCATCACGCAGGCGATGCAGGCGGCGTGTGCGGAGGCGGGCGTCGACTTCACCGTCAACGCCGCCGTCGACCGGGTTCTCCTTAACGACGCCGGAACGGCCGAGGGCGTGCGCCTCGCGAACGGCGAGACGGTCCGCGCCCGTCTCGTCGCCTCTAACGTCAACCCCAAGCTGCTCTACACGCGCCTCGTCGACAGCGAGGCGCTGCCGTCGGCCTTCCGCAGGCGGATGGCCGGATGGCGATGCGGCTCGGGCACGTTTCGGATGAACGTCGCCTTGAGCGAACTGCCCGATTTCGTAGCGGCGCCCGGCCGCACGGTGGCGGAGCACCACAAGGCCGGCATCGTGATCGCGCCGAGCCTCGACTATATGGACCGGGCGTTTATCGACGCCAAAGCCCACGGCTGGGCGCGCGCGCCCATCGTCGAAATGCTGATCCCGTCGACGGTCGACGACACGCTCGCCCCGCCGGGCGCCCATGTCGCGAGCCTCTTTTGTCAACATTTCGCGCCCGAGCTCCCGGACGGGCGCGACTGGGCGAACGAGCGCGACGCCGCCGCCGACGCCGTCATCGACACGGTCGATCAGTACGCCCCTAATTTTAAGCGGTCCGTTCTCGGGCGGATGATTTTGTCGCCGGCCGACCTGGAGGAAACGTTCGGCCTCGTCGGCGGCGACATCTTCCACGGCGCGATGACGCTCGACCAACTCTGGGCGGCGCGCCCGGCCTACGGCTACGGCGATTACCGCGGCCCGGTGCCGGGGCTTTACCATTGCGGCTCGGGCGCCCACCCTGGCGGCGGCGTTTCGGGTCTGCCGGGACGCAACGCCGCCCGGGAGATCTTGCGCGACGTCGGCAAACGCGCGGCGGCCCGGGCGATCGCGTGAACGGCGGCTGCAAGGGTTGCGGGACGCGTCGCAACGCGTCGAACCCTTTGTCTGTCGCCGTGCGTGTCGTCGGAACGTCATAGTCGCCGTTTATGCGAAGGCGACGACAAATAAGAATTGGGGATACGCCGATGTTTTCGAAATCACGCCTGGCCGCTCTGGGGGCCGCCGCGATCGCGCTCTCGTCCTGCACGACGGCGACGACGCCGCCCGCAGCGACCGGTTCGCAGACCGGCGCGGCGAAGAACGTCATCTTGATGATTTCCGACGGGATCGGTTTTAACGGCTGGCTCGCGGCCGATTACTATCAGGGGCTCGCCGGCCGTCAGTCTTACCAATCGATCCGGCCGGACGGCGCAAAACCGGTCGTCTACGGGCTCGCGCACGACGCGCTCAACCTGGTCGACGAGAACGGCGACGTGCTCGGACGCGGCGCGGACGTCGCGTCGGCGGCCGGGGCGGTCGAACAGGGCTACGATCCGACAACGCGCTGGCTTCGCTTCGAAAACGCGATGGCGAACGATTTCGCCCCGATCAGCGCACGCTATACGTCCTATACGGACAGCGCCGCGGCGGGCACCGCGCTTATGAGCGGGCGTAAAACGTCCGTCGGCCGCATCAATGTCGATTGGACCGGGGAGCGACCGTTCGTCACGATCGCCGAGACGGCGATGCGGCGCGGGCGTTCCGCGGGCGCGGTCTCGTCCGTGATGGTCTCCCATGCGACGCCCGCGGCCGTCGTCGCGCACAATGCGTCGCGGAACAATTACGGCGTCATTTTCAACGAAATGGCGGCGAGCGGTCTCGACGTGATTATGGGCGCCGGCCATCCGCTTTATGATGCAAGCGGCGGGACGGTCGAGAAGGACGAAGGCCGGGAGTTCAAGTATGTCGGCGGATCGGAGACGTACGCGGCCATGCGCGCGGCGGGCGGCTTGAACGGCTTCGATTTCATCGACGACAAAGCGGCGTTCGAGGCCTTGGCCGACGGCGACGCCGTTCCTGAGCGCGTCATTGGGATCGCCCGCTCCGTCTCGACGCTCCAGGCGGCGCGCGAAGGGCTCGCCGACGCCGACACGCCGTCCGGCATGGCCCTGAACGAGGCCGTGCCCGACCTCGCAACGATGAGCCGCGGCGCGTTGAACGTTCTGAACCAAGACGAAGACGGCTTTTTCGTGATGATCGAGGGCGGCGCCGTCGACTGGATGGGCCACGCCAACAATATGCCGCGCTTCATCGAGGAGCAGATCGACTTCAACCGCGCCGTCGACGCGGTGATCGACTGGGTGGAAACGAATTCCAGTTGGGACGAAACCCTGCTGATCGTGACGTCCGACCACGAATGCGGCGGTATCTGGGGCGAAGGTACGTGGACGAACGGCGTCGGCGGCGCGGTCGCGGCGGACCGCAGCGACGAAGCGCTCAAGGCCGCGCGCTTCGACCCGGCCGACGACGCGTTCAATGCGTTTCTCGCCGTTCAAGACCGGGGCGCGGGCGCGATGCCCGGATACCAATGGTCGTCGTCCAACCACACCAACGATTTGGTGCCGCTCTGGGCGATCGGCGCCGGCGCCGAGCGCTTCGCCGACCATACGCGCACGGACCTTCAAGCCGCTAAGCTCTGGGGCGAGCCCTACGGGTGGACCGGCGATTACGTAGAAAATACGGCGGTCTTCCATGTGATGGATGCGGCGCTGAAGAAAGCCGACTAACGACGCGGCGCCGGCGCGCGATCTGTTCTCGGACGACGGCTTCTTCGTAAACGGCTTTTTGCGTCGCCGCCCATAGAAAACTGACGGAAAGCGGCGCGCTGACGCGATAGCAAAACGCGTCAGGCGGGCGCGGGTTCCGCGGGACCGCCGGAAGCCGTCGGGGCCTCCTTTGCCGCGTCCGTCGTCCCTCGGGCGACCGGTTTGGGCGTATAGGCGAGAACGACGTCGCCGACTTCAGGTTTGAGCGGCGTTTCGCTCGAGGCGAAGAGCAGCGCGTCTTTGCGGACGATCAGAATAATCTCCGCCGACGGGTCGCGTTCCTCCGCATAACGATCGGGCGGGTACTCAGCGGAAATCTTCGTACGCTGATAGGTCCAACCGCCATAATGACGACGCAGGAGTTCGTCGAGCGGGACGCCGGAATGGAGAAACGTTTTGCCTTGCAGCGTGTATGAGAGCGCGCGGCGATCCTCCTCGCCTTTGCCGCGGGCGTTCACCTGATAAATCGCCGCGCGGCCGAGCTCGGGCGCAAGGTCGGTGCACACGAGCGCGTTGTGCGCCTCGTTGCCGCCGAGCGCGAGGAGCGTACCGAACCGATTAAGATCGAGATGGTGTTCGGTGACTTCCGACAGGATCTCGCCGTAATAGGTCGGGATGTTGGCGAGCCGCGCCGGACGCAGGCGCCGCCAACTCGCGTCGGCGAGCATTACCGGAATGTCGAGTTCCTTCAGCTTCGCGGCGAGGCCCGCCGACCAGGGCGAGGCGCCGACGATTAAAACGCCCGGACGCTCGCGCGAGGCGAGCCCGAGCGCTTTGGCGAGCGGCGCGATCGAAAAGCCGTGCAACACGACGGTCGCAAACACCATAGCGAACGCAAGCGGCACGATTTTCGCGCCGTCCGGCTGGCCGGTCGCGACGAGCTCGCTCGCAAAGAACGACGACACGGCGACCGCGACGATGCCGCGCGGCGCAATCCAGCCGACGAGGAGCCGCTCGTTCAACGGCAACCCCGCGCCGATGGTCGACAGGAAGATCGTGGCCGGGCGCACGGCGAAGAGCATCACCGCGATGAACGCATAGGCGCGCCAGTCGAGCGCGCCGATGACGTCCCACGTCAAATTCGCCGTCAACATGACGAAGACGCCCGAAACGAGGATGACCGCGACGGTCTCTTTGAAATGGCGCAGCTGCGTGATGCTGGCGACTTTCGCGTTCGCCAATGTGACGCCCATCGCCGTCACGCTGACGAGGCCCGCTTCGTGTTGGAGGAGATTGGCGAGCTCGAAACACACGAGCACGCTCGCAAAGAGGACCGGCGCCTTGAGATATTCCGGCGACCAGCCGCGGCGAAAGACGACCGCGAGCCCCTGCCCCATGACGTAACCGAGCGCGAGCGCCAGCAAAGAAGCGATCAGCAACGTCCCGAACACTTGGGCGCCGGCGACGTCGTCATATTTCACCGTTTCATAGACAAGGACGGCGAGGAGCGCGCCGAGGGGATCGTTGACGATGCCCTCCCACTTCAACAGCGTCGCCGGCCGCGAATTCAGACGCGATTGGCGCAAGAGCGGCACGATGACCGTCGGCCCCGTGACCACCATGATGCCGCCGAACAGGACCGCCACGGGAAATGCGAGCCCCGCGACCCAATAGGCCGCCATCGTCCCCAAGACCCATGCGATCGCGGCGCCTGGAAAAATCAGTCGTCGGACGGCTTTCGTCACGCCGCGGATTTCGGCGAAATTGAGGGTCAATCCGCCCTCGAATAAGATGACCGCGACGGCGATGGCGATCAGCGGGCGGAAAAATTCGCCGAACAACGCCTCCATCGGCCCGACGCCGGGTGCAAGCTCGCCGGGCGGCCGCAACACGCCGAGAACCGGGCCGGCGAGGATGCCGGCGACGGCCATCAACACAATCGCCGGCAGGTTGAACCGCCAGGCGACCCATTGCGCGCCGATGCCCAGCGCGCCGATGACGGCCGCTACGAGGACGATATTGTCCAAAGCCGGTCCTTATGTCTCGCCCGGGCGACGGCGCGCGCCGGCGTATCGGTTCTTGAACGCCGGTTTGCGCTTTTCGATGAAGGCGGCCATTCCCTCGCGCTGATCGTCGGTGCCGAAGATGGAATGGAACAGCCGGCGCTCGTAGCGCACGCCTTCCGTCAACGGCAACTCAAACGCGCGATTGACGGAGTCTTTCGTCAGCATGGTGATCGGCCGTGAGAACGACGCGATTTGCTTGGCGACCTTCATAGCCTCTTCGCGCAACGCGCCCTTCGGGACGATACGAGAGACCAGCCCGCAGCGCTCGGCTTCTTCCGCGTCCATCATCCGGCCCGTAAGGACCATCTCCATAGCCTTGGCTTTGCCGATGAAACGCGCGAGGCGCTGCGTCCCGCCCGCCCCGGGCATCGCGCCGATAGAAATTTCCGGCTGGCCGAACTTGGCGTTGTCCGCCGCCAGAATGAAGTCGCACATCATGGCGAGTTCGCAGCCCCCGCCGAGCGCATACCCCGCGACGGCGGCGATGACGGGCTTGCGGCAGCGCGTCGCCTCTTCCCAATTCGCCGTAATGAACTCTTCTTTATAGGCCTCCATGTAGGTCTTTTCGGCCATCTCTTTGATGTCCGCGCCGGCCGCAAACGCCTTTTCCGACCCCGTGATGACGATGCAGCCGACCGCGTCGTCGGCCTCGAACTTGCGCAACGCGTCGGTCACTTCGTCCATCAAGCGCCAGTTGAACGCGTTTAACGCGTCGGGGCGGTTCAGGGTCAAAACGCCGACGGCCCCGTCCGTCTCCGTCAGGATGCATTCATAGTCCATTTCTAGCGCTCCTGTTCCAAAGCTTTAGCGTCGGTTCGCCGACGTTCGTCGCGCGGGTCGTCCGCGATGGGCCCGCGGTCACCGCGCGCCGACGGGCTTCACGTCGCGTTGCGGGTGGCCCGTGTAATTTGACAGCGGCCGAATAAGTTTGTTCGCCGCCAGGTGTTCGGCGACATGCGCCGCCCATCCCGTAATCCGACTACAGACGAAAATCGGCGTGAACATCGGGATCTCAAAACCCATGAGATAGTAAGACGGCCCCGCCGGGAAATCGAGATTGGGATAGATGCCCTTCTCGGCGACCATCGTCTCGTCGAGGGTCCGTGAAATCGCCCAATATTTCTTCGCGTCTTCGGTCCCGATGACGTCGACCATCTTTTTGTAGGCGTCCGTCATCGTCGGCACGCGGCTGTCGCCGGAGCGATAAACGCGGTGGCCGAACCCCATAATCTTCCGCTTTTCTTTGAGAGCGGTGAGCATCCAGTCGCGCGCGCGATCGGGGTCGTCGACTTCTTTGAGCATATGCATGACGGCTTCGTTCGCGCCGCCGTGCAACGGGCCTTTCAACGACCCGATGGCGCCGACGACCGCCGAGTAAATGTCGGACGTCGAAGAGGCGATCGTCCGTGCCGTGAACGTTGACGCATTGAACGAATGCTCGGCGTAGAGCGTCATGGAAATGTCGAAACATTTGACGACTTCCGGCGCCGGCACCGCGCCGAAGCACATGTGAAAGAAGTTCTCCGAGAAGCCGAGATCGGGCGTCGGGTCGATCGGTTCTTTGCCGGCGCGCAGCCGAAAATCCGCCGCGACGATTTGCGGCAATTTGGCGAACATCTTGATCGACTTGTCGTAAAGACCCGCCGGCGAGGAATCGTCCGTCGTATCGTCTTCTTGGCCGAGAAAGCTCACCGCCGTGCGCAGCGTGTCCATCGGGTGCGCTTTGCGGTTCAGCATGCGCATGAGGTCCATCATCGGCCCGGACAGGCCGCGTTCTTTTTTCTCGGCCGCGACGAACGCGTCGAGCTCGGTCTTGTTGGGCAGATCGTCGTTCCAGATGAGGTAAGCGACCTCTTCGAAGCGACAATCGATCGCAAGGTCTTGGACCTTATAGCCGCGATAGGTGAGCGAATTGATGTCCGGCATCACCTTGGAAACCGCGGTGTCGTCCGCAACGACGCCGGCCAGACCGTATTTCACTTCATCGGACATAGTCGAATTCCTCCCTATCCGTCCTTGCCGTAGGCGCGCACCACTTTCACAACGCGTACGGCGTAATTTTCATACCAATCGCTACGGCCGCGCTCTTGAACCGCTTGGTGTTCGGCGTGCGCCCGCCAATCGGCGATCGCCTCCTCGCTGTCCCAATAACATACTGTGATGCCGAAGCCGTCGCTGCCTCGTGCATGATCCATGCGAAGAAAGCCCGGCATCGATGCGGACAATTCGGCCATACGCTCGGCGGCCGCGGCGTAACCCTCGTCGTCGGGTCCGCGTTTGGCGGAAAAGATAACGGCGTATTCCGTGCTCACCGGTCCATCCGTTAACGCGGGCCCCGAGCCGGTCGGGCGCGCCGGGCGCTGAGGTCGCGGAAGAACCGCCATCCGAAAATGGCCCCCGCCACGAGCCAGCTCGCAAGGCCCGCGCCGAGCCAAAACCCGTCCCACGGGCCGCGCCGCGCGTCGGTCGCCAAAACGACCAAGACGAAGGGTGCGCAAAAATAAAGGACGATCAGCGCCCACGCGGCTGCACCGGTTCGCATCGCCTCACTCCGTCGGCGTGTCGCCGACTTGAAAATTGAAAATGTCGGCGTCGAACGCGTTGTAGTCTTCATAGCGCAGGAGATCGTAGAGATCGCGGCGGTGCTGCATCTCATCAAGGATTGCGTTCTGATCGCCGTCGCGCAGGATTGCGTCAAGACCGCGATCGGCGGCGCCCATCGCGAGCCGCAGCGTCGTCACCGGATAGATGACGACGTTGAACCCGAGGGCTTCCAGTTCCGCTTTGTTCAACAGCCGGCTTTTCCCGAACTCGGTCATATTGGCGAGGATCGGAACGTCGATCGCGTTGCGCACCGCCTCAAATTCGGCCTCGGACTTCATCGCTTCGGGAAAGATCATGTCGGCGCCGGCGTCGACATAGGCCTTCATCCGATCGAGCGACGCGTCGAGCCCTTCGACCGCCCGCGCGTCCGAGCGCGCGATCAGGACGAAATTCTCATCGCGTTTCGCCTCCGCCGCGGCCTTCACGCGTTTGATCATCGTCTCTACGGGGACGATCTCCTTGCCGTCGAGGTGCCCGCAGCGTTTGGGCATCACCTGGTCTTCGATGTGGCAGCCGGCGAGGCCGGCGTCTTCCATTTCGCGCACGGTCCGCGCCGCGGCCATGGGTTCGCCGAACCCGGTGTCGATGTCGATGAAGGCCGGCAAGTCGGTGACCCGCGCGATCTGTCGGCCCCGCTCGACGAACTCGGTCATGGTCGCAATGCCGATATCGGGCAGGCAGAGATCGGCCGCCATCACCGCGCCCGAAACATAGACGCCGTCAAACCCTTTGCGCTCGATCAGTTGGGCGCACAGCGGATTGAACGCGCCCGGAAACTGCAGCAAGCGGCCGGACGCCAATCCCTCGCGGAAGGCGCGGCGTTTTTCCGCGGCGTTTTTCTGGGTAAAGAGCATGCGCCCGCCTCTCTCGTCACCGTGTCGCGCTCATCCCTGCGCGTCGCCGACAAGTCGGTCAAGAGCCCGGATGCGAAAAGCGCCGCCGACGTCAGCCACCGCTTGCGTTCTATCTTTGATCGCTTTATGTTCTATTTATAATCCCGTCTGAGGAGGCCCCATCATGACGATCGTCGCCATGCGCAGAACCAGCCGGCCCGGCGCGTATCTGATCGCCACAACGGAAAAGCCCGACGGCTTTCTCGCCAAACGCAGGCGCTTCGCTGCCGACGCTTACGTCTACCGGTCCCTCGAGGATCCGATGGAAGCGCAGTTGTCGCCGTTTCTGAAAAGCGAACTGGTGCGCTGGCGCGTTCCCGGACGCGGGGACGGACCGGCGGTGTTCGCATTTGCATCGCCTGACCAGTTCGACGGCGCTTTCGCCCGCGCGCTAGAGAAGTTCGATGCGATGCGGCCGGCGCTCGAAGCGGCCTTCTCGGCCGAATTGCACACGAGGCGCGAGCGCTTTTCGTCGACGAAACCGGCGACGGCGTCGCTCAAACGCCTGCGCGCGCATTTGTCGATCGCCCGCGCGAAAGCGACCGCCGCAAGGCACGAGGCGGCGTGCCTTGAGACGTTCCTACGGGCGCAGATCGGTTCGGCGCGCGACGGCGAGGGAATAGCCGAACGCCTGCCGCGCGTGGCGCGCGGGTTTCAGCGCCGCACGTTTCCAGCGGCCGAACCGGCGCTCTAAGGAGAATTTGCGCGCTCGAGCATGCCGCGAAAGAACATGCGGCTCGTTATTTGGCGGCGCCGTGCATCCGTGGCGCCGGCGCTTGCGACGCGGTCCCGATCAGCCGCCCATGTGGAAGAAGTTCAGTTTGTTGCCGTCGAGATCGCGGACGTAGCCGCAGTGGGCCATACCGCCGAGGCGCGGACCGGCTTCGCCGGCGCAGGTCGCGCCAAGCGCAATCGCCTTGTCGTAGAGCGCTTTGACGTCGTCCGGCCCCGACGCGGCGATCGCCACCATGTTGCCGTTGCCGGGCGCGGCCTCGCCGCCGTCATAGGGCCTCGCGATCCCGAACATCGGTTGGCCGGGCTGGACGCCGTAGGCGACGAAGCCGCCGTCCGGTCGTTTGAAGATCTGCTTGGCGCCGACGCTTTCGAACAACGCGTCGTAAAACGCCGTCGCGCGGTCCATGTCGTTTGTGCCGATGGTGGAATAAGCGAGCATGTTTCATTTCCTCCTTTTGCGCCGCCGGTCCGTTATCGCCGACGCGCGTCCCATGCCGTAACAACGTCGCGCCCGATCAACATCGCCGCCGCTAAGGCGGCCCCGGCGCAGGCACCGCGCCCCTAAAAGATCCCTTGCGCGTCGTTCTCGACCAAATAGCCGGCCGGGGCGACCGGGTTCAGCGCGCGGACCTCGTCGGCGGAGAGCTCGGGAAGCCGCTGCACGAGATCGAGGAACCGGGCGCTTTCGCCGGCGTCGAGAATATCGTCCGTCAACGTCTTAAACTTGGCGATATACTCAGGCCGCGTGAAGGGCCGCGCGCCGGCGGGGTGCGCATTGGCGACCCCGAGCTCGTCTTCGAGCGTCGAGCCGTCCTCAAAGGTGACGACGACGCGGGCCCCGAAAGCTTTTTTGTTGGGGTCCGGATCATGGTAACGCTGTGTCCACGCCGGGTCTTCGACGGTCGAAATCTTGCGCCAAAGCCGAACCGTGTCGTCACGGCGCGCGCGCTCGGGCGCGTAAGACTTCACATGGTGCCAGGCGCCGTCCTGCAAGGCGACGGCGAAAATATACATGATCGAGTGGTCGAGCGTTTCGCGCGACGCGTTCGGGTCCATCTTTTGCGGGTCGCCCGCGCCCGTCCCGATGACGTAGTGCGTGTGATGCGAGGTATGCAGAACGATCGACGTCACCTTGTCGAAATCGTCGATTTTCCGTCCCATGCGGAACGCCAAGTCGATCAGCGCCTGGCTTTGATACTCCGCGGAGTGTTCCTTCGTGTACGTCTCAAGGATGGCGCGTTTGGCTTCGCCCTTGGCGGGCAACGGGACGGTGTAGGCGGGCGCGTACGGATCGTCGCCGCGATCACGGGCGGTGCGCCCGTTGAGGATGAAGGAAATGACGGAGTCTTCGCCTTCATAAATCGGGCTCGGGGCCCCCTCACCGCGCATGCAGCGGTCGACCGCTTCGACGGCGAGCTTGCCGGCGTAGGCCGGCGCGAAAGCCTTCCACGTCGAGATCTCGCCCTTGCGCGATTGCCGCGTCGACACCGTCGTGTGCAGCCCTTGCTGAACGGACTGGTAAATCGTCTCCACCGGCAGCCCAAGAAGCGCGCCGACCCCGGCGGAGGCCGAGGGCCCGATATGCGCGATGTGGTCGATCTTATGCTCGTGCAGGCAGATCCCTTTGACGAGATTCACCTGGATCTCGTAGCCCGTCGCGATCCCGCGGACGAGATCGCGCCCGTCTTTGCCGCACTGTTGGGCGACGGCGAGGATCGGCGGGATGTTGTCGCCCGGGTGGGAGTAATCGGCCGCTAGAAACGTGTCGTGGAAGTCAAGTTCGCGCACGGCGGTGCCGTTCGCCCAGGCGGCCCATTCGGCGTGCACCGCCATGTCCGCGGGCGCCCCGAACAGCGTCGCGCCGCCGCCGCGCAAATGCGCCGTCGCCATCGCCCGCGCCGATTTGATCGGCCCCCTGTTCAGCGACGCGATCGCGACCGCGGCGTTGTCGATAATCCGATTGACGATCATGTCGGTCGTATCGGCGTCGACGTCGACCGGGTCGGCGGCGACCTCGGCGATCTTCCATGCGAGTTGCTCTTCGCGCGCCAGCAAATCCTTCGACGGATGCGCGCGGACTTCGTGTTGGATCATGGGGAATACCTCGCAAAGACGGCGTCGGGCCGAACGCGGCCGTTCGGCGATCAACTGTGGGGCGATGTCCTGCCCGAGCCGCCCGATGCTGTCAAAGGCCGCGCGCGGCGCCGGGCGCCGATGCGAGAACGGGCGTCAGCGAAAGAAGCCGTCAACTAAAGAAAACGAGTTTTACGGCCATCGCGGCGAGGACGACGTACAGCGTTTTTTTGATGAAGGGCGCGCCGCGCGCGACGGCGGTGTGCGCCCCGATCCACCCGCCGATCGCATTGCCGAACGCGAGCGCGGCGCCGGCCTTCCACGCGATCTCGACTTTCGACGCGAAGACGGCGAGCGCGACGCAGGAATAAACGAGCGCGACGAACACTTTGTGCATGTTCACGCGGACAAGATCGAGGCCCATGACGCGGTACAAAATCGGCATCATGATGAAACCGACGGCGACCTGAATAAAGCCGCCCCACACGCCCGCGCCGAGAAACAGAACGTGGCCCAGGACGACGTTTTTCGGCTGCGCGCCGCCGGCCCCGGAAGACGGCTCGCCCGCGCGGCCCTCGCTCGCCATGATGATCATGACCGCAACGATGATCCCGGCGAGAAGACGGTTGAACCAAACCCCGTCGAGCTCGGCGCCGAGTTGGGCGCCGAAAAACGCCCCGACGCTCGCGCAGGCGGCGAGGCTCGCGCTGAGCCGCAAATCGGAGAACCCGTTGCGGGTGAAGCCCGCCGTCGCGACGATGTTTTGCGCGATGATGGCGATGCGGTTGGTGCCGTTGGCGACGGGTCCCGGCAGGCCGAAAAACACCATTGCGGGCACGGTCAGCAAAGAGCCGCCGCCGGCGAGGACGTTGATCCAACCGGCCGCGACGCCGGCCGCGGCCAGCACGCTCAACATCACCCAATCGTTCATGACCGCCCTTCGTTCCGCCCGAACCGGCGCCGCGCGCCGGCGCGTTCGCCAGGCCGTCGCCGTTACCGCATCGCTATAGGGGATGAAAGCGGACCGAACGCCCCGGCGCGCCGCGTCAGTATCGGCTGAGCGGCAAGCATTCGGTCGACACCGCGGTTCCGACGACTTGGCGCGCGCGCCAGTCGGCCGCCGCGTCTTCGCAGGCGCGCTCGGTCGCGAAAACGCCGACGGCGATCGGTGCGCCGCCGGCGCCGTGAAAGCCCGTCGCGGCCCACTCTTGCGTTGTTCCCGGGGCGTTGGCGCATCCGCCGCCCGCAAGGACGACGCACGCACCGGCCAGAATCGATCGACCGCTCGCCGTCATGGCTTGACCTTACGCGCCGTGCGCTCGGGCCGTCGACGGGGCGCAACCGGCGCGCGCGTCGCGCCCATACGCGCTTCCGGGCCCGCAAAGAAAAAGGCCCGACGTTTCCGCCGAGCCTTTTCCGTCGCGCGGGTTGGATGCGCTTATTTCTTCGTCGTGCGACGCGTCACGCGCGACGTCGCGCGCCGGGTCGTACGCTTCGCCGCGGCGCGCTTGGTCGCCGGACGCTTCGCAGCCGTTTTGCGGACGGCCGCCTTACGGGCGGTCGTCTTGCGCGCAGCCGTCTTACGGGCGGGCGACTTGCGCGTTGCGGCCTTGCGGGTCGCGGTCTTGCGCGCAGTGGTTTTGCGGGCAGTCGCTTTGCGGACGGCTTTTTTCGCCGTCGTCTTGCGGGCCGTGGTCCGCTTGGCGGTCGCTTTTTTCGCGGCCGTTTTGCGGGCGGTTGTTTTCCGCGTCGTTACATTTTTAGCGGCGGTCATGCGCGCCCGCGTTTTAATAGCCCGCGTGCGGGTAAACGCCGTGCGCCCCGTGGTTTTATTAGCAGCGGTTTT
>JBCCZS010000034.1:0-19885 GCA_039187035.1 Pseudomonadota bacterium | reverse complement strand
GGCGAGCGCCGTCGCCTCAGCCTGGAGCTGGGCGTAGGACACGCTTTCCGACAACTCGCCGCGCAAATTGAAGAAATTCATTCCGGTTTCGCCCTGCGCGGCGTAGTCGAGCGCGTCACACAGGGTCGCGAAACGATCCAGACGGAAGGCCAACCGCTGGTTGGTAGACGGCGTCGGTCGGGCTGGCGGCGCGGCCCGCTGTGAAGACCGGACGTCTGGGTTGACGGACATCAACGCCCCCGCAACTTCGCCGGAAACGCCGGCCTCGTTCTTCTTATACGGCGCGTTTCGCAATGCGCCGACCCCTCTGCGCCGTCCACCCACGGCAAGCGGCCTTTGGCCGCCCGTCGAGCCCCCGAATCGTTGCGGGCGCGCTCAACACAATTGGATCGTCGCACGTGGCGCCGCATCGCCGCAAGTCTCCGCGCCGTCGCCGCCGCGCGCCGCGTCGTTGCGCGCGTCGCCGGCTTAACAGACAAGAGGCGGGACGTACCCGCCGCCGCGCCGCGCCGCAAGAGGCCGCGCGCCGAGCCGGCGTCTTGAGTGCGCCGCCTGTGGTCTGTCGGTCACGCGCCGACGCCCGCGCATCTACGTCGCAAGCCGGGCGCTTTCGCCGACGCCGCGAAGTTGTTACATGCACCAACGGTTAGGGGCGATTCGTAGCGCGGCCCCTCGCCGACAGAACGAGCGGAGCGACGGGATGAAGCTGTTTATCGGATACAAAGCGTGGAAAGAGGAGAAGTACCTCCTCAACCGCATGAGCTTCGCCGATCTGGTACGCGCCTACGTCACCTATCCGGGCATCCAGGTTTACGCCGCGCTGATCATCGCCTGCGCGATCGCCGCGGTGGCGACCACGACGTCGCCGGCCCGCTCGGCGCTCGCGCTCGGCGTCGGGGCGCTGCTTTTCCCGATCGGCTGGTACGTCATCCACCGGTTCGTCCTGCACGGCAGCTGGATGTACAAGACGCCCTATCTCGCCAAGCTTTGGAAGCGCGTCCACTACGATCACCACCTCTACCCCAACGACCTTTCGGTGTTGTTCGGCGGCCTGCATACGACCCTGCCGACGATCGTTATCTTTTCGGCGCCGGCGGGCTGGGCGATCGGCGGCGCGGCCGGCATGTTTGCGGCGCTTGCCGGGATGCTCGTGATGACCTGCGCGACCGAGTTCCTGCACGCGGGCGAACACTTGGCTTTCGAGCCGAAGTCGGCCTTTTGGAAGCGCATCAAGTCGCGCCACCTCGCGCACCATTTCCATAACGAAAACGGTAATTTCGGCATTGCCGAGTTCTTTTGGGACCGTGCGTTCGGCACGCTCTACGAAGACAACAAAGACGTGCCGCGCAGCGCGACCGCCCGCAATCTCGGTTACACCGACGAAATAGCGCGGCGGTATCCGTGGGTGCGTGAAGTCACCGAAGCCGACGAAGCGCGCAAACGGGCGACCGCGCCGGCGTAACGCGCCGCAAAAACGGGCGGCGCCGCCACGCCGTCGGTTTGCTGCAAAAGCCCGCAACAACGGGCTGTTTTCCTGTTGATTTCGACGCCTGCGTGGGCCACCGTCCGCGCCGAGCGGCCCGCCTTCGCGGGCGCCGAAACCGGCTTTCGTAAACCGCAAATCGCGACTTCAGCCCGACCGCCGCGGACGTCCTGCGCCGATCGAGCGCGCCGACCTTAGAACGGTCGATCCGCGCGCCCGCTGAACCGATTTGATCGGGGACCGCAGCGCCCGGTTCGCCGCCCGCGCCGCGCGCGTATCGCCGCAGATAAACCGTCGCCGCCCCAACGACGTTGGCGCGTGGCGACCAAGTCGACGGGACCCGAGGGAGACAGAACAATGAGTACGGAGTTGATGCTCGTCATGGCGGCGGGCGCGCTCGCCATCGTCTACGGCGTTTTCACCATTCAATCGGTTATGGCGATGCCGGCGGGCAACGAGCGCATGCGCGAAATCGCCGGCGCGATCCAAGAAGGCGCGACCGCCTATCTCAATAAACAGTACACCACCATTATGCTTGTCGGCGCCGTCGTCTTCGTGGCGCTGCTCGTCGCGTTCGGGTTCAACTGGATCCCGGCGGTCGGCTTCGCACTCGGCGCGGCGTTGTCCGGGGCCACCGGCTTTATCGGCATGCTCGTCTCGGTGCGCGCCAATGTGCGCACGACGCAGGCGGCGTCGGAGAGCTTGGAGAAGGGCCTCTCGGTCGCGTTCCGTTCGGGCGCGGTGACGGGGATGCTCGTCGCCGGCCTCGCGCTTCTGGGCCTTGCGGTTTACTTTTGGGTCTTGACCGGACCCGCCGGCAACGCGCCGCAAGACCGCGACGTCGTCAACGGGCTCGTGTCGCTGTCGCTCGGCGCTTCATTGATTTCGGTCTTCGCGCGCCTCGGCGGCGGCATTTTCACGAAAGGCGCTGACGTCGGCGGCGACCTCGTCGGCAAGGTCGAAGCCGGCATCCCGGAGGACGATCCGCGCAACCCCGCGACGATTGCGGACAATGTCGGCGACAATGTCGGCGACTGCGCCGGCATGGCCGCGGACCTTTTTGAGACGTATGTCGTGACGATCGCCGCGACGATGGTCCTCGGCTCGATCCTTTATGAGGCCGATGCGGGGCGCTTTATGCTGTACCCCTTGGCGATCGGCGCGGTGTGCATTTTGACGTCCATCGCCGGCACGTTCTTCGTGCGCCTCGGTCAGGGGTCCACGAACATTATGGGCGCCCTTTACAAAGGCCTGATCGCCACCGGCGTTTTGTCGATCGTCGCGGTCGGCGGCGTTACGGCCGTGATGTTCGGCTTCAACGAAGAGATCGCGGGCGCCGGCTTCACCGGCATGTCGTTGTTCCTGTGCGGATTGGTCGGCCTTGTCGTCACGGGGCTCATCGTGTGGATTACGGAGTATTACACCGGCACCGGCTTCCGACCGGTTAAATCGGTCGCTGAAGCGTCCGTTTCCGGCCACGGCACGAACGTCATTCAAGGCCTCGCCGTCTCGCTCGAAGCGACGGCGCTTCCCGCGCTCGTCATCGTCGTGGCGATCATCGCGACCTACCAGCTCGCCGGCCTCTTCGGGATCGCGACCGCCGTGACGACCATGCTCGCGCTCGCGGGCATGATCGTTGCGCTCGACGCGTTCGGCCCGGTGACGGACAACGCCGGCGGCATCGCCGAGATGTCGGGCCTTGAAGGCTCGGTGCGCGACACGACTGACGCGCTCGACGCGGTCGGGAACACGACGAAAGCCGTCACCAAAGGCTACGCGATCGGTTCGGCCGGCCTCGGCGCGTTGGTGCTGTTCGCTGCGTATACGGAAGATATTAAGCACTTTGCGAAGGATCCCGAAAAGTACCCGTTCTTCCAATTGGCCGACGGCGCGCCGCTCGTCATCTCGTTCGACCTGGCGAACCCGTACGTCATCGCCGGCCTGTTCCTCGGCGGGTTGTTGCCGTTTCTCTTTGGCGGCATCGCGATGCAGGCGGTCGGCCGCGCGGCCGGCGCGATCGTCGACGAAGTGCGGCGGCAATTCCGTGAAAAGCCCGGCATTATGCAGGGTACGGAGAAGCCGGACTACGCCAGAGCCGTCAATATGCTGACGGGCGCGGCCATCAAAGAGATGGTCGTTCCGTCCATGCTGCCGGTGCTCTCGCCGATTGTTTTGTACTTCATCATCTTCGCGGTGGCCGGCAAGGCCGCGGCGCTCTCAGCGGTCGGCGCGATGCTCATCGGCGTCATCCTGACGGGCCTTTTCGTGGCGATTTCCATGACCGCCGGCGGCGGCGCTTGGGACAACGCCAAAAAATACATCGAAGACGGCAATCACGGCGGCAAGGGCTCGGACGCCCATAAAGCCGCCGTCACGGGCGACACGGTCGGCGATCCGTACAAGGACACTGCCGGCCCGGCCGTCAACCCGATGATCAAGATCACCAATATCGTCGCGCTCTTGCTGCTCGCGGCGTTGGCGGGCGTGTCCTGATCGCCGCGCGCGGCGCAATCCTGAAGAGACAGAAGGCCCCGATGGCGATCGGGGCCTTTTTTGCGCGGCGTCCGGATCGGTTCGGTCGGCGCCGGGCCGCGCCCAAGAAAGCGTAATGCGACCGCTCCACCAAGAAAGGCCGCGCACCCGGCCGGCCGCCGAGCGCAGCCGCGTCGACATCACCTTGGATCGGGTCTTGCCGGTCGTCGAGGCGCGGATCGGACGGGTTCTCCCGGCGCCGGCGGCGCGCTTCGTCTGCGAGTTCTTGGCGTTCGGGATCAAGCAGGCCTGGGCGTGCCTGTTCGGCGGGCTCTTATTGGCGATGATCCTGGCGACCGGCGCGTGGCCCGACGCGGCGCCGTTGGCGCGATACGATTTCCTCTTCTTCTTTGCGCTGGCCGTCCAGGCGGCGTTTCTGGCGACCCGCCTGGAACGGCTGGACGAGGCGACGGTGATTTTACTCTTCCATGTCGTCGGCACCGCCATGGAAGTCTTTAAGACGGCGGCGGGGTCATGGATTTATCCCGATACGAATTTTTTCCGGATCGGCGGCGTGCCGATGTTCTCCGGCTTTATGTACGCAGCCGTCGGCTCGTATCTGTCGCGTGTCGTGCGCATCCACGAATTTGAGTTCTCGCGGTATCCGCCGCGTCGCTGGACGCTCCTCCTCGCCGCTGCGATCTACGTCAATTTCTTCACGCACCATTTTGCGCCGGACGTTCGCGTTGCGCTCCTCCTCGCGGCCGTCGTTTTATTCTGGGGCGTCTCCGTCAGTTTTCGCGTTTGGCGCCGGCGCTTCCGAATGCCGCTGCTCCTCGGCTTTTTCTTGGTGGCGTTCTTCATTTGGATCGCTGAAAACGTCGGGACGGCGGCCGGCGCGTGGATGTATCCCGAACAGCGCGCAGGGTGGCGTTTGGTGTCGTTACGCAAACTCGACGCGTGGTATCTTTTGATGCTGATTTCGTGGACGTTGGTGACCGTCGTGCATGCGCCGCGGGTGGAACGACGTCGTTGACGCGACCGTTGCGACCGACAGCTTCGCTTGCGCTCGGGCGCGTCGTTTTTGCGGTTGATGGCGCCGCCGCGACTGGTAGCGTACGGCGTTATGGCGACAACGGTGGCAATCCGACCCTTCGTCGACGACGACCTGGACGCGATCGTCGCCACCGTGCGGCGCGTCATCGAAGAGACGTATGCCGATTTGTTGACCGGTCCGGCCCCCGTTGATGCGTCGACACGGTTTTGGCGAGGCGCGGTCGTGGCCGAAACAGCGGGCGGCGTCGTCGGCGTCGGACGCCGTGTCGACGATTACGTAAGCGACCTTTGGGTCGCCGCGTCGATGCGCGGTGAGGGCGTCGGCGCGACGCTGTTGGATGCCTTGGAGGGGCGGATGCGCCGCGACGGCGTTACAGTCGCGCGTCTGCGGGTGGTGACCGCGAACACGGACGCCCGCCGATTCTACCGTCGCGCCGGGTGGGTCGAAACGCGGCGCTATCCCCATGAACGCGACGGGCATATGATGACGGACATGGAAAAACGCTTGTCCGTATTATGACGTTCGAGGCGGTCATCTTCGACTGCGACGGTGTGCTCGTCGATTCCGAAGCGCTCGGGCTGTCGGAGAGTGCGGCGTATTTGCGCTCGCGCGGTCTCGACTGGTCGGAGGCCGCGCTCGTGCGCGAATTCACCGGGCTGCGCGACGACGTTTTCGCCGAACGCCTTTCCGCCGCCTACGCTGACGCCAATGACGGCGCCGCGCCGCCCGCCGACTTCTTCGAGGGGCTCGTCGCCGCGCGCCGCCGCAGGAAAGACGACCTGACGCCGGTCGCCGGCGCCGAGGAGGCGATCCGCGCGGCGCCTGGGGCGATCGCGGTCGCATCGTCGTCGCGCGGGGTGTTTCTGGAAAGCAAATTGCGGCGCACCGGGCTTTACGATCTCCTTGCGCCGCATATTTATTCCGCCGAACGCGTCGCGCACGGCAAGCCGGCGCCGGACATTTTTCTGTATGCGGCCGACCGGCTCGGCGTCGCGCCGGGTCGCTGCGTCGTCTTGGAGGACTCCGAGAACGGGGTCGTCGCCGGCCGCGCGGCGGGGATGACCGTCTGGGGCTTCACCGGCGGCGGGCACTGCTTTGACGGGCACGGCGACCGGCTGTCGGCCGCCGGCGCGCAATGGGTCGCGCCGGACTTCGCGGCGGTGACGGCGCGTTTCGCCGCCCGCTAGCGCGCCGGACGATCACAGTCGATCGGGGCAAGACCGGCTCAGGCGCTTAAAACGAAAGTCGGCGCGCTTGGTCGCGTCAACCGACGCGTCCGCCGCTCTAGGCGGCGCTGGCCGGCGCTTCGACGAAAGTGCGCAGTTTGCCGAACGCGGCCGACCAGCCGCCGGTGACGATGTCGCCGAACGCATCCGGAATATTCGTATGCGTCAACGTCACTTCCGTCTTGTTCGCCGCGATTTCGACGAACGCCACGCGCACCGTCATCGTCACGCCGAGTTCCGCGCTCGGCGTTTCGTATGCGAGCAGCGCCGGCGGATCGAACGCGACGAGCCGGCCGTCGACGCAGGTCTCATGCTCGTGCTTGATCGTCATATGGTGGACGTATTTGCCGCCGACCTTCGGTTCTATCTCCGACTTGACGGCGGTCGTGTCGCCGCAGCCCCACCAGGTCTGCGTCTTTGCAGTTTCGACCCAGGCGTCGAAGACGGCCTGACGCGGCGCGTCGAAAGTCTGCGTTACGGTGAGGACGCCGTTTTCGTAAGAGGTTCGCACGGTCATTCGCCGTCTCCTTGTGTTTCTTTTGCGGCCTTCAGATAGGCGTCGACCGCGCCGAAGCGCCGTCGCCAGAACTGCGCGTAGTGGGCGATCCACCCGCCGGCGGCTTCAGCCGGTTCGGCGCGCGCCCGAATGATATGCACCCGGCCTTTCTTGACGCGTTCAACGAGGCCGGCGGCCTCCAGTACGCGCAAGTGCTTCGATATCGCGGGCTTCGACATCGCGTAGGGCGCGGCGAGTTCCGCGACCGACCGCTCGCCGTCCGCGAGTTGGGCCAGAATGCCGCGACGCGTGCCGTCCGAAAGCGCCGCAAAAATCCGATCGAGATCGGCGTTATTGTTAACCACATGGTTATCTAATTTCAACGCCGTCCGTCGGTCAAGCGCGCGCTGCAGTTTGCGTTGCGGCCGTGCGCCGTTATGGAGGACGGATGATGTTTGCATCGGACAATTGGGCCGGCGCTGCGCCGGAAATCATCGACGCGATCGCCCGCGCCAATGACGGCCCGGCGCCGGCCTATGGCGGCGATCCCCTGACCGCGCGCGTTGAAGAGCGCTTCAACGACGTCTTCGACTGCAAAACGTCCGTATACTTTGTGTCGACGGGCGGGGCGGCGAACGGATTGGCGCTCTCCGCCTTCACGCCGCCTTACGGCATGATTATCGCCCACGAAGAAAGTCACATCCAGATGGACGAGTGCGGCGGGGTCGAGCTTCTCACCGGCGGCGCCAAAATTTTGCCCGTCGCCGGCGCGGCCGCCAAGCTGACGCCGGACGCGTTGGATGCGGCGCTCGGCGGGTTTCCGGACCGCGCGCCGCACGGCTGTCCGCCGCGCGCCGTTTCGTTGACGCAGGCGACGGAATGCGGCGCGGTCTATGCGCCGGAGGAGTTGCACGCGGTTTGCGCGCGGGCGCGCGCCGCCGGCCTTAAGGTGCACATGGACGGCGCCCGCTTCGCCAACGCCGTCTCCCACCTCGGGTGCGCCCCGGCCGACATCTCCTGGCGGGCGGGCGTCGACGTTTTGTGTTTCGGGGCGACGAAGAACGGCTGCCTCGCGGCCGAGGCGGTCGTCTTTTTCGGCGATCATGATGCGGAAGACTTTGCCTATCGGCGCAAGCGGGCCGGTCATCTTTGGTCCAAGCAACGCTTCATCGCCGCCCAGTTCGACGCTTACTTCACCGACGATCTTTGGCTGCGCCTCGCCGCGCACGCGAATGCGGCCGCCCGCCGCCTCGCCGACGGACTTGCGGCGATCGACGGCGTAACGATCTGGTATCCGACGCAGGCGAACGAAGTCTTCGCATCGTTTCCGGACGGCGTCGACGAGGCGCTCCGCGCGGCGGGCGCTGCGTTTTATCCGTGGGTCACGCCCGGCGACCCCGCGAACGGAACGATGCAACGCTTGATCTGTTCGTTCCGCACAAAGATGGAAGACGTCGACGCTTTTGTCGCGCGCGCCGAGGCCGTCATTCCAACGTTTGCGTAAAAGGCGGCCAAACCCGCGGCCCCGACCACCCGGCGGGCGCGAACGCGGCGAAAACGGCGGCGACCGCGCCCGCCGCCAGGGTGAACGCCGCGCCGTTGCGCAGCGCCTCGCGGCCGGGCGCGAGCCGCTCCAGCGAAACTTGGTGGCGGTCCGGGCGATCCGGCAGATAGCGCGCCGTAACCGCGTCGCCGACTGACAGCGCGCGCGCCCGGTGGCGCGACACGTCCGCCGCGCCGGTCACCCGAACGCCGTCGGCCGCGTTAAAGGCGTAGGACACGCGGCGCTGCCGCCCGGCCCCACGTCGCGTGCGAAAACGAAACTTCTCGTCGATCGCCGTCACCGCGCCCGTCGCGGTGCGCCCGCGCGCATCGAGCGCGTCTTCAAGGGGAATGCGGACGAGCGCGATATGCGCCGTCGTGATCGCGGCGATGACGCTCGCGAGCGCCGCCAGCCAGACGCCCGTCGGGAGATTGAACGGATAAAGCGTCCTGCAACCCATACGGCGTCGATACGGCCGAAAGCCCAACGCGGCGTTGACGGGCGCGGTTAACGGCGCGGCTCCGTCAAGCTCAAACGCGATACTGCTCAGTGTACAAGGGTTCTTTACCGGTTTGTTAACGACGCCGATGCGGATCGTTAGCGGCGCCTTCACCAAATCCGCGTTTTTGATTGCGAGATTGGCGCGTCGACGGCCCGGGGCGCCCCCGCATCGACAGGATGACGCCATGACCGCCGCCGCCGCGCCGCCCGCCGCACCGAACCGGATCGCGCGCATCGCCGATCGTCTCGATCAGGCGGTGCTCGTCGGGCTCTATGTCTGGCTCGTCGCGCGGCTCGCCCCGGACGGGATTTGGCCCCAACACGCCTACGCGGCGGCGCTTCTCGTCTCGGAAGGGGCGGTGGTGTTGTTTGTTCTTTTGCGGCGCTCGGCCGAGGCCATCAGCCTGCGACCGAAAGACTGGACGCTCGCGCTCGGCGGCACCGGCGCGGCGCTGCTGGTCGACGCCGGCGGCGCGCCCTTTCTGCCGGGCCTCGGCGTGCCGTTGATCGTCATCGGCTTCGCCGTCCATGTCGGCGCGAAATTCAGCCTGCGGCGCAGTTTCGGGATCGTCCCCGCCGATCGGGGCGTTAAGGCCGGCGGGCTCTATCGGCTAGTCCGCCACCCGATGTATCTCGGTTATATGATTTCGCACGCCGGATTCTTTCTTTCGGCCCCGTCATATTGGAACTTCGCCGTTTATGCGGTGGCCTGGGCGCTGTTGGTCGCGCGCGCCGGACTTGAAGAGGACTTCCTCATGCGCAATCCGGACTATCGCGCTTACGCAAAGGCCGTCCGCCGGCGATTGGTTCCAGGCGTTTACTGACCGGACGCCCCCCCCCCCGCCGCCGCGCTTGAGGGGCGTGCAACTATGGGACGGCGCCGTCTCCGGTCAGCGCCCGCGGACGTGAACGGCCGGACGCGCTCGGTGCGGCGATCGAGAGCGACATCCTTAAACATTTGCGCGGATAGTCCGAAAAAATCGTCGAAACGGTTCTTACACGATGCGCCGTCCGCTCGAAGCGTTGATCAACGTCTCTCCCGACGACCCGCCGCAATATCGCGTGCGCGCAAAGACGCTCGGCTTTCTGTGCGTCGCGTTCATCCTCGTCACCGTCATATTTTCGACGATGGCGATCCTCGAATACGGCTGGTCCATGCGGCGGATCGTCGGGCCGGTGGCGGTCGCGTTTTATAGCGTCGTGTTGGTCACTTTGCGGCTCACCCGTTCGGTTTCGATCGCCGGCGGCCTGTTCATGACTGCGGTCACGCTCATTAGTTTCGCGTTTGTTTACGTAACCGGGAAAGACGACTCCTACGCGCTGCCGTTCTTGTTATCGATCCCGCTCGCGGCCGGGTTCTTGGTGGGCGTGCGCGGCATGATCGGGTTTACCGCGATTAGCGTCGCCGGCGTCCTCGCATTAATGGCGCCGGCGGTCGGCGACGGCGGCGACTACACCAAGCTCATGCAGGCGGCGACGCTGATCGTCAGTCTTGTTTTGATCGCTTTTGTGGGATGCGGATATTCCTGGATTCACAAAACGCAGACGACGGAAGTTTTGCGGCTCAATCAGCGCCTCAGCGCCCAAACCGACGCGTTGCGTCTTCTCAATGATCAGCTGAAAGAGGCCAACGGGACGGCCGAAGCGGCGAGCGCGGCGAAATCGCTGTTTCTCGCCAATATGAGCCATGAGATCCGCACGCCGCTCAACGGCGTTCTCGGCATGGCGCAGGTGCTCCGGTTGCGCGCGACCGACCCGGCCCTCGGCGGGTGCGTCGACACGATTTTGGATTCCGGCGAGACGCTTTTGTCGGTGGTCAACGACGTATTGGACCTTTCGAAAATCGAAGCGGGCAAGATGGACGTCGCCCCGACGCCCGGTCATCTCGGCGACGCGCTGAACCGGACGATCGCGTTGTGGGCCCCGAAGGCCGAGGAGAAGGCGCTGGACTTGTCGTTGCACATCGACCCCGCCGCCCCGTCGCATTTGAACTTCGACCAGGTCCGTGTGCGCCAGTGCGTGTCGAACCTCGTCTCAAACGCCCTGAAATTCACCGAGCGCGGCCACGTGCGCATCACGGTCGACGGCGAGGCGATCGGCGCGCGCGGCTGGCGGATGCGCATCGCCGTCGCCGACACCGGCATCGGCATCGCGCAGGATGCGCAGCGGCGCCTCTTCGACCAGTTCGAGCAGGCGGACGCCGGAACCAACCGCCGCTTCGGCGGCACCGGCCTCGGCCTCGCCATTACACGCAATTTTGCGCGGTTGATGGGGGGCGACGTAACGGTGGCGAGCGTCGTCGGCGAAGGCGCAACGTTTACGTTCGTTTTCGAGGCGGGCGCGGTCGATCGGGAGACCGTCGAAACGGCGGTCGGCCGCGGCGGTCCGGACCGGGCGAGCCTCGCTGCGCTCAGCGAAACCCGCGTTCTGCTGGCCGACGACAACCTCGTCAATCGCCGCGTCGCCCGCGCGTTTCTCGAGGACCACGTCTTTGAGATCGTCGACGCCGAAAACGGCCTTGAGGCGATTGAGCGCTTAGAGCGAAGCGGGCCGTTCGATCTCGTGTTGCTCGACAAATACATGCCCGAACTCGACGGCCCCGCCACGGTCGCAAAGATCCGCAGCGCGCAGGCCGCGTGGCGTAACGTTCCGGTGATCGCCGTGACCGCCGACGCGATGGTCGGCGAGCGCGAAGCGATGCTCGGTCTCGGCATGGACGGCTTCGTCACCAAACCGATCGACCGCGACAAGCTCCTCACCGAGATGCTCAACGTCTTGGACCGCGCGCGCCGCCTCGACGTCGCCGGCGCGGCTTAAACCATCACCTCCGGACGACCGTTGCGGATTATACGCCGTATACGGCTTTTGCGACGCGATAGGTGTTGGCGTACGCCGCAACGCTGTCGTCGATCGGGTCGGCGTAACCGCCGCCGATCGCCATGGCGACCGGCAGGCCGTGCGCCTTGCAGGCCGACAATACGATCTCGTCGCGGCGCATGAGCCCGTCATGCGTCATCGACAGGCGCCCTAATTTGTCCGTCTCCAACGCGTCGACGCCGGCCTGGTAAAAGACGATGTCAGGATCGAACGCCCACACCGCCGGCAACGCGTCCTCCAGCGCCGCCAGATAAGCGGCGTCCCCGGCGCCGTCCGGCAGGCCGACGTCGAGATCGGACGGGAACTTTCGGAATGGGAAATTCTTCTGTCCGTGTATCGAGAGAACGAAGACGTCCGTGCGCGGCGCGAGAATGGCGGCGTTGCCGTCGCCCTGGTGGACGTCGAGATCGACGATGGCGACGCGCCGCGCGCGACCGGTCGCCAATAGGTCGAGGGCCGCGACGGCGTGATCGTTGAACACGCAATATCCCGCGCCGAAATCGCGATGCGCGTGGTGCGTGCCGCCGGCGAGTTGCCCGGAGATCCCGTCCTCAAGCGCGGCGTGCGCGACGGCGACCGCGCCGCCGACCGTCGCGCGGGCCCGCTTCGGGATTTGCGGCGTCCACGGAAAGCCGATGCGGCGCATCATCGACGCCTCGACCGTCCCGTCGTCGATCGCGCGCACATAGTCGGACGCGTGCGCGCGCAACAGATGAGCGTCCTGCGCCGGCGGCGACACGATCAATTCGTCGGCGCGCAGGACGCCGTCATCCGTCAGCTTACGGCGCAAGAGGCCGTACTTGCCGCCCGGAAACCGGTGGCCGTCCGGCAGGTTGAGGTCGAAGACGTCGGAATAAAAAACCCGCACTGGCGACGCGGCGGGCGTTAGGCGAGCCAGCCCGCCAATTCGCGGCGAGCGGTCTTCTCCAGAAGGTCGATCATCTCCGGCGCGTCGTTGAGGCACGGGATGAGCGTGAACGCCTCGCCGCCGGCCTCTTCGAATTGCTCGCGCGCCGCGATGGCGATTTCTTCCAGCGTTTCGATGCAATCGGCGGTGAAGCCGGGCGTGATCACGGCGATGCGCTTGGCGCCGCGTTCGGCGAGCGCGTCGATCACGTCCGTCGTCGCTGGTTCGAGCCATTTCTCGCGCCCGAATTTCGATTGGAACGCGAGCGGCGCGAAATCGTCCGACCAGCCCATGGCGCCGCGCAGAAGGCGCGCCGTCTTCTGGCAATGGCAATGATAGGGGTCGCCGTTCAGGAAATAGCGCTCCGGCAATCCGTGGAACGACAACACGACATGGTCCGGCTTCCAGCCGAGGCCGGCGAGATGGCGACGCGCCGTGGCGGCGAGGGCGCCGACATAAACGGGATCGTCGTGGAAGGCGGGGGCCAGCCGGATCGCCGGTTGCCAACGCAGCGTTTTCACCGCGTCGAACGTCGCGTCCTGGACGCTGCCCGTCGTCGTCGCGGAATATTGCGGATAAAGCGGCGCGATCATGATACGCTGGCAGCCGTCGGCTTGCATGGCCTCGATCCGATCGGCGATCGACGGATTGCCGTAGCGCATCGCAAAGTCGACGACGACGTTCTGGCCGGCGAAGCGTTTGGCCAGCGCTTCGGTTTGTTGGCGCGTGTAGTATCGCAACGGCGATTCCGCCGGGTCGTTTCGCCAGATCGACGCGTACGCCTTCGCCGTTTTCGCAGGCCGCACGTTCAAAATGACGCCGTGGAGGATCGGCAGCCAAAGCGCGCGGGGCAGTTCGACTATCCGCGGATCGCTGAGGAATTCCGCGAGATAGCGCCGCACGGCCGGCGCGGTCGGCTCGTCGGGCGTGCCGAGATTGACGAGCAGCACCCCGACTTTCGGCGTCGCGACGGCCGGGTGGTCCGCCGGCGTCGGCGCTTCGTCTTCCACCTGAATGTCGATCGCTTGAACGGTCATCGCCCCGTTACCGCACGAAAATGGTTAATCGGCCCTCACCGCCGACAAGATAGAGCGTCTCTATTACGGGTCGCTGCGGCGAATGGACCGCCGGCTATTCCGCCGCGTTCTTCAACGGCGCGTCGTTGGCCGCCGTCCGGGGCGCGCCGGTCGCGGTCTCGTCAGGGCCCTGCGCCGTGGCGCCGTCGGTCGGGTCGCCCGAGGGCTCGCCGAGCGGTTGTTCGCCGGCGCCGGGTTGCGCGTCGGGCGCTGCGGTTGCGGCGTCTTGCTCGGCCGTCGCGGCGTCTTCCGCCTGGTCTGCAGCGTTATCAGGGGACGGCCCGGCGGCAGGCGCAGCGTTGGCGGTGGGTGCCGGCGGCGCGGACGCTTCCGCGCTCGGCGCGACGGCCGCTTTCGCCGCTTCGGTCACTTTGACGTAGTCGACCTTGCCGGTGCCGAGCACGGGCAGCGCCTCGACCGTGACGATCTTCTTCGGCACGGCGATTTCCGGCACGCCGTGGCTTTGCGCCCAGGTGAGGAGCGCGCCGGGGTCCGCGTCCGGATTTTCGGTGACGAGAACAATCTGCTCGCCTTTGCGTTTGTCGGGCAGGATCGCCGCGGCATGCATATAGCTCGGCCACAGCGCGGCCGCGCAGTTTTCAACGACGGTGAGCGAGATCATCTCGCCGCCTATTTTGGCGAACCGCTTCAGCCGGCCGCGAATGGTGACGTAGCCTTCTTTGTCGATCGAGACGACGTCGCCGGTGTCATGCCAGCCGTCGGGCGGGGGGCGCAGGACGCCCGGCGCGCTCTCCGAAATATAACCGCGCATCACGTTCGGGCCGCGGACGACGAGGCGTCCGGCGTCGTCGAGGCCGGGGACGGGCTCGATCCGGTAGTCGACGGCGGGCAACATCTTGCCGATCGTCCCGCCGCGTATGTCGCCCGGCTGGTTGGCCGCGAGGACGGGCGAACACTCCGTGACGCCGTAGCCCTCCAAAACCTCGAACGAAAACCGGCGTGCGGCGAGCTGCCGGGTTTCTTCGCGCACGCGCTCCGCGCCGCACACGGCGATGCGCAGGGAGTTCAGCCCGCCGTCGCCGCTCGCGCGCATATATTGCTGCAAGAACGTGTCCGTCGCGAACAGCACCGTCGACGAGGTCTCGAAGATCCGCTTGGCGATGATTTTCGTTTGCAGGGGCGAGGGGTGCATGACCGCTTTAAAACCGGCGATCAGCGGCCACAGCGTGCCCGCGGTCAGCCCGTAACAGTGAAACACGGGCAGCGGGTTGAAGAACACGTCGGTCGGATGAATTTCGACGTGCGCGTAAATCTGCTCGATATTGGCCAAAATGTTGGCGTGGCTGAGGACGACCCCTTTGGGCTTTCCCTCCGTGCCCGACGTAAAGAGAATGACGCCGGGGCTGTCCGGGTTCGGGTTCGCGGCGAAGAGCGGCGGCGCCAGCGGGCCGACGAGCGCGCGGGCTTTGTCGCCGTTGGTGACGTCTTCGCGCAGGTCTTCCAAATAGACGAGCCGCACGACTTTCTCGAGCTCTGCGGCGAGGTCGTGAAGTTTCGCGACCTCGATAAATTTGTGCGCCGTGATCACTTTCGTGACCCGTGCGGCTTTGCAGGCCGAGGCGAGGTTTGCGACGCCGGACGTGAAATTCAGCATGGCCGGCACGCGGCCGCGCGCATGCAACGCGAAGATCGCGATCACCGCGCCGGCCCCGGTCGGCAGAAAGACGCCGACGGTTTCGCCGGCTTTCGTCATCCGGGAGATCGGGCCCGACAGCGCGAGCGCGGCGCGCGACAGCTCGGTATAGGTGAATTTGCGGCCGTCCCCGTCGACAAGCGCTGTCGTGCCGCCGCCTTTGCGCCGGGCGGTCGACAAGAACGCCTGGAAGACGCCGCGGCGCGATCGGCGTTCGATACGGCGGGTCGGGTTCGGTTTTTTCTTGGCGGATGCGGCGGCGCCCATGATCCAGGTCTCCTCGTCGCGCCGGGCCGCTCCGGCGTGCGCCCGAACGACGGGCGGCGGCGCTCGGCCGGTCGGCGGATCGCTCCCGCCGACGCGCAGGTTACATATAGGACAGGCCGTCGCATTGGCAATTGGGGGGGCAATCGGGGGCGAACGGCGCGCCGCGCGGGCCTCGGCTTGTCAGATAGCGGTTGCTGCCGCATATCGTCGATTTTTCGACGCCTGCGGTGCGATTTAGGAGCCTGAACGATGGCCGACGGGGCCGCTGCGACGCCGCCCGCGCCGACCGCTGAGACGGTCGGGGACACGGCGACCAAGACCGTTTTCATCCGCACCTACGGGTGTCAGATGAACGTCTACGATTCCGAGCGGATGGCCGGTCTTTTAAAGCCGCACGGCTACCGGACGGTGGACGCGCCCGACGGGGCCGATTTGGTGATCTTGAACACCTGCCACATCCGCGAGAAGGCGGCCGAGAAAGTCTATTCCGAGCTCGGCCGGCTGAAAAAGCTGAAAGCGTTGAAGGCCGAAGACGGGGGGGCGATGCGCCTCGCCGTCGCCGGCTGCGTCGCGCAGGCCGAGGGCGCGGAGATCGTCGCCCGCGCGCCGCAGGTCGACATGGTGTTCGGCCCGCAAGCCTACCATCGCTTGCCTGAAATGCTCGCCCGCGCGGCGCGCGCCGACGGCGACGTCGTTGAAACCGATTTCGCGGTCGAGGAGAAATTCGACGTCTTGCCGGCCCGCGCGCCGGACGGGCCGACGGCGTTCGTCACCATCCAGGAAGGGTGCGATAAGTTCTGCACGTTCTGCGTCGTGCCGTACACGCGCGGCGCGGAGGTCTCGCGGCCGGTCGACGCGATCTTGGCCGAGGTCCGCGCGCTCGTCGCCGGCGGCGTGCGCGAGGTCACGCTCCTCGGTCAAAACGTCAACGCCTATCGCGCCGCCGCGCCGCACGGCGATCCGGCCGCGGGCGACGGCTGGGGGCTCGGCGCGCTTTGCCGGCGCCTCGCGACGATCGACGGGCTCGAGCGCATTCGGTTCACGACGTCCCACCCGCGCGACATGGACGACGATCTCATCGCCGCGCTCGCCGACGAACCCAAGCTCATGCCCTACCTGCATTTGCCGGTTCAGGCCGGGTCGGACCGCATTTTGAAAGCGATGAACCGCGGCCATACCGCCGCGCACTACCGCGCGCTGATCGAACGGATCCGCGCCGCCCGGCCGGATATCGCCCTGTCCGGCGATTTCATCGTCGGCTTTCCGGGCGAGAGCGACGACGATTTCGACGAGACGATGGGCTTGGTCGACGCGGTCGGTTATGCGAGCGCGTTTTCGTTTAAGTATAGCCGTCGGCCGGGCACGCCCGGGGCGGCCATGCCCAAACAAATCGCCGAAGACGTCAAAGACGCCCGGCTCGCCGCGCTGCAGGCCCTACTCGAGACGCAAAAGCAGGCGTTCAACAAAGCGCAAGTCGGCCGCGTTTTGCCCGTGTTGTTTGAAAAGCCCGGGCGGCACGCTGGCCAACTTATCGGCCGGTCGCCTTATTTGCAGAGCGTTCACGCGCCGGCGCCGGCCGATATGATAGGCTCGCTCGCATCGGTGCGCATCGACGGGGTGACGGCCAACGCGCTCGCCGGCGTGCTGGTCGGTCCCGCGATCTGAGATCTGCGGAAGGAACCCGCTTGCCCAGGCACATCCCCGGCGACGAGGCCGACCATCTGGAGTTCGACGACAATCGGTTGATGGCGGCCTTGTGCGGCAGCGCCGACTCGCACCTGGCCGTCGTCGAAGCCGCGACCGGCGCGCGCCTCGATCCGCGCGGCAATCGGTTGACGATCAGCGCATCTCCCCCGGAAACCCGTCGGCGGGTCGCGCAAGCGCTGTTGTCCGTGTACGGCGATTTGGAAAACGGCGCCCCTGTCGGGCCGGCCGAAATACGCGCCGCATTGCGCCTGCAGGGCGGCGCGGAGCCGGGCGCGAACGGCGCCGCGTTGGGCGGCGGCGTCACGCCGATCCGCGTCAAAAAACGCACCGTCGCGCCGCGTACGCCCAATCAGGCGGCCTACATCGCCGCGCTCCGGAACTACGAATTGACGTTCGGGGTCGGGCCCGCCGGCACGGGCAAAACCTATCTCGCCGTCGCGCATGCGCTGGAACTTCTGCTCGCGGACAAAGTCGAACGGCTGATCCTGTCGCGGCCCGCGGTCGAGGCGGGCGAACAAATCGGTTTCTTGCCGGGCGATATGAAAGAGAAAGTCGACCCGTATATGCGCCCGATCTACGACGCGCTTTACGACATGGCGCCGGCGGAATGGATCGAAAAGCGCGTGCACGCCGGGGTCATCGAGATCGCGCCGCTCGCCTTCATGCGCGGGCGCACGCTCGCGCGCGCCGCGGTCATCCTCGACGAGGCGCAAAACGCGACGCCGGCGCAGATGAAGATGTTTCTAACCCGGCTCGGCGAGGGCGCGGCGATGACGGTGACCGGCGATCCCTCGCAGACCGATCTCGCCGCCGGACAGCGCTCCGGCCTCGTCGACGCGCTCGATACGCTTGACGGCGTCGAGGGCGTCGCGGCGGTGCGCTTTGCCGGGCGCGACGTCGTGCGCCATCCGTTGGTCGGGCGCATCATCGACGCTTATGACCGGCGGGTCGCATCCGACGGCGCCAACGACCCGTGAGCCCGGCGATCGACACCGACGTGGTCGTCGAAACGGACGCGTGGAACGCGCTCGCTGCAGACGGCCCCGCTGGCGACGGCCCAACCGGCGACGGCGGCCTCGCGGCGTTGGCCGGACGGTGCCATGCGGCCGCGGCGGCGGCCCTACCGGCGCTCCGGGGGACGGCGTGCGTTCTCTTTGCCGACGACGACAAATTGCGGGCGCTCAACGCGCAGTTTCGCGGCGTCGACAAGCCGACGAACGTCTTGTCGTTTCCGGCGGGCGACCCGACGTCAGCGCCCGTCGAGCCCGCGTTCCTCGGCGACGTCGCGCTCGCGGCCGAGACCTGCGCGCGCGAGGCCGGCGAGAAGGGCGTGCCGGTCCTCGACCATGCGGCGCACCTTATCGTTCACGGATTGTTGCATTTGGTCGGGTATGACCATCAAACTGACGACGAAGCGACGATGATGGAAACTTTGGAAACGGACATTTTGGCCGGCCTCGGGGTCGCCGCGCCGTACGGCGCGCCCGCCTTGGAGGCGCGGCCGTGACCGGCGACGCGGACAGTCCCGGCGCGCCCGCCGCGCAACCAGGGGCCGACAAGGCCCGCCCCGGCTTTTTCGCGCGGATCGCGGGCCGTTTTTCGCGCCGCCGCGAGCCCGGCGCGCTCTCCGAAGCGCTCGCCGAAGCGCTCGAAAACGGCGAGGACGACGCGATGGCCTCGCTGCCGCGCGCGCGGCGCGAGATGATCGAACGCGTGATCGCCCTCGACGAGAAGCGCATTCGCGACGTGATGACGCCGCGGGCCGACATTGTGGCGCTCGACGTCGCGACGCCGACCGACGAAGCCGTCGCGATTTTCGCCGACGCCGGCCATTCCCGCCTCCCAGTTTTCCGGGAAGATCTCGACGATCCGGTGGGCATGGTGCACCTGAAAGACTTGGTGGCGCTGATCGCCAAACCGGACGCCGAGCCCGCCGGCGACGGGCCGATCCTCGACCGGATCAAGCGGGACGTTCTTTACGTGCCCCGGTCGATGCGCGCGGTCGATCTGCTGCTGCGCATGCAGGCCTCGCGCATTCACATGGCGCTCGTCGTCGACGAATTCGGGGGCACGGACGGCCTGGCGACCATCGAAGACCTCGTCGAGGAGGTCGTCGGCGAGATCAACGACGAACATGACGACGACGACGATCCGCTCATCGCCCGCGCACCGGGCGGAGGATGGATCGCCGACGCGCGTGTCGAACTGGACGATTTCTCCGAAGCGACGGGCGTCGTCATCGAAGCGGGCGACCATGACGACGAAGTCGATACGCTCGGCGGGCTCGTCTTCACGCTGGCCGGCCGCGTGCCGCAGCGCGGGGAAATCGTCAGCCATCCCGACGGGCTCGACTTTGAAGTGACCGAGGCCGATCCGCGCAAAATCCGCCAGATCCGCGTTTGTGCGCGTGTGGCGGGCGCCGGCCCTCAAGCCGCCGCCCGTGAGGCCGCGCCGTCGGACGACGGCGTGCCGGCCGCAGACGCCGGGTCCGCCGACGACGCGGCGGCGACCCGGTTGGTCAACGCGGCCGAGTAGGGCGCGTCCCCGGCGTTTCAACTGAGGCTTGATCGGCCGATCGATCGGCGCTTGAACCGGGCGGCGGTCGTCGGCGGCCCCCGC
>JBCCZS010000033.1:0-20956 GCA_039187035.1 Pseudomonadota bacterium | reverse complement strand
TGCTTCGAAATTCGCCGTCTCCGATTGCTTGCCCGATCGGATTCGCCCCCATACGTCTGCTTCCCACGTCAGTTCCAGCCCGGCGCTGTAGGAGCTCCGGTCCCCGCCGTCGACGACGCCCGAATTATCCGTACCCGCCACGAGATCGAGTTGGGGGCTGAGCTCGGCCCCGGCCTGGCGCGCCAGCGCGCGCGCGCGTTCGACGGCGGCCTCCGCGGCAGCGAGATCGTTGTTGTTCTCTTGCGCTTCATTGACCAAAGCCAGGAGCGCCGGGTCGTCGAACGCTTCGATCCAGCCGATCGGCTCACCGCGCACGCTATCGGCTGCGGCGCGCCATTCGTCTTCGATATCGGGCAATGCGGCTTCGGCCCGCAGCGCCGCTTCTTTGTACCCCGGTTCGACGGTCGCGCAGCCGGTCGTCGTGGCAATCGGAATCGCGAGAAGCAAGGCCGCCAAATTACGATGGGGCATAGGACATCTTCCTTTCCTGCGCGCGAACGCTTTCAGACGATTTAATCCCAAAATAAAGAGCGTAGATCGCCGGCAAAACCACAAGCGTGATCAGCGTGCCGAAGCTCAACCCGAACGCGATAACGACGGCCATCGACGCGAAAAAGACGTCCGAAAAAAGTGGAATGACGCCGAGGACCGTCGTCATGGAGCCCATCATGACGGGTCGCACACGACTCGCCGCGGAATCGATGACCGCATCGTGGCGCGGTTTGCCCTCGCGGATCTCAAGGTCCATCTGGTCAAGGAGGACGATAGCGTTTTTAATCAGTAGACCGACCAACGACAACGTTCCCAATATCGCCATGAATTCATAGGTTGTGTTCGTTGCGAGCAAGCCGACCACGACACCAACGATGACGAGCGGCACAATCGTCCAAATCGCCGCTGGCTGGCGTAAGGCGTTGAACAGGAAAATCATGACGAGGACGATCGCCATCGCGGCGAGCGGGAACGTGCCTGCCAATTGGCCATTGGCTTCCGTGCTATCGCCGATTTCGCCGTCCCAACGCAGCGAGTAGCCCTCCGGCAGGGCAATCGCTTCGATTTGAGGTTGCACGCGAGCGAGCACCGCAGAGGCGAGAACCCCAACTTTCGGGTCTGCCTGCACTTTAAGCGTCCAGACGCGGTCTTCGCGGAGAAGCCGGCCGTCTCGCCAGATGACGTTCAGCCCTCGAACCGTCTCGGATACCGGAACCGAAGCGCCGGTTCGACTGCTTGGCACCTGGATCGTTTCGCCGGACTCGAAGTCGAGCCGGTCACGTTCGGGCGCGCGCGAAATGATCGGGATAAGATCGTCGCCCTCGCGATAGACGCCGATCGTCGTGCCCGAAAAGTTCGTTTCGAGCGCCGCGGCGAGATCTTCGCGCGCGACGCCGACGCGCCGGCCACGCTCGCCGTCGTAAACCGGCTCGAACACCGGGATCTCCTGGCGCCAATCGGTTTTCACGCCGACGGCTTCGGGATCGGTAATCATGATCGCCTTGGCTTCGGACGCAAGACGCCGCAGTACACGAGGATCGGGACCACGAAACACCGCTTCGATCTTCGAGCCTTGGCTTGGTCCGAGCACGAATTTCTTCACCCGCGCCTGCGACGCCGGATAATTCTCGTCCAGATAGGTCTGGATCTGCGGCACGAGCCCTTCGATCACGTCGAAATCTCGCGTCTGGATTAGGAATTGTCCGTAGGCGGCGTTCGGGTTCTCTGGTGAGTAGATCAACATGTACCGCAAGCCGCCGGACCCGACGATCGTATGGACGCCCTCAACGCCGTCGAATTCCATAAGTTCGCGCTCGATCCGCGCCATGTCGAGCGACGTCGCAGCGATATCGGTGCCTTGCGGCAGCCAGTAATCGACCGCGATTTGCGGCGTCGTCGATGAGGGAAAAAACCCGACTTTCACATATTGGAAGGCGACCACCGAGGCCGTGAAGACACCGATTGCGCCGGCGACCACCAGCCAGCGCAGGGTAAGGACGCCGCGCATGAAGCTCTTGTAGATCCGCGTCATGGCGCCGTCCGGCTTGTCGGCGTCGGCGTTGCTTACCTGTTTGAAGATCATGTCCGCGAGCATCGGCACAAGCGTGATCGCGAAAATCCAGCTGTAAAGCAGCGAGATCGATACGACCCAGAACAAGTCGCCCGCATATTCGCCCGTGTCGCCCGGCGCGAACCCGATCGGGGCAAACGCGATGGCCCCGATCACCGTGCCGCCGAGAAGCGCCCATTTGGTTTTACCGACGGTTTCAACGGCGATATCGAGCTTTTTACGCCCCTTCTGCACCCCGACGAGAATGCCTTCTGTAACGACAATCGCGTTGTCGACCAGCATGCCGAGCGCGATAATCAGGGCCCCAAGCGAAATACGGTGGAGGGGAATGTCCGCGACGAGCATCGTCGCCAGCGTGGCCGCGATCGTCACCAAGAGCGTGAAGCCGATGATGATCGCCGAATTGAACCCCATGAACACGAACAGGACGACAAGCACGATGACGAGCGCGGCAACAACATTCCAAACGAAGCTGACGACAGATTCGTTGACCGCGTCGCCCTGGTGGTAGAATTCATGCAGCTCGATGCCGATGGGCCGTTCTCCGATCGTCTCTTCGATCTTTGCACGGACGGCCTCGCCCATCTTGGCCACATTGGCGCCGGACACGTTGGAGACGCCGAATCCGATCGCCTCCTGACCGTTGAAACGCACCAGATTCATAGGCGGATCGACGAGCCCGCGCTGGACCGTCGCAATATCGCGCAAGTAGACAAGGTCGCCGTCAGCGCCGGTCGTGACGACGACGTTCTCGATCGCGCTGACCGTGTCGAGCGCCCCGGTCGGGTGGATGACGATGCGCCGGTCGCCGATGACCGCGTCGCCCGCGGAAACGACGGAATTCTGTTGGGCGAGGTCGTTGAAGATGTTCGAAATCGACACGCCGAGGGCCGCCGCCCGTTCGCGCGACACTTCGACGTAAATCGCCTCGGTCTGGTCGCCGCTGAGCTCGACCTTGGCGACGCCGTCGACCGTGAGAATATTCTTGCGCAGAGCAAGGGTGTAGTTTTCGAGTTCTTTGAGGGTGAAGCCGTCACCGGTCACCAGATAATATAATCCGTAGACGTCGCCATACTCGTCATTGACCACGGGCTGCCCCGCGCCCGGCGGCAGATCCGAGACCGCATCATCGACGCGGTTGCGCAGTTTCGACCACACCGCTTGCAACGCCTGTTTGTCGGGCGCGAAATCGAACTTGATTTCAACGTCGATGATGGACAGCCCATCGGACGAGGTAGAGGTGATTTCGTCTACCTCCTGCATCGATTGGATTTCGGCCTCCAGCGCGTCGCTGACTTCGTTCGCCACTTCTTCGGGCGTCGCGCCGGGGTATTCCGTAATCACCTGGGCGATCCGGATGGTGAATTCCGGATCCTCAAACCGCGGCATCATTTGGTAGGCGTAGACGCCGCCGGCGACAGACAGGAGGACCACGATCCATGTAATCAGACGGTTCTTTATGGAGTATTCAGCAATCGACATGGCCCGATTACGCCTCGTAGCGGCGGATTTCGGCGCCCTCGAACAAATACTGGCCTCCAGCGCTGACGATGACATCGCCGGGCTCAAGGCCTTCGGTGACGACGACGTTCACGCCTGGCCCGGGCTCGACCACAACATCCCGGCGCGACACTGTCATCGTGGCCTCGTCCACGACCCAGACATAGGGTTGGCCCGCCTCAGCGACGACAGCACTGACAGGCAAGGTGATGAGGAGGTTGGTCTCACCTTCCTCGGACATCGTTTCAAACCGGCCCGTCAAAATGCCGGTCATCCCTGGCAAGACGACGAGATTGCCCGGCGGCGAAAATGAAAAGCGCGTCTCGAACGTTTGGGTGTTGGGATCAGAAACGGAGGCGGCTTCGGAAAACTCAGCCGGCATGATAAGGTCGGGGGCAGCGTCGAGTTCGAGCTGGATGTCGAGGGGATTTAAATTCTCGATGTTGACGACAAGGCTTGCAGGGACCTGCACAATCGCTTCGGCGTCGCCCTGGCTTTGTATGGTCAGGACGGGGACTTGCGCGTTGATATTCTCAAAGGATTCAACGAAAATATCAGCAACGACGCCGTCGAAGGGCGCGCGGATAACGGTGTCCTCAAGGGCCTTTTGCGCCGTGTCCAGATTAGCGCGCCGCGTGTCGCGCGCGCTGCGGCGCTCGTCCAAAACGCTTTGCGCGATGGCGTCGGCCGCGACGAGTTTCTCCGCCCGTTCGAACTCGATTTGCGCGTTGTCGAACTGCGCGCGTGCGCTCGCGACGTCGTTGATGAAGCTGCGTTGATCAAGGCCCGCCAAAACGCGGCCTTTCTCGACGAACTGTCCCTCCTCGATTTCGAGGGCCAGCAGCTGACCGGACACTTGAAAGGCGAGGTCCGACGTCGACGCGGCGCCGACGACGGCCGGGAGCCGCAAGGTGCGCACGCCGACGGTTTCGGAAATCTCGATGAGTTTCGCCGGACGGACCGCTTTTGGCGGCGTCTCGTCGACCTGTTGTTCGCAGCTCGAAAAGCACACGGCGATCGGGAGGAGCGCAAGCCCCGCTAGGCGTTTCGACATTGTTTCCCCGTTGAGACGCGGCGGACGCAGGGGCGGACCGCGGTGGTCGGTTAAAGCGGAAAGTAGGTGTGAAGAACGGCGCGAAAGAAGGTCGTAACGCGACAACTCCATCTCGATTTCGGGACCAATCGCGCCACCCGGGCGCCGCCATAGCGACAAGCGCGCACGGCGAAGGGTCGGCCGGCCCGATCGATACGCGACACGCCGTCCGCACGCATTGATACCGCACCCGCACAACGATTTCAGTCGTCTTCAACAGTAACCGCTGCCGACGCCTTCAACGCCGACGGGGCCCCGCGCGCGGATTGCGTCGCTCATTGCGGCGCCGGTAAGGGGAGCCGTCGGCCGTGCGCCTAGGCTTGCGCGGACCGCTGCCGATCAAGCGTGCGCGCCTCATCTTGTCCCGGACGGATCGACAGGCGTCGCCGCGCCCGTCTCGCATGCGACGCGTCAACCGTCCGCCCGACGAAGGTCATTTAGAATCTCGACCTGAAACGCCGTGCTCCACCCGAACACGAGAAAGCCGTTCGCCGCCGCCATACCGGACAGGATGCGCCAATCCTCCGGAAGGATAATGTCGCCGAAACCCAACGTCGTGTAGGCGACGAGAGCGAAATAGACGGCCACGGAGAAATTGTCGAAGATCCCGAGGAAAATAAATACAAGAGCCCAGACGCCCACCTCGAGGAGATGGGCGCTCATCACCCAGATCATCGTCGCCGCCATGACGGTCGAGAGACGAAACGCGCTGGCGTCCCGCCGCGCCCAGGCTTTAAGCGAGTCGAACGATGTGAGCGCGACGCCGAGCGCCCACGTGTGAATATATGCTGTAAGGATCATCACGGCGACCCCGACCGCCACTTGGTTCGCCATATCGCTTTCTCCCGTGCGCGCCGCGACCCGTAGTATGCGCCGCACGCCAAGGCGTCGTCATCAGGCGAACGCATGCGCCGTTCCGATGGATAGACGGGCGCCGCCGCCGAGCTGCGGACGGTGCGGCGCGCTCATTCTGAAACCGTGGATCAGACCGCTTTTTGGTCCGCCGGGCGCGCAGACGACGACAGGTTCTCTCTGTACAGATCGTCAATCTCTTTTAGGAGCCGCGAATAGTCCGGCGAGCGCTTCGAGGCGTAATGGAAATTTTTCCAGAGCCGGGTCATCTTCGTGAAATAGTCGCGCGCCTGCGCTTTTTCGTCGAATGCGTAGGCGTAGGTCAAGATCTCGTGCAGTTTGTCGAATACCAATAGCTGCCTGTCCGCCGGGGCCGACGCGTCGACCTGATCGAAGGCGTCCTGCTGCAAAAACGCCATGTCGAGCAGCAACGACTTTTGGTAAACGACGTAATCGTCCGGCGTGACGCCTTCTTCGCCCGTCACCTGCATCATCTGTTCGACGGCCTCGCCGTCTTTCAGGATGGCGGACAGCGCGTCGACGCGATCGACCCAGCCGGCCCCGAACTTGTCGTCATACCAGGGGCGCAGCTGATCGAGATAGCGCGACCACGATAAGAGCGGGTCGACGGCCGGATAATAGCGCTTGTAGGCGCGCGCAGACGACAACCCCAGAAAGCACTTGACCGTCGACAAGGTCGCTTGCGTGACCGGTTCGTCAAAGTTGCCCCCGGCGGGCGAGACCGTGCCGATAATCGTGAGGCTGCCAAGCGAACCGTCATTCGTTTCGACGTAGCCGGCGCGTTCGTAGACGCCTTTGATGCTCGATTCCAAATAAGCGGGAAAGCCTTCCTCACCCGGAATTTCTTCCAACCGACCCGACGTCTCGCGCATGGCTTGCGCCCAACGGGACGTGGAATCGGCGATTAGAAGCACGTCGAGGCCCATCTGGCGGTAGTATTCGCCAAGCGTTATCCCGGTATAGATCGACGCTTCGCGCGCCGCCACGGGCATCGACGAGGTGTTGCACACGATAATCGTGCGATCCATCAGGCTCCCGCCGGACTTGGGATCGGTTTGTTCGGGGAAGTCGCTGATCGTCTCGACGACCTCGCCGGCGCGCTCGCCGCAGGCGACGACGATCACGATGTCGACGTCGGAATGGCGCGAAATTAGATTTTGGAGCACCGTCTTGCCCGCGCCGAAGGGCCCGGGGATGCACGCCGTTCCACCGCGCGCGATCGGGAAAAACGTGTCGATCAATCGTTGCGTCGTTGCGACGGGCTCGGACGGAAACCGCCTTTTCGACTGGCCGGATTTCAACAGCGCGGCGTTGAGCGGGCGCCGCACCGGCCATGTCCGATAGAGGCCGACATCGTGCTCGCTTCCCGAGGCGTCTTTGAGGCGCGCCACGACGTCCGCGCCGCGCACGGCGTCTTCACGCACCCACGAGACTGTAAACGCGCCGTTCCAATCGAACGGCACCATGATTTTATGGTCAAAACGCCCCTCGGCCGTTTTGCCGAGAACGTCGCCGGCCTTGACGACGTCGCCGATCGTGACGGACGGCGTGAACGCCCATTTTTCCGCGCGATCGAGCGGGTCGACCGCCGCGCCGCGCGGCAGGAAGATCCCGAATTCTTCCGCGAGCCCCGCAAGCGGCGCTTGCAGGCCGTCGTAGACGCTGCCGAGGAGACCCGGCCCCAAGGTGACCGAGAGCATTTCGCCGGTTTGTTCGACCGGGTCGCCGACGGCGACGCCTCGGGTGCTTTCATAGACTTGCGCGTCGGCGGTTCGCCCGCGCACGCGCAAAACTTCCGCCTTAAGACGTTCTTGCCGCCCGCCCTCGCCTTTCCGGGAGGGCAGAATGTAAACGACTTCGTTTTTGACGAGCGCTGCGGACCCGTCGACCACTTCGAGCTCGATCAGATCGTCCTGGACCGCCGCAACCCGCGCCGTCGCCGGCGATCCCGATACGGACGCACCGGGGCCGCGAGCGGGATCTTCCGTACGTTCAATCGCCTCGCTCATCCCCGCGCCTCCATGGGTTTCACCTCGCCCCGCGCGGAGATCGCGCCGGCGCTGAGGCCTTTTTCGAGTAGATCCGAAAAGCGCCGCGACGCCGCCTCGGCGTTGTAGCGGCTCCAGCGGTCAAAGAGGCTCCATCGCAGGACGTAAACGACCACCGCTTCGAGATCGAATTGATGCAAGGCGCCGGCCCGCCGTAAATCCCGATCGACGACGTCGAGGAGCAACCGTTCGAGATCGAAAGCTGCGCCGTCTGAGAGCAGGCGGTCCGCCTCTTTTATCCACGGGTGGATGCGATCGAGACCGAACGCGGCCGCGCGCCAATTGCGCAGGATGCGCCGCCGCCACCGTCCGTATCCCCATGATCCGTCGTCGGGCGGCGGCGCGTCGGCGGCCGCGCGGCGACGAAGCGCGGCGAGACAAGTTCGTATCTCCATGCGCCGGTCGATGACGGCGCGCAGCGTTTCGCTCGCCGTCATGGCGCGCGCCCGGCGCACCCGCGCACGCACGCCGTCGTCATCGTCGTCCGCGCGCGTCACGCCCCGCCATTCGAGCGCGTCTTCAACGGCGCGCAGCACGGCCCGGTCCGCGTCCTCAAGCGCGTGCAACCGGGCCTCAAGACGAAAGCGGGACAACGGCGTCTGCTTGTCGGCGAACAGGCGCCCCGGCGCCGGCAGGCTCGCCATCAACATCGTGTATTTGTATCGCCGGTCCATGAGGTGAAGCGCCACGCGTCCGCTATTTCACAACGCCTTCGAGGATGGCGCGAAAGCGCGGCTGAAGGTGGCGCGCCAGTAGCTCGGCCACGGCCCCGTCCGACAGATCGACCGTTACGTCGTCATCCTTCAGATAAACCCGGGCGCCCGCCGCGAATTCCTCCGACGGCGAAAACTCAATACCCTCCCGAACAATATCACCGGCCAGACCCCGCACGAACGCCGTCAGCGGCCCGTGCTGCATCTCGTCGGCGTTTTCCCGAAAGGCTTCGGCGTCCAAGGCTTGCGCCGGCAAGAGGACGTCCGCCGCGGCGGCGCCACGGACGCGCGCGCCGACCTTTCCGGTCAGTTCAAGGATCAATTCGCGCAAGAATTCAGGATCGCCCATTTGGCGGGAAACGAGCCGCTGCAAATCGGCGCGGAATTTGTTCGTCATCTGAATTTTCAAGTCGAGGATCGCATCGCGGATCGCCGCGTTGAGCGCGTCTTCGCCGGCTTTGCGAAAGGCGTCGGCGTCAGTCTTCGCCGCCTCGCGCGTCGCTTGCGCCTCGGCGAGTGCGGTTTGTCTGATCGATGCGGCTTCGGCTGTCGCCTGATCCACAATTGCCGCGGCTTCCTTTCGGCCGGCGTCGACGCCGTCCGCCCGCAGCCGCGCGAGCAAGTCGTCGACGCCCTTCGACGCCCCGGTTTCCAATAATTGGCCGTCGCTCATTCGGATCGTCCTTATACGTCCGCAGCGATGCCGCCGGCCGCAACCAGCGCAAAGACGAATGCGAACACCGCGAACCCTTCGATAATGGCCGCCGGGGCGAGCGAGATCCCGAAAATCTCCGGCTTGTCTTTCGCCGCCGCGATCGCCGACGCGCAGGCTTTGCCTTGCCAAATGCCCACATAAAGAAACGCGACGGCGGAAAGAACGCCGATTGCGAACAACCCGCCCGCATTATCCGCCGTAACCGGACGGTTCAGCGTGAACATCACGACGATGCCGTAGATGACGAGCGTCGACGGCAGAACCGACATGCCGACATAGCGCCCGTAACCGCCTTCAGTTTCCAGCATCGCCCCGACGCTCGCGGACCCGGCGAGCGCGCACCCGACGCCGCTGCCGATCGCCCCGAAGGCGACAGGCGCGTAAATGCCGACCCAACCCAGCAAGATCAAAAAATCGTTCATGTGATTTCCAACCGTTTTTTGGAGAACGGCGTGAAGGCCCGGCCTTCGTCGTCGAACCCCCACTTGAAGAACTCGATGTAGTTCAATCGCAAGCCGTGGACGACGCCGCTGACGACGCCCAAAGCGAGGTTTAAACCGTGCCCCAACAAAAGAATGAGCGCGGCCGCCAAGACGCCGAGGCCCGGGAGCGCGTCGTGGGCTTTCGCGGCGAGCTGATTGAACGTGACCGCCAGGGACGCGCTGGCGAGACCGAGCGCGAAAAGGCGCATGTAACTGAGGACGTCGCCGAACGCCGTCATGGCGCCGGCGAGCGCTTGCGCGCCGTCCAAGGCGCGCTTGGCGCCGGCCGCGACCGTGCGCCCCCGTTCCTGGCTTGAGAAGAAGAAAACGAGGACGGCGCCGACAATAATACTCAGAGTAGCGATGTTCTTTATACGCTCGGCGCCGCCGGCCGCGTAGAGCGCATAGCCGCCGAGGGCTACGGCGACCCAACCGAATTTCGACAATACGTCCGGCGCCCGGCGATGGACGTAGGCTGAAAACAAATTTGCGATCACGATGTGCAAGACGCCGACGCCGATCGACAGTTTCATCATCGTGTCGAAATCGTTGACGGACAGGCGCTGCATCGCCGCGAAGACGCTTCCCGCCGGCGGCGACGCGCCGAAATAACTCCCGACGAGCGCGCCGTAGAGGCACGTCGCGAACGCAATCCACGCCCCGAGGAGCCGATACGAGCGCCCGCGCGCCGTGCCGCCCAGACGCCGCCAGTAAAGCGCGAGCACGCCGCCGAGCAGCAAGCCGTATCCGGCGTCGGCCATGATCATGGCGAAAAAGAGCGGGAAGGAGATCAACAAGGACAGCGTTGGATCCCAGGAGCGATAGTCCGGCACCTGATAAAACATCGACAAGTCGACGCCGGATTGGCGCACGGCGGGTTGGCGAAGCAAGGTCGGCGGCGCGTCGTCCGACCCCGGCGGCGCGCTGTGGACCGCGAGCCCCCGGCTCGCGGCGAACGTCTCGACATCCGCGAGCCGATCGTCCGGCGCCCACCCTTCGAGCGCGCACAAATCCGCGTCGACATAGGCGGCGTGTTCGGCGTCGCGGCGACGCGCGGCGTTTTCCGCTTCGTAAAGCTGCGCGGTGATCAGTCCGATATACCGCGTGAAAGCGATGCGTTCGGCGATGAGATCGTCAATGTCGATTTCCGTTTCCCGCAGCGTCCGCCGCAAAACGCTTAAGGGTTCCGAACCGAGTTGAACGCGCACACCGGGTAAAAGCGCAGGATCCGGTTCTTCCGCCGCGAGAACCACAACGTACGCGGACCGCTCGTCCGCGTGAACGACCGCCCACGGATCGTTCAACGCTTCGAAGGCCGCTCGCGCGCGGCGAGGCGTTACGTAGAACCAGCATGCGAGGCCAATTTCCGCTTCGTAGGCGGCGACGTCGATGTCGCCCCACGGTTCGACGTCGGCGATGAGCGCGAGCAGGTGGTCGCGTTTGTCTTGCGCAACGCGCAGCCGGGTTTTGATCTGCAGCGCGCCGGCGACGACCGCGTCGAAGGCGAAGCCGTCCTCGTCGACGACCTGGCGGCGTTGAACCGGCGCGTCTTTTAAAAATTTGAGCGCCTTGCCGGCGTCGGCGACGGCGACGGCGCCTTCGCCCATCGACGCGGCGGAGGATTGGGACGCGACTGACGTTCCTGGCGCGGCGGACGATTCAGACGTATGCGGCGACGCGTCCGCCCGCTCGGCGTTGGCGATCGGCGTGACGTGGAGACAGCCGAGCTCCTGCAAGCCGTCAAGGAGCGCGGGCTTGTCGGCGACCCGCCCGATGACGGCGACGCGCTTTAACGGGGCGATGCTCACCGGTCGGCGCCCGCGCCCGGCGCTTTCGACAACGCCGCACGTTTGTTCTTGGCGAGTTTGGACCGCACGACGCCGCTCACTTGCTCGTCCGACAGGTAGATCTTGATCCGCTTTATGTTGTCTTTCGTCCGGGGAATGAGGACTTTCTCGAAGAGGTTTACGCGCTGGCGGATCGTTTTCACCGCCGGATCCAGTTTGGCGAGCCGGTCGACTTCGACGTCTCGGCGCAGGGTCAGGGCGAGTGCGTCGGCGAGCCTCGCCGCGACGAAGTCGACCCAGTGGGGCTTGGCGAACCGGCTATAGGGCCGCGTCTTTACGGACACGCCCTGCAGCACGGGCAATTTCAGCCCGACCGTATTCTGTTCGCCGTATTCGGCGCGCTCGAGCGCGACGAGCCCGTCGAGAGAGACGTCGTCGTTCGCCAGCATGGGCGCGCGCGCGCCGAGATCGCGCACGACGCCTTCGATCTCCCGTTCCGTTTCGCGCAGCGCGTTCGCCGCGCGCGCCCGTTCGGCCATCAACTGCCGGCGCTTCAAATCGAGCGACGGCAAGAAACGTTCATAGGTCTTCAGGCTCGCCGCCTCGCGCGCCAGAGACGATTTATTTAACTGCAGCCTAGCCACCGACGCTCTCCATCGGTTCGGCCTGCGGCGCCGCCGCGGCCGGGACCGCTTCCGCGCCGTCGAGCTCTTTTTGCGCGGCGGCGAAGTAGCGGTCGACAAGATCTTGCTTGATCAGCACCTCGTCGGCGTCAAAGCACTCGGCAAGCGTGCGCCAACTCAAATCGAGCGCGTCCTCCAACGCCATCGAAACCTCGATGCGCATAAACCGTTGTCGGAACAAGTCGGCGAATTTCAACAGTTTTTCATCGTAATCGGACAATTCAAACGCCATCGCCTGCTTTTGCTCCGCGTCGCACCCGGCTGCGTAGAAACGGATCATGGCGTTCATGATCTGACCGTGGTCTTCGCGCGTGACTTTGCCGATGACGTTTTGCTTTAGGCGCGAAAGCGACCCGAACGGATCGATTTGGCCGTTTTTAAGGTAGTATTGCCCTTCGGTGATGTATCCGGTGTTGTCCGGCACCGGGTGGGTGACGTCGTCGCCCGGCATCGTCGTCACCGAGAGGATCGTGACCGAGCCGCCCTTGCCGTAGTTGCACGCCTTCTCGTAGCGGCTGGCGAGCTGCGAATAGAGATCGCCCATATAGCCGCGGTTGGAGGGCACGCGCTCCATCGAGATCCCGACTTCCTTCAGCGCGTCGGCGTAGGCCGTCATGTCGCTGAGAAGGACGAGGACGCGTTTGCCTTCTTCGACCGCGAAACGCTCGGCGACCGCCAACGCCATATCGGGCACGAGCAAGCGCTCCACGATCGGATCGGACGCTTGATTGACCACCATGATCGTGCGCGCAAAGAGGCCGGAGTCCTCGAAGGTCTGTCGAAACATGTGGAAGTCGTCGAAGATCAACCCCATGCCGCCGAAGACGACGACGTCGGCGTCCGCTTGGATCCCGATCCTCGCCAAGAACGGATTGTACGGCTCTCCCGATACGGAGAAGATCGGGATTTTCTGGCTTTCAACGAGGCAATTGAAGACGTCGATCATGGGGACGTCCGTACGGATCATTTTTTTGGGGACCACGCGCTCGACCGGATTGACCGAGGGGCCGCCGATCGTCACTTGGCGCTCGGCCGACAAATCCGGACCGCCGTCAATCACCTCGCCCGATCCGTTGAGCACGCGCCCGAGAATGTTGTCCGAGTAAGCCACCTGCATCGGGCGTCCCAGGAACGTCACCGAAGCGCTTGTCGAGATCCCCTTCGTGCCGGAGAAAATCTGAAGCGACACGAGATCGCGATCTATCCCGATGACTTGCGCCAGCGATCGCAAGCCGTCGTTCTCGATGATCGCGAGGTCGCCGAGCCGGGCGGCGGGGTCCTCATGCGTCGCCGCTTGCGGCACGTGAACGCGCAAGATGTCCCCGACGATTTCGGTGATGCGCGAGTAACGGACCATCTCATCGATCATGACGCGGCCTCCGACTAGTTCTTACGCGCCGACAACAAATCGAGCGCCATTTCCGGGACCTCGCCCGCGACGATCAGGTCGGCCTCGGTCGCCGCGCGGATCTCGTCCAAAGACGTTTCAGGTCCGCGTTCGAGAAGGACGAGCCCGTCGTCCGTCGGTTTGATCACCGCCATCTCGGTGACCACGAGATCGACCCGGCGCAGCGCGGTGAGCGGTAGCGCGCAGGTCTTCTTGATTTTCGACGCGCCTTTTGCGGTGTGCGTCATCGCGACGACGACGCTGCGCGCGCCGGAAACAAGATCCATCGCGCCGCCCATGCCCGGCACCATTTTTCCGGGTACGGTCCAGTTGGCGAGAAAGCCGCGGCTGTCGACTTCAAGCCCGCCCAAGACGGTCATGTCGAGATGCCCGCCGCGGATGAGGCCGAAGCTCATCGCGCTGTCGATGGACGCCGCGCCCGGGACCGCGGAGACGAAACCGCCGCCCGCGTCCGTCAGGAACGGATCTTCCATGCCTTCCGGCGGGCGTGCGCCGAGGCCGATCACGCCGTTTTCCGCCTGGAAGAACACGCCGTCGACCCCGGCCATGAAGTCCGCGACGCGGCTCGGCAGGCCGATCCCTAAATTGACCAGCATGCCGGGCTTGATCTCTTCGGCCACGCGCGCCGCGATCACGTCTTTCGCGTCGTATCCGCCGCCCGGCGGCGCCCCTCGCCCGTTCTGCGTCACGCCTTACGCCTCCCGTTCCAGGATGTGGCTGACGAGGACGCCCGGCGTCTTCACCCCGTCCGGCGGGATGACGCCGACCGGGACGATGGTCTGCGCCTCTGCAATGACCGTGTCGGCGGCGAGCGCGATGATCGGATTGAAGTTATGCGCCGTCAGCGAATAATTCAGATTGCCGACATAATCGGCTTCATTGGCCGCCAGGAACGCAAAGTCCGCGCGCAACGGCGTTTCGAGGAGATAGTCGACGCCGTCGACGGGGACGACGGTTTTGTTCTCAGCGACGGGCGTGCCCAATCCCGTCCGGGTCAAGACGCCGCCAAGGCCCATGCCGCCAGCCCGGATCCGTTCGATCAACGTGCCTTGCGGGGCGAGCTCCACGTTCATCTCACCGCTGATCATCTTTTGCTGGGTCTCCGGGTTGAGGCCGATATGGGAGACGATCAAGCGGCGGATCAGCCCGGCGGTCACGAGTTTGCCGATGCCGACGCCCGGCTGCGCGGTGTCGTTGGCGATAACGGTGAGATCGCGCGCGCCGCGCCCCACAAGAGCGTCGATCATTCGATGGGGCGAGCCGACGCCCATAAAGCCGCCGATCATGAGCGTCGCGCCGTCGTCAACGAGGGCGGCGGCTTTGTCGGCGCTCAAGGCGTTCTTCATCGCAGGCTCTCCAAGCGCGCCGCGTCCGGCGCGCGTCCCGGAGCGTGTCCCGGCGCGCTCTCCGCGACGAGCGCGACGGTCGCCTCGGCGATCACGCGTTCCTCGTCCGTCGGCGTGACAAAAATCGGGACCGGGCCGGCCCCGATCGTCGCCGCGTTTCGTTCATTCGCCGCCGCGTCGACGGCGAGCCCAAGGAAACCCAAGCCCTCAATCGCCTGACGGCGCACCGCCGGGGCGCGCTCGCCAATCCCCCCGCAAAAGACCAGCCCGTCGATCCCGCCGAGCGCCGCCGCCATCCGCCCGATCTCGCACCGGATCCGATACGCGAAATAGTCGACCGCTTCGCGGGCCTCGGGCGCGTCGCTTGCGAGAAGCGTGCGCATATCGTTGCTGACGCCCGACAGGCCACTAAGCCCGCTCTCTTGATAGAGAAGCGTCGTCAGTTCCGTGTGCGACATACCCTTGTCGATAAAATACAGGATGACGCCGGGGTCAATCTGCCCGCAGCGCGTTCCCATGGGCAGCCCTTCAAGCGCGGAGAAACCCATCGTCGTCGCGACGCTTGCGCCGCCGCGCATCGCGCACATCGACGCGCCATTGCCGAGATGCGCAACGACGATCCGGCCGTCCGCAAGCCCCGGCCGGTCGCGACGAAGCGTTTGCGAAATATATTGATAGGATAATCCGTGGAACCCGTACCGCTTCACGCCAGCGTCATAAAAACGGCGCGGCAAAGCGAATGCGCGATTGATCCGCTCTTGGCCCTGATGAAACGACGTATCGAAACACCCGACTTGAAGGGCGCCCGGAAAAGCGCGCCGCGCCGCTTCGACGCCGCGCAGATTTTGCGGCTGGTGCAGCGGGGCGAGCGGTTCGAGGTCGGCCAACCGCTCGACGACGTCGCCCGTCAAGACGGTCGGCTTCACGAACCAATCGCCGCCGTGAACGATCCGATGGCCGACGCCGGCGACCGCGCGGCCTTGTAAATCCGGTTCGAGCGCCCCGAGGATCGACGCCAAGGCGCCCTGATAATCGGGCGCGCGAACGCCTCGGCTCTCCTTGCGGCCCTGCCGGTCAATTGTGAGGATCGCCTCAGCGCCGATGGCGGCCACCTGGCCGCGCGCTTGCAACGACAGCCCGCCGTTCAAGCGATACGCCGAGAACTTGATCGACGAGCTCCCGGCGTTGAGGGTCAGGAAGACGCTCATGCTTGCGTGCTCACGGCTTGCGCGCCGTCGGCGCCCGCATTCGCGAGCACCGCGAGCGCGCACGAGGCGAGGCGCGCTTTGGGCCCGTCCGCGCGGCTCGTCAAAATGACGGGGCGGCGGCAGCCGAGAACGAGCCCGGCCGCTTCGGCGTGCGCCAGATAGGTCAGCTGTTTGGCGATCATATTGCCGGCGTCGAGGTTCGGGGCGACGAGGATCTGCGCTTGGCCGGCGACGGTGGAGTGAATGCCCTTCGTTCGCGCCGCGTTTAAATCGACGGCGTTGTCCATGGCGAGCGGTCCGTCGACGACGCCGCCTTTGATTTGTCCGCGTTCGGCCATTTTCGACAACAGTGCGGCGTCCAGCGTCGACGGGATCGCGGGATTGACCGTTTCGACGGCGGCGAGAACGCCGACCCGCGGACGCTCGACGCGCAGCGCAAGCGCCAAGTCGATCGCGTTCTGGACGATGTCCGCCTTCGTGCGCAGGTCCGGCGCGATGTTGATCGCCGCGTCCGTGATCATCAAGGGCTGCTCAAGCCCCGGCACGTCCATCACGAAGGCGTGGCTTATCCGACGATCGCCGCGCAAGCCGGCGTCTTTGCGGACGATCTCGCTCAAAAAGACGTCCGTGTGCAGATGCCCCTTCATGAGCGCATCGACGGCGCCCTCGCGGGCGAGCGAAACCGCACGCGCCGCCGCCGCCCGGTGCGCGGGCTCGTGGACGATCTCAAGCCCGGCGACATCGAGGCCGTGCTCGGCCGCTTCGGCGCGGATTTTATCCGCATCGCCGACCAGGACCGGCTCGATGAGTGCGTGTTCGGCGGCCAGCAACGGCCCCGTCAGCGCGTCGCGTTCTTCCGGCGCGACGACCGCCGTGCGCAACGGCGGAAGCGGACGCGCCGCGTCGATCAAGTCGTCGAAGTGCGCGTGGCGGCGCACCGTCAATCCGGGTACGTCGTCGATCGCGTACGCGCGGGCCTGCGCCGGCGCGATCACCGCCGCGTCGCCTTCGACGATCCGCTCGCCTGCGGCGTTGTCGACCCAGGTGTCGAAACGCGCGAGCCGGCCGGGCTCTTTGGCCGTCAATCGAACCGTCGCCGTCACCGTTTCGCCCGCCCGCACCCGCCGAAGAAAGCGCAAGGTCTGGGAATGATAAAGCGTGTCGGGGCCGGGCAACTTATTGCCGAAGACGGCCGAAATCAGCGAGGCCACCCACATCCCCGGCGCCGTGGCGGTCGACCCGTCGTCGTCGTCGACATGCGGCATGTGCAGCGGGTTCATGTCCCCCGAGGCGTTCGCGAACACGTAAAAATCGTTCTCCCGGCAAAGACGGCTCTGGCTCGCCGTCATCCCGACTTCAAGGCGATCGTAGGGAATGCTTTGGAATTGGGTGCTCATTCAGCGGCGGTCTTGGATTTGCCGCCCGCGGGGGTGCGCTTCTTGAGGCCGTCGAGGTGCTTGCTGACCGCTTCCCAGGCGGACCGAAGATCGTCCGGGACGTCGTCTTCGTCGACTTGGAAAATGAACTTCAAGACCGTTTCCGCGGCCGTGCGGTCGGCGTCGGTTTTGATCAGCGCCGGCAAGGCGTCGAGGCCTTTGTCGGGGGCGAATTGAACGATGAGCCGCTGGCGATCGACGATCGCGCGCCGGTCGTCGTCGGTCAGTCCCTCAAACGGCGCCATCGTGCGCACCGCCGCGGCGATGCGCTCGACCTCGCCCAACTGGACGCTGCCGCGGCTGCGCGCGAAGGCGACCCCCAACCGCGCGACGGCGGCGGCGACCCCGCCCTCTTCTCGCCGCGCCAGGGCGTCGCGCACCTCCGGCATGTCTTCGAGGCGCCCGCGCACGCGATGATGGCGCGCGCGCGCCTTCGGCGCGCCGTAGGCGAGCGCCCACGGCGTCGACCAAATCGAAAAGAACGCCGCCTCCGTCGCGGCCTCTTTGACGTCGCGCGCAAGATCCCACCAGCGAACGACGGCGTCCGCCCACATCCGCTCCGCATGCAGAAAAATGTTGTCCTCGTCGACGGGCTCGCGCTTTGCGGCGGCCTGCGGGGCCGTCGCCTTCGCCAGCATGCCGATCGGGGTCGTGCTGGCGAAGGCGTATTTCTTAAGGCGCATCGGGCTCGCCTCGCGCATCGCGTCGGCGAGGATGGTCGGCGTCGCGGCTTTCACGAACGGGCGCATCGTCGATTCGTACGCTTCGGCGCCCGCCTCGGAGGCCCGCGCGACGCCGGCGAAGGCGGCTTCCTCGCGCCGGTCGCCGGTCACTTTGGCGAGGTCCTCGAAGGTTCGCGGGGCGATGCTGATGACGAAGGCGTCGGCGACCGGATCGCCGGCCTCCGTTTCTTCGCTCTCCATACGGATCTCATAAAGGCCCGGCGGCGCCGTCTCGATCGTTTCAAGAACGGACGCCATGCCCTTGTGCTCTTTCTTCGCGACCGACGACGAAACGAAAATGCCGAGATGGCCGACGCGATCGTGCAACATGTAAAAGATGCGTTGGCGGTGCGCGACGACGTCATGTTCGTCGCGATAGGTGTCCAAGATCCAGTTCAGCGCCTGCGCCGGCGGCGTGATGTTGTCCCCGTCGGACGCAAAGCAAATGACGGGGCTGCGAATTTTCTTGAGGTCGATCGGTACGCCGGGGTCGAGCTGCGCCTGGTTCTTGCCGAGATAGTTCCCAATGAAGAGTTGTTCGACAATCCAACGGATCTCCGCGTCCGTCATCATGTAATAGGCGCCCCACCACCGTTCAAAATCGATAAACCGCTGGGCGGCGCCGTCCTGATCAATGTCGCGAAAGAGGTCGTAATACTTGCCGAACCAATTTCGGCTCGGGTTCAACTGCTCGAAATTCAACACGAGACTAGCGCCGTCGAAAACGCCGCCGCCGAGATCGGACGCCATCAACGTCAGCGGGACCCCGCCGAAAACGCCCGCGGAATAGCGCATGGGGTAACGCCCGATATTGCCCGCCCAGTAGGACATCGGCGCCCCGTTCAGAACGATCGGCCCGGTGAATTCAGGATGCGTCGCGGCCATCACCGCCGTCGCCCAACCGGCTTGGCAATTCCCGACGACCACCGGCTTTTTGCTGTCCGGGTGCCGCCGTTCGACTTCTGCGACGAAAGCCGCCTCGGCGTCGCAAACGTCGGCGAGCGTCTGGCCCTCCTCCGGCTCGGGGCGAAAGCCGACGAAGTACACCGGGTGTCCCTTCGCCAGGGCGACGCCGATCTGGCTGTCGGGTTTGAAGCCGCCGATGCCCGCGCCGTGCCCGGCGCGCGGGTCGATGATCACATAGGGGCGTTTGGCGTCGTCGATCGCCGCGCCGTCGCGCGGTTTAATCTTTAGGAGGATGTAATTGCAGGGCCTCGGCAGATCAGCCCCGTCCTGCACGAGATCGTACTCGTACGCCAAAACGGGCGGGCTGCCGGCGCGAAGATGCGCCGCGTGCGCGTCGCTCGTTCGGCGAAAGACGTCCAGCGTCAGCGCCGCGCGCTGGCTTGCGTCGCGCACATAGCGGGTCCAGGCGTCGAAAAGGGCGATCGGCGCGTTGACCCCCGACGCCGTCGCCACTGATTTTTCCCAGCCGCGTTTTAAGTCGGACACGCCTTTATTGATCGACGTACGGATCTGCTCATTTTGCTTCGTGGCGATCGTTTGAAAAAATCCCGCCTGAAGGGCGGCGTCTTGCGACGTTCGGCGCGCGAACTCCAATCCTTGTCGGTCCATCGTCCTCAAGTCCTCTTTAAAATGATCATCGCCCAAAATTTTCACGCCATGATGGCGTAACCGCCGTCGATCGGATGGACGCACCCCGTCACATTGCGCGCCGCGTCGCTCGACAAAAACGCCGCATACGCCCCGACGTCCTCGATCGTCGCCAGCGATCTTGTCGGCGCTTTGTCGGCCGCGCACGCGAGCATTTCGTCGAAATGCGCGATCCCGCTCGCCGCGCGCGTCGCCAGCGGACCGGGCGACAACGCGTGAACCGAAATCCCCTTGCCGCCCAGTTCGGCGGCGGCGTAGCGCGTAACGGATTCAAGGCACGCCTTGACGGGCCCCATCACGTTATAATCGGCGACGACCCGCTCGGAGCCGTAAAACGTGACGGTCAGCGCCGTGGAACCCTCCGGCATAAGCGGTTCGGCCAAGCGCAAGAGGCGCAAAAACGAGTGCACGGAGACGTCCATCGCTTGCGAAAATCCGGCGCGCGAGCAGTCAATGACGCGTCCGTGCAGATCGTCCTTTGAACAAAACGCGATGGAATGGAGCAGGATGTCGATCCGCCCCCACACTTGTTTAATCTCATCGATAAAGGCCTCGTCCTCGCCGTCGGCGGTCACGTCGAGCGGGCCGACAACGTCCGCGTTGACGCTTTGCGCAAGCGGGCGGACATGACGCTCGGCCTTCGCATTGAGATAGGAGATTGCGAGATCCGCGCCCGCCTGACGAAACGCCTTCGCGCAGCCCCAAGCGATTGAGTGTTCGTTCGCGACGCCCACAACGAGCGCTTTTTTTCCGTGTAATGAAAAGCATGACATAGGCCGTCATCCTCACCGGCGCGCTCAGCGCAAATATAGATTAGGGTCTCCAGCTACCGACGATGAGGACGACCAGCGTCAAATATTGCAAATTGCAGGACGATTTGCGTCGACGCCCCCCCGCCCCCGACGTCCTCTTGACGAGTGAGCGCTCGGCGCCTTCTCGCGACAAACGTCACGGAGGCGCGGACGGCGTGCCCTCAACACTATTCGTCCGGCATCCGGGGCGGCGCCGATCGTCCGTACCGGTCAGTCCAAGCGTTCACGCGTCGCCATATCTAAAGACCGTATGCGATCCATATTGCTCGTTTTTCCGGATCGATCGGCGCCGCGGCGCGCATCGTTCGGCGCGATGCGCCGTCGACGTCATAAATTCGTCATACGCGGCGCGGGCCGCGCGGCCGGCCCCGCGCGGTCGGGTGGCCACGCGGCCCGGGCCGCCGCCGCGGCGCGCTCGTGGTTCCGACGGGCCGGCCGGCGACGTGCGTCAGTT
>JBCCZS010000032.1:0-21212 GCA_039187035.1 Pseudomonadota bacterium | reverse complement strand
TCGACACGACCAACATCCTCTTCATCTGCGGCGGCGCCTTCGCGGGGCTCGACAAGATCATCTCGCAGCGGGGCAAGGGCTCAGCCATCGGGTTCGGCGCCGATGTGAAGGATGAGGACGACCGGAAGACGGGCGAGCTCTTTGAGGAGCTTGAGCCCGAAGATCTCCTCAAATTCGGTCTCATCCCCGAATTCGTCGGCCGCCTGCCGGTCATCGCGACGCTCGAAGACTTGGATGAGAGCGCGCTCGTCCAGATTCTCACCTCGCCGAAGAACGCGCTGGTCAAGCAGTATCAGCGTTTGTTCGAGATGGAGGACGTGAAGCTCACCTTCACCGAGGACGCGACGCGGTCGATCGCGCGCCGCGCCATCGCGCGCAAAACGGGCGCGCGCGGCCTGCGCTCGATCATGGAAGGCATCCTGCTCGACACGATGTTCGACCTGCCGACTTTAGAGGGCGTTGCGGAAGTCGTCGTCAACGGCGACGTCGTCGACGGCTCGGCGACCCCGCTGTCGATCTACGAAGAACGCGACGCCGCCGCCGCGGTCGAAGACGCCACCGCGTAACCTCAGCGCCGCTCCGCCGCTTGTGGAAAAAGATCTGCTTCGGCTCCGCGCGAGGTGCGGGCAGGCTTTCGGCGTGCGTCGCGCCGATCGCGCCCGAACCGTGGTTGGCGCGCACTTGAAAGGCTCGGGCGCAACGCCACATACTCGCTTCGTCCGTCGCCGGCCGTTGTGTTGAAAGCCGCGGTTTTGACCGAGTGTTAGCCGACCGTCGCTAAGCTCATGATCGAAGCGCCTCTCGCGTATCGCAATTCGGGGCGGACGCCGCCGAACGCTCCCCGCAGGTTCGGCCAGGCAAGGAGACGACCGCATGTCAGCCGTTGATACTTATCCCGTCCTTCCCCTTCGCGATATCGTGGTGTTCCCGAACATGGTGGTGCCGCTCTTCGTGGGCCGCGAAAAGTCCGTGCGCGCCCTCGAGAACGTGATGGAGAACGATCGCAAAATCCTGCTCGCCGCGCAGCGCGACGCGGGCGAAAATGATCCTCTTACAGAAGACATTTACGAAGTCGGCGTCATCGCGTCGGTCTTGCAGCTCCTGAAATTGCCTGACGGGACCGTCAAAGTCCTCGTCGAGGGCGAAGCGCGCGCGGAAATCGTCAATTATACGCGCACGGAAGACTTCTTTGAGGCTGAGATCCAGCTGCCGGAAGAAGACGACGTCGACGCCGCGTCGGTCGAAGCGCTGATGCGCTCCGTCGTTTCGCAATTTGAGTCCTACGTAAAACTCAACAAGCGCGTACCGCCGGAAGTCGTGGTTTCGGTCAACCAAATCGAGGAGCCGGGCCATCTGGCGGACACCGTCGCTTCGCACCTCAACATCAAGATCTCCGAGAAGCAGGAACTCCTAGAGATCGTCGACGCCGCCGCGCGGCTCGAAAAAGTCTACGCCTTCATGGAAGGCGAGATGAGCGTCCTTCAGGTTGAGAAAAAGATCCGCAATCGCGTCAAACGCCAAATGGAGAAGACGCAACGCGAATATTACCTCAACGAACAGATGAAGGCGATCCAAAAGGAACTCGGCGAAACCGACGAGGGCCGGGACGAACTCGCCGAACTCGAAGAGAAGATCGCCAAAACCAAGCTGTCGAAAGAGGCCAAACAAAAAGCCGAAGCGGAGCTGAAAAAGCTGCGCCAGATGAGCCCGATGTCGGCCGAATCGACCGTCGTGCGGAATTATCTCGATTGGCTGCTCTCGATCCCGTGGGGGTCGAAGTCGAAAATCAAAGCCGATCTCGACAAGGCGCAGGACGTTCTCGACGCGGACCATTACGGGCTTGAGAAAGTCAAAGAACGGATCGTCGAATATCTCGCCGTCCAAAAGCGCATCAACAAGATGAAGGGCCCGATTTTGTGCCTCGTCGGCCCGCCGGGCGTCGGCAAGACCTCGCTCGGCAAATCAATCGCCGCTGCGACGGGGCGGGAGTTCGTACGCGTGTCGCTCGGCGGCGTGCGCGACGAGGCCGAAATTCGCGGTCACCGGCGGACCTATATCGGCTCGATGCCCGGCAAAATCATTCAGTCGATGAAGAAAGCGAAGAAAACCAATCCGCTCTTCTTGCTCGACGAAATCGACAAGATGGGCCACGATTTCCGCGGCGACCCGTCGTCGGCCTTGCTGGAAGTTCTGGACCCGGAGCAAAACGGCACGTTCGCGGACCACTATCTCGAGGTCGATTACGATCTGTCGGACGTCATGTTCATCACGACGGCGAACAGCCTGAACATGCCGCAGCCGCTTCTCGACCGGATGGAGATCATCCGTATCCCCGGCTACACCGAGGATGAGAAGAAAGAGATCGCGATCCGCCATCTCATTCCGAAGCAACGCAAAGACCACGCGCTGTCGGACGAGGAGTGGATCGTCACGGACGAAGGGCTGAGTTCGCTCATTCGCCTCTATACCCGTGAAGCCGGCGTTCGGAACCTTGAGCGCGAGATCGCCAAACTTGCGCGCAAGGCCGTCCGCGAAATCGAGATGACGGACGCGACGTCGATTACGGTGACGGCGGACAATCTCGACGATTTCGCCGGCGTGCCCAAATACCGCTTCGGCGAAATCGAAGGCGAGGACCGGGTCGGCGTCGTCACCGGGCTCGCCTGGACGTCCGTCGGCGGCGACATCCTCACCATCGAGGCGGTAAAGATGCCGGGCAAAGGGCGCATGACCCCGACCGGCAATTTGAAGGAAGTGATGAAAGAATCGGTCTCGGCGGCGGCGTCCTACGTCCGTTCGCGGGCGACGGAATTCGGCGTCACGCCGCCGATTTTTGAAAAGACCGACATCCACATTCACGTGCCGGAGGGCGCGACCCCGAAGGACGGGCCGTCGGCGGGCGTCGCCATGGCGACGGCGATCGTCTCGGTGCTGACGGGCGTGCCGATCCATAAGGACATTGCGATGACGGGCGAAATTTCGCTCCGCGGTCGCGTCCTCGCGATCGGCGGTCTGAAAGAAAAGCTGCTCGCCGCGTTACGGGCGGGCATCACGACGGTGTTGATCCCGGAAGAAAACGAGAAGGACCTCGCGGAAATTCCCGACAACGTCAAAGAGGGTCTGAACATCATCCCTGTTCAAACCGTCGACGACGTCCTCGGGCATGCGCTGACGCAAAAGCTGACGCCGGTCGAATGGACCGAGCCGGTGGACGTCCCGGCGTCCGTCGACGCCGACGGCCCGGACGACGGCGTGTTGACTCACTAGACGTCGCTTTGAGTTGATCCGTACGCTTTAAAGGCCTCGCGCGGAACACAGCGCGGGGCCTTTTTATATCGACGGTCTATGAGCGTAGGGCCTTCCAGGGGCGGGCGGCCGCCCGTTCTGCAATCGGCAACCCGTCCGCGGCCGCTTCGGCCATAGTCCTCAAGCAGCGTTTCGACCGCGGCGATGACCACGTCCGGCCGGTCTTTCATAACTTGGTGACCGCTATCGGTCGCGATGACGAGCGTGCGCTCGTCCGGCGCGGCGGCGACGAGCCGCCGGTGATAAGCGAGCGACGCGTCATACATCGCCGCTGAATCGGTTGTGCGTTCGGCGCGAATGTCGATGAGCCGAACGTCCTCGCGCCACGTTACGTCGCGAAGCTTTTCGGCCGTCTCGGGAAACGCTTCGACCACCGGAATGATCGCCTCGGCGATCGCCGGGGCTTGTGCGCGCACAGCGTCATATTGCGGCCGATAGGTCGCGAGGATCTCGTCCGTATACGCCTTGGTCATTTCGCCGGGCACGACGGCGTCGACGAGGACGACGCCCAGGACGTCCGGGTCGGCTTGCGCCAACGCGGCGGCGATCACCCCGCCATAGGAGTGCGCGACGAGAATCTTGTCGCCGTCGACGCCTTCGTCGCGCAAGGCCTTTTGCAAGGCGGCGACTTCGTCGCGCACGTCGTACGGGCGGGGCCCGAGCGGGGTCTCGCCGAAGCCGTCCCGGTCGGTTCTGACGGTGCGCACGCCGCGCGCTGAAAAGGTCGGCTCGATCGGATCCCATGCGGCCAACGTCGCCGCGTTGCCGTTGATGAAGACGAGCGCAGGCGCACGGTCGCCGCGCACGACGCGGTGGAGTTCATAAGGTTTCGGCGTATAGGCCCCGGCGCAACCGCTCACGACGAGGGCGAAAACAAAGCACGAGAAGACCCGGGAAGGGCGTAGACGCGGCATTTGCGAGCCTTAAGCGACGCTGACCTGCGGCGCGGCTTCCGGAAGATCTTCGCCGAAGGCGCGTTGGTAAAACTCGGCCACCGTCGGGCGTTCGAGTTCGTCGCATTTGTTCAGGAACGTCACGCGGAACGCGTACCCGATGTCTTTGAAGATCTCGGCGTTTTGCGCCCAGGTGATGACGGTGCGCGGGCTCATGACGGTGGAAATGTCGCCGTTGATGAACGCGTTGCGGGTCATGTCGGCGACGCGCACCATGGCTTCGATGACGCGGCGCCCGTCCGGCGCGTCGTAGATCGGCGCTTTCGCGACCACGATTTCCACTTCTTCCTTATGCGGCAAATAGTTCAGGGTCGTGACGATCGACCATCGGTCCATCTGGCCTTGGTTGATCTGCTGCGTGCCGTGGTAAAGGCCGGTCGTGTCGCCGAGCCCGATCGTGTTCGTCGTGGCGAAAAGGCGAAAATACGGGTTCGGGGTCAGAACGCGGTTTTGGTCGAGGAGCGTCAGGCGCCCCTCGGCTTCCAACACGCGTTGGATGACGAACATCACGTCGGGCCGACCGGCGTCATACTCGTCGAAGACGAGCGCCACCGGGCGCTGGAACGCCCAAGGCAGAATGCCTTCCTTGAAGGCCGTGATCTGCGCGCCGTTTTCAACGACGATCGCGTCCTTGCCGATCAGGTCGATCCGGCTGACATGGCTGTCGAGATTGATCCGGATGCACGGCCAGTTGAGCCGCGCCGCGACCTGTTCGATATGCGTCGATTTGCCGGTGCCGTGATACCCCTGGACCATGACGCGTCGGTTGTGCGCGAACCCTGCGAGGATCGCGCGCGTCGTCTGCGGGTCGAACCGGTACCCCTCGTCCATCGGCGGGACATGGTCGTTCGGCTCCGCAAAGCCCGACAGCTTGCCGTCGAAATCGACGCCGAAGGCGGCTTTGGCGTCGATCGTTTGCGTTGGCGCTTCGGGGAACGGCGCGTCGGTGCGTATCGTCATGGGCGGAGGCCTTAAGTGCGGCGGCGGGGCCAGGCGGCGAATCGCCGACCCCTCGAAGGAAGCGGGAAATTCGCGCGAACCTTTCGCGAATGCAAGCGCCCTGACCGTCGCGGTCGGCGCTTAGCGCCCGTCTGAAAAAGCCGGCAAAGCCCCCTCATCGGGTGACTAGACGTCGCCTGACGACGCGAGGGCTGGTTCGGGCGCTATTCCTGAAAGGCGAAGCGCCTGAAGCCTTTCGTGGCGGGGGGGCCGGACGTCATTTTACCGGTCGCCGAGCGGGTTTCGGCCAATCTTAAATAGGCGCTTAGCAGATGCCGGCTTTTTTCAAGATGCCGTGGGCCTTGACGGCCTCTTGCAACTGGGTCTCGGCGCTGCGGTCGCCGTCGTTTGAGTCCGGGTGAAACCGGCGGACCAACTCCGCGTACCGCTTCTTGATTTCGCTCTTCGTCGCCGACGGCTTGAGATCGAGGGTCTGGAACGCTTTTTCCTGGAGCTTGGACAGCTTGCGCCCGTCGCGATAAGCGCCGCGCGAAGCGACGAACTTCGCGGCCGCGTCGGTAAAAACGCCGTGCGCGTCGTCCATCTCCGCCGGTCCGCGGGTGCGCGCCGCGGCGCTCGCGCGCTCGTTTTTGCCCATCGCCCAGGTCGGGCGGTCCCCGTAAATATTCGCGTGGCGCGCGGCCTCGGCTTCGCCCGCCGACATGCCGTCAAAGTAGTTCCATTTTTTGTTGTGCTCGGCTGCGTGTTCGGCGCACAGCCAGATTTTCTGGTTCGGTTCGCGCGGCGACTTTGATACGCACACGACGGCCTTTTCCGCGCACCCCTCGCGCTCGCACTGGCGCGTGCTCGCTTCGGCCCACCGCGGCGTTTTCTTGCGGTCGTCCTTGGGCGGCTTTACGCGGATATCGAACCCGTGCCGCGGCTTGTAACGTTCTTTCGCCATAGGCTGAGTATGGTGCGCGCCAGTCCTTGAAACAATCTTGACAGGGCCGGACGGCGTGGGCGAGGTGGAGGATTATCATGGCGGTCGTTGACGATATTCGAGACAAACTGACGACGGCGATTGCGCCGAGCGTCCTGCAAATCAAAGACGAGTCGTATCTCCACCGCGGCCATGCGGGCGCGCCCGAAGGCGGCGAATCGCACTTCCGCATTACCGTCGTATCGGACGCATTCGAGGGGCTTGCGCCCGTCGCGCGGCAGCGTCTCGTGAATAAAGCGCTTGCGGACGAACTGGCCGGCCCGGTCCACGCCCTCGCCATGCGGACGTTGACCCCGACCGAGTGGACGGCCGATCAAGAACGATAAGAGCGCGTTCGCCGTCCCTTTCATGTTGGTGGCTGTACGTCAGTTTGCGCGCCCTGCTGATTGTCGGCGTGACGGACAGGAGCGTCGGCGTTTGGCGCGTCGTGTCAGCAGCATCGCACTGTGCGCGCGGCCGACGGTCGGCGACGCCCCGCCGGCGGGCGATGGACCTCGCATACGCCGCCGGCGATCGATGCGACCGGCGCCGGGGGCCGTCCGCGCATGGGCGCCGAAGCGCGGCGCCGCGGCTTGCCTTGGCGGGCTAACCCGCATCATCTAAAACTTGGGGAAACTGTTGGAGGTCGTATGCGATTGTTCGCGTATTTGGCGGCGGTCGCCGCCGCTTTTCATCTGTCAGGGTGCGTTTCTTCGAGCGGGACGCCCTATGCGCCCGCCGACAGCCAAGGCTACGGTTATTCCGAAACGCAGATCGAAGAGGACCGTTTCCGCATTACGTTCCGCGGCGACGGCGGCACGCCGATCGACGTCGTTGAAAATTACGCGCTTCTGCGCGCCGCCGAACTCGCGCGTGAAAACGGCTATGACTGGTTTCGCGTTGTGGCCGGCGGGACGACCGGCGAAGAGCGCGGCGGCGTCGGCGTCGGCGGCGGGGTCGGAACCGGCTCGTTCGGTCGGCGCTCGAGCGTCGGCGTAGGCGTCGGGGGCGACTTTGGGCGTATCGGCGCGCGCGAGCTCTACACGTCGCGAATTGAGGTGCTGTTCGGCTCCGGGGAAATCCCTGAAGAGGGCGAAGTCTACGATGCGCGTTCCGTCATCGCGTCCGCCAATGAACGCGCGGGCCTGAACTAACGCGCCTGATTTGCGGCGGCACCGCTTCTTTTACGGCGTCGACGCCCGGGGCCCGGCGGGCGGTCCGGCGTCGATCTGGCGAGCGAGGCGGACGAATTGATCGACGCTGACCGTTTCAGCGCGCTGATCGTCCCGAAGGTCCGCGGCCTGAAGAACCGTTATCAGTCGGTCTCCGAAAACGGGCTTGAGCGATGTACGGAGCATTTTGCGCCGTTGTGCGAAGGCGGCGCGCGTCACCGTCTCTAACCGATCGAGCCGGTCGAGCCGTTCCGGGGCCGGCGCGAACGAGACGACGCTCGACGCGACTTTCGGCGGCGGCGTGAAGGCGCTTGCGGGCAGGTTGAAGGCGCGGTGCGGGCGCGCGGCGGCTTGCGCGATCACGCTCAATCGTCCGTAGGCTTTTGTTCCCGGCTCGGCGAGTATTCGGTCCGCGACTTCCCGTTGGAACATCAGCGCCATTGCCGACCATAGAGGGCGGGGAGGCTTATGGTTCGCGAGGAGCCAGCCGACCAAGAGTTCCGTCGCAATATTGTAGGGAAGGTTGGCGACGATTTTAATCGGGCGCGCAAGGCCGAGATCTCCGACGTCGACAGTCAACGCGTCGGCGTCGACCGCCGTCAACCGATCGGGGTACGCGGCTTCGAGGTCGGCCAAGGCGGCCATGCAGCGCGCGTCGCGTTCGATCGCGACGACCTCGGCGCCGGCCGCCAAGAGCGCGCGCGTCAAACCGCCGGGGCCCGGACCGACTTCGACTACGCGGTCGCCGGCCCCCACGCCGCCGGCGCGCGCGACCTTCGCGGTGAGATTGAGATCCAACAGGAAATGTTGGCCCAAAGACTTTTTGGCGCCGAGCCCGTGCGCGGCGATGACGTCGCGCAGGGGCGGCAGGTCGGGCCCGGTCATAGCGATGTCACAACGTCGTCCCAGAGTCGTCCCAGGGTCGTCACAGCGTCGCCGAGCGCGGGCTCGCGCGTCTGTCCAACCGTCGAGCCGCAAGCTGGGCCGCGAGTTGGAGCGCCGCGATCAAGCTGTCGGCCCGCGCGCGCCCCGTGCCGGCGATGTCGAGGGCGGCCCCGTGGTCCGGCGACGTGCGCACGATCGGCAGGCCGAGCGTGACGTTGACCGCACGATGGAAGTCCAGCGTTTTGACCGGGATCAGGGCCTGGTCGTGATACATGCAAAGCGCGGCGTCGAATTTGGCGCGCGCCTCATCGTGAAAGAGCGAGTCGGCCGCGACCGGGCCGAACGCGTCGACGCCCGCCGCGCGCAGCGCCGCTGCCGCCGGCGCGACGATTTCAATTTCTTCGCGGCCGAGCGCGCCGCTTTCCCCGGCGTGCGGGTTGAGGCCGGCGAGGGCGAGCCGGGGTTCGTCGATCCCGAAATCTAGCCGGAGCGCGGCGTCGATGACCCGACCGATGCGGGTCAACCCCTCGACGCTTAGCGCGCCCGGAACCGTCGCCAACGCCTGGTGAACGGTTGCGGGCACGGTGCGCAGGCCCGGGGCCGCCAGCATCATGACCGGCCCGCGCGGCGCGTCCGGTTCCGGCGCCGGCACGTCGCGCGTCAGCGCCGCGAGGTATTCCGTATGCCCTGGAAATTTGAAACCCGCTTCGTATAGGGATGACTTTTGCACCGGGTTTGTGACGACGGCTGCGGCGTCCCCTGCGAGCGTCAGCGCGACGCCCGTGTCGATCGCGGCGACGACCGCCGCGGCGTTTTCCGGGTCGGCGCGTCCGGGCGTTGCGCGAACGCGCTCGGTCAGCGGTAAAACAGGCAGCGCCTCGGCGAAAACGGCGGGCGCTGCAGCCGCGTCGTCAATCGCAGTGACGGGCGCGCCGTAGTCGGCGAGCCGCTCGGGCGCGTCGATTACAAAAAACACGGGGCCCGACGCTTTGAGCGCGCGCCATGCTTTGACGGCGATTTCGCCGCCGACGCCGCCCGGCTCGCCCGCCGTGAGCGCGAGAGGCGCGACCGTGCACGCCCCTCTTTGCGCCGCTGTTTGCGCGCCTGGGCGCGACACAGGGCGCGCTCAGCCGCTTTGCTGCGGGTTTTGACGGCCGAGGCGGATTTCCACCAACGAGTCGCGCTCGACGTCGCGCAGATATTGCTGGGAAATGCGGCTCAACTGCCGACGGAACAGCCGATCTTCGAGCGCGTCGCGCGACGGCAAGCCGAGGCCTTCGTCCTTGTCGCAGACGAACACCGCATGGAGCGCGTCGTCGGCTTCGACGACGGGGCTCATTTCCTCGCGGGCGAGGTCTTCGACCGCCCCGCGAAAACGATCGTCGATCGCGTCGACCGTGACGTTTTCAATAACCGCGATGCCGACGCCGGGACCGAGATCTTGACGCAGCCCGCCCGAGCACGCTCCCGCGGCGGGCAACCGTTCGAGCGCTTTGCGCGCTGCGGTGCGACCGAGCGACAGGGGCGCTGCAGCGTAAGCGAACGTGAACGACTCCTGTCCTTTTTCGACGGCCTCGCGTTTGTCGCGCAAGGCGAGGATCATGAACGACCCGTCGGACGGGATCGGATTGGTGACGGCGCCTTGCGGCAGGTCGGCGAGCGCTTTGTTCAATTCCGGCGGCAACTCGCCGGCGCGCACCCAACCGATATCGCCGCCCGCCGCAGCCGAGGTGCAGGCCGAAAACTGTTGCGCGACGACTGAGAACGGGACACCGCGGCGCATCTGCTCCAGAAGCTGCAGGGAGCCTTGAAAATACGCTTCGGCCTGGCTCGGATCCGGAACGGGAATGCAAATCTCGGAAACCAGGAACTGCTCTTTCGTCGCATCCTCGCGCATGCGCTGATACGCTTGGCTCACATCGTCATCATTGACGCGCACCCGGCTGCGAAACCGTCCCTGCACGATCTGGGGCCAAACGATGCTGGCGCCGACCTGCGTACGGAGCGCGTCGAGATTGATCCCGCTTTTCTGGAATTCGGCGGCCAACTGCTCGACGGACAGGCCGGCTTGTGCGGCGACGCGGGCGATCTCGGTTTCAATTTCCTTCGGGTCGGGCTTGGCGTCCCATTCCTTGGCTTCGAGGATCTTAAGCCGCTCCTCGACCAGGTCGCGAACGGCCTGGGTTTCCAGCTGGCCCAGCATTTCCCGCGTAAGGCGACCGCCGGATGAAATGATCATCAGACGCATGCGTTGTTCGACGTCATAGGTGGTGATCACGCTGTCGTTCACGACGGCGGCCACCGAACTCGACGGTCCCGAATAGGTCGGCGGAATGTTCTCGGTCGAACCGCTCGCGACGGGGCGTTTGACGTCCGACGGCGCGACCTGCGCGGCGGCCGGAAGGGACGGCGTGGTCAGGGCGATCGCGGCGAGAGCGAGAAAGATCTTCACGGGGTCCGAAAGCCTCCGAAATCAAAGCGTTGCGGGCGCTGCGGGCGTGCTGCTGCGCGGCGGCGTTGAAAATAAAGGGAAACGACGCCGGTTCAAGCGCCGGACCGCCGCAAGCCTTTCGTCAGTCCACAAGCGAACGCAGGGTGAACTGGACGAGAACCGCGATGTCGGTCCCAAGGCCGGCCTCTTCGTCTTCAGTGAAGTCGCGGCGGATAATCAGCGACAAGGTGGAACACTCGTCGCGGTAGGCGAGAACGTAGTCCTGCAGAAGCGTCTCTCCGGCTTCGAGGTCCTGCCGCCAGGAAAAACCGGTGGACCAATTACGCGTCAACCGGAGGCGGCCGCGCGTCGTCAGCTCCTCGCGCGCCTCGTCGTTGACCGCCTGCTCGGCGCCGAGCCGGACATAATATCCGTTCAGGCGAACCCGCCAAAAATTTAGGTAAGCATTTGATTCAGCACGCTCTAGGCTCCAGTCCTCATCGTCAAAGCGAAACCGGTTTTCGACGCCGATCCGATTTTTGTAGCGAATGTCGAGGGCCCCGACATAGTCGGAGCGCGTGTCGCCGAGGCCGGTCGCCGGATCAAACGCCTCCGTGTCCTGGAACCGATATTGCTGCGCGATCGACCCGTCGACGAACAAGCCGTTGTCGAAGACGGCGGACGCAAGAACGCCGGCGTTGACCCGCTGGCCGTCTTCGACGCGGTCGAATCCGGTCGCTTTGTTGAAATCGAATATGCCGGCGTAGTCGAATTCGATGCTTTGGGAATCCTCGTTTAAGATGGTGTCCGGGTTGCGGCCGGTCGGGCTGGCGACGAATTGGACGCGCGGTTCGACAAAAACCTGCGCGCCGGCGAACCGCCGGGTCAGCGGGTAAGCCCATTCCGCCCCGAACGTCGGCGTGAACCGGCCGACGAGGTCCGTCGAGTCCGCCGCCGCGGTCGGCGTCAGCGCGCGGCCGCGCGAGAGTTCGTTCCCTTCGTCGAGGTCCTGGTAAAAGTAGCCGTCAGCGCGCAACTGTCCGAAGGCCGCGAAGCGATGCCCGCCGCGCGTGATGTGCTCGCGCTCCCAGTCCGCGCTTGCCGACAAGCGCCGCGTGTCCGCGCCGCCGGTCCGTTGCAACGATGCGAAGTTCGCGCGGATGTCGGCGCGCCCGCCGAGAATGCGTTGCTGGAATTGGTGGCGGAAATCGATTTGCGGCAAGACGTACGGGGTCAGCGACGCATCGTCCCGCGGCCGCAACCCCTGGAACAGATAGCCGTCGACCCGAAGCCGCGTGCCGCCGTCCGCATACTGAAGGTAGGCGTTCGTCCTGAGCCGGAGGGAGTTGGAGGTGTCTAATTCTTTGCGTAAGTCGCCCCGCCGCAGGATCGCGTAGTTGCGCAAAAATCCGTCGTCGGAAACCCGTTCGACGTCGTACCCGATCTGTAGTTTGGGTGTGAGATTCTGATGGCCCTGGGCGAAGACGTTCCAACGAACGCCCGGCACGTCGACCGGAATATCGCCGTTTTCATCCGGCACTGTGTTGTCGAAATCGACGATGCCGCCGGAAAAGACGTGGTAGCCGTTGCGGTTGCGGCGACGTAGCTCAAGGTTCCACAGCGTGCCCGCGTCCCCGGTATAGCGCGGGGACAGCGTTGCGTCGGTGTGGTTGGAGAAGGCGAAATAGTAGGGCAGTTCGACGTTGAAGCCGAGGCGGCGCGAGGCGCCGACGAGCGGGGTCAAAAACCCTGATTGCCGCTCGACGCTCGGGTCCGGCCCCTGGATGTAAGGCGCGTAAAAGATCGGCACGCCTTTGATTTCGATAAAGGCGTGGCGGAAGCGCACGACCCGGCGCTCGCGGTCGCGGGTGACGCGCAACGCCTTGATGCGCCATGTCGGGACCTTCGGATCGCCGTCCCGATCGCAAACGTTGCACGAGGTGTAGACCGCTTTCGTAAGCCGCGTGCGCGCCCCTTGCTCCTGGACGGCGTTGTCGGCGGCGAGGCGCGCATTTTCTTCCAGGAGCGCGCTGAAGTTGCCGGCGAGGCCGTCGCGCAAATCGCCGGTCAACTCGACGCGGTCCGCAAAGACGGTTTCCGCGTTTGCGTCGACGATCGCGACGCCGCCCTCGGCGACGACGACGTCGGTGTCGGGAAAATAAAGAAGCCGGTCGGCGGTCAGGGTGCGTTCGCCGAAAAACGCCCGCACGTCGCCCTCGGCGATGATGGGGCCGTCGTCGACGTCGCGGCGCACCTCGTCGGCTTCGAAAAGAACTTCGTCGACCTCGCCGGCGGCGCTCGCGAGCGGGGACGTGGGGGTGCGCGCCGTAGCCTGCGACACGGTTTCCGGCGCACCGGCCTGCACGGCGAGCGGCAAGACCGACAACGGGGCGCTCAACACGGTTTCCACGCGCGCCTGCGCCGCGCCCGCGACGCTCGCCAACGCGGTGCCCGTCAGCAGGCGTGCAGACCGCCTGCGGGAACGAAGCTGACGCTCGCCCACCAAACCTCCTTGTGCGGCCGCCGACGCCCCATTGCCGGCGCACACGCGCCCCCAGTGTCGGCGCACACGCGCCCCGGGCCGCACATAACCGCGATTTTGCAAGCCCGGACAAGGCGGCGACTGATCGAACGCCGGCCTTGGCGGCCCGGCGCGCCGGTACGAACGCCGCTATTTTTCCCCAAGCGCGTAACGCCGGTTTGACGCCGCCGCCGGCGGGATAAACCACGACGCCGTGCGCGTCCACGCCGGCCGGCGCATCACGCTAGCCGTCTTCGACTTGCAAGAGCCCGGCGCACGCGACGAGGGCGGCGATCAAGGTCGGGCTCCAGGCGGCGAGCGCCAGCGGCGCTACGCCGGATTCGCCGAGCGCGACGAAAAGTTCAGAAAGGACGTAAAGCGCGAACCCGGCCCCGATGGACATTAAGGCCAGGCTAAAGCCGGCCCCGCTCCGCCAGGGGCGCAGCGCGCACAAGGCGGCGATCAGCACCATGACGATCAGTTTCAGCGGCGTCGAGCACAATTCGTGGAACCGCAGATGATAGCGTACGGTCGGCAGGCCCGCCGCTTCGGCCAATGCGGCGAAGCGCGGCAGGCGCCAAATCGCCATCGTCTCGGGCGGTTCGACGCGTTCGGTGAAATCGCGCGGGCTCAACGACGTGGCGAACGCGTAAAGCGGGGCTTGTTGGTCGAAGCGCGCGTCCGTCGTTTTTACGGCGGCCTCGCGCATTTCGAGGGTGCTGTCGCGCAACAAGGCCGCGGGCGCGTCGATGCGTTCGCGAAACGCGTGGTCTAAGCCCAGGCGCCAGACGGTGACGTTTTCCAAAGCACGCTCTGCGGGGTCGTACGTGTCGGCCCGAATAATGACGACGCTGTTCGGCGCGCGTTGGCGCAGCCAAATGCCGTCGCCGAGGACGCGCACCAGCGAGGACGACTTGCCGCGCACCGCGTCGCGCATCGCGTCGGCCTGCGAGGCCAAGCGCGCGGCGAGCGGGTCGATGAAGAAGACGAGGAGCAATCCGAACACGGCCGCGAGGAGGGCCTGCGGCCCGATGAGGCGCCATACCGACAGCCCGGCCGACCGCATGACCGCGATCTCAGAGCGGCGGTTGAGCTGCGTAAAGGTCCAGATCGAAGCAAAGAGAAAGATGAACGGCGTCAACGCCTGAACGAGGCTCGGCGTGCGCAGCAGCGTGATCGCGGCCGCGAGCCCGGGCCCCGCGGCGTCGTATTTGCCGGCGAACCGCAAGTTCTCGATGACGTCGATTAAAAAGATCAGGCTGGCCAACATCAGATAAAGCGCGCCGATCGCCGTCAGCGCGCGCGCGATGATGTACCGGAACAGCGTTTCGGGGGGCATCAGCCGGCGCCGAGCGCGGCCGCGCTGCGGGGCGCTGTAAAGCGCGGCGGGCGCCGCAACGAAATCAACACGGCGAGCGCGACGCAGGCGCCGCCCGGGACGAGATATTGCAGCCAGTTGGCGCCGGTTCCCGCCGCCGCGCTCTGCGCGACGAAGCCGGCGATCCGCAAGCCGCCGGCGACGGCGCATGCGACGGCGATGCGAGCGGCGTAACCGCGGCGCGAATACGCCCCCGAGACGAGCGCCTGGATCGCCAGCAAAACGTACGCGAACGCATAAAGCGGCGACGCGAGGCGATTGTGTCCCTCGGCCGCAAGTTTACCGACATTCTCCCGGTCCCACGCATTGTCGAGATCCGGGTTGAAGAGCTCGGACAAATAGCGCTCGGTCAGCTCCAACTGCAGGGGCCCGGCGCCGCGCCCGTATTCGTCGACGTTGACCGCCGTTTCATCGAACGGGACGACGTCGATCTCGCCCTGTTCGTTCGTCAACTGCGCGTTGCCGTTGGCGAGGAAAAGCACCGGCCCGTCGTCGGTGTCGCGCAACAGGCCTTTCTGCGCCATGTAGGTCTCGACCCGGTCGCGATTGCGGTAATCATTGATCAGGACGCCGAGGAACCGCCCGCCCGGGCGCACCTCGTCAACGTAAATCGTAAAGCCGTCGACGATGGTGGTGAATTCGCCGCTGCGCACGACTGCGGTGGCGAAATCGGCCCGCACGTCGGCGACGATTTGTTTGAGCGCCCGATAGCTGCGCGGCATGAGATCGACGTTGACCCACAAAGTCGCCGCCGCCGCGACGGCGGTGACCGCGAGAAGCGGCGCGGCGAGCCGCCAGGGGCTGACGCCGGCGGCGAACATCACCGCGATTTCGCTGTCCGCATGCATCCGATGCAACGCGAAAAGCGCGGCGGCGAACAACGCGAACGGGATGATGACGGACAACAGACTCGGAATGATGAGGATGCTGATCGACGCGAACGACGCAAAACTTGAACCGTCCTCCACCAGGACGTCGAGGCGCTGCAGCGACTGCGTCAACCAGACGACGAGCGTGACGACCGTCACCGCAAAAGCGAGCGGCGCGAGACACTGACGCAGAATATATCGGTCCAGACGGCGCATGGGCCTCGGTGCGGCGGCCGGCTTTTACGTCGGCGGTGGCGAGCGTGCCGGTATACCGCGCCGACGGCCCTGCGTCCAAAGGCGCGGCGGCGGCGCCGAAACGGTCCCGTCCCATAGCCGCGTCCCGACACGCGTCTGCGGCCGCGTTTCGGCGACCCCGGGGCGGCCCGGAACCGCTCGCGGCCCTTGAACGCGCGCCGCGCACGCCCTACCACCCGCCGAACGCATCCGCCGGTCCGCGCCCCGCGCGCCGGCCCCCGCCAATAGATCCGTCGACACGCGCGCCGAGCGGCCGCCGACCCGGAGGAAGTCCGATGAAAGTCACCATTACGAAAGCAGCGCCCCCGAAAACCGCCGCCCTCGTCGTGCCGGTCTTTGAAGACGGCGCCGACGCAAGCGACTTCGCGGACCTCGACGCGCGCAGCGACGGGATGCTGAGCCGCGCCGCGAAAGCGGCTGACTTTACGGGCAAAAAAGGTCAGATCGCCGATATTCTCGCGCCGGCCGGGTTGGATGCGCCGCGCGTCATTCTCATCGGCGGCGGGGCGGCGTCGGACTTTTCCGCGCACGATGCGGAGGCTTTCGGCGGCGCCGCGGCCCCGGCGCTTTTGCGCGGGCGCGACAAAGCGGGCGCGGTCTTGTTCGACGAGGACGCCGAGTACGCCGAGGCCGCCGACGCCATCGCGGCGCATATGGCATTCGGGGCGCTGCTCCGCAGCTACCGGTTCGACAAATATCGCACGACGGAAGAAAAAGACGACAAACCGAAGCTTGAAAAAATTTCCGTGCACGCAGCATCCGCGGCGGCCAAGCGGCAATTCGGCGACTTGGAGAAGATCGCCGACGGCGTCTTTCTGACGCGCGATCTCGTCTCCGAACCGGCGAACATTCTCCATCCGGAGAGTTTCGCCGAGCGCTGCCGCGAGCTTGAAGCGCTCGGCGTGACGGTGAAGATCCTCGGCGAAAAGGAGATGAAGAAGCTCGGCATGGGCTCGCTCCTCGGCGTCGGCCAGGGCTCGATCCGCGAATCCAAGCTCGTCGCGATGGAATGGAAAGGCGGGCGCGCGAGCGACAAACCGGTCGCGTTCGTCGGCAAGGGCGTCACCTTCGACACCGGCGGCATCTCCCTCAAACCTGGCCCGGGCATGGAAGACATGAAATGGGATATGGGCGGCGCCGGGGCCGTCGTCGGCGCGATGGCCGCGATCGCCGGCCGCAAAGCCAAAGCCAACGTCATCGGCGTGATCGGGCTCGTTGAAAATATGCCCGATGGCAACGCGCAGCGTCCCGGCGACGTCGTCACGGCGATGTCGGGAAAGACGATCGAGATACTGAACACCGATGCGGAGGGCCGTCTCGTCCTCGCCGACGCGGTCTGGTGGACCCAAGAGACGTACAAGCCGACCGTCGTCGTCGATCTCGCCACGTTGACGGGCGCGATCATCATCTCGCTGGCGCACGAGTTTTGCGGTCTGTTCTCGCAAGACGACGACCTCGCCGCCCAGCTCCTCGACGCAGGTGCGGCGAGCGGCGACCAAGTGTGGCGCATGCCGCTGACGAAAACCCATTACGACATGATCAAATCGCCGATCGCGGACATAAAGAACATCGGCGGGCGTGAAGGCGGCTCGTCGACCGCTGCGGCGTTTATCGGGAACTTCATCAAAGACGGTCAGTCCTGGGCCCATCTCGACATCGCCGGCATGGCCTGGTCGTCGAAGGACAAGCCGACCTGCCCGAAAGGCGGGGTCGGTTACGGCGTGCGCCTGCTCGATGAGTTCGTCCGGGAAAACTACGAACGCTGATCGGTCGATTTCGCCGCGGGTTTCGGGTCGAGGGCGATATCGCCGATCCGTAGCGTGCGCGTCGCAATCGAGATCTCGACGATGAAGGCCGACAAGGCGAGAACGATCGCCGATAGGGCCATGATGAACAGCGCTTCGATAAACCGGGCGCTCGATTGGCCGACGACGCCGGAGATGAAAATCACGCCGACGAGGATCGCGACGATGAGCGCGGCGACCGCAGAGAAATTCACCGCCCAATTGGCGTAGAACACCCGGCGGGCGAGGGCGCTCAGTTCGCGCGCTTCCGGGCTCGCGGTCGGGTCGCACCGCCCGTCCGCGATCTCGGCCCGCAAAAAGCGTGCGCGGTCGACGACGCGGGCGAGGCGCTGGGTGATGACGTTCAAGATCGAGCCGATGGCGACAAGCAAAAAGACCGGCGCCAACGACAGTTCAAGCGTCGCGGCGATCGGATGGCCGACAAGCGGGCCGATCAACTGTCCCGGGGATGCGGCGGCGGGATCGTGCAGCATAAGACCGATCGGGACGATCACGCGGACGCAAGCCGCGTCTCAAGCGCCCAGCGCGGCGCCGGCGGCGGGAATTTGGCGAAGCCGAAGCGAAAAAAGCCCTGTATGCGCGCCGGCGCCGCGACGCCCAGCATATCGTGAAGGTCCGTGTACGGCCCGGACATTTCGGGGAATTCCTGGAGCGCTTGGCTAAGCGGATGAAAAGCGAGACCGGCCCGCTGCGCGGCGAGGTGTAGGCGCACCCAGGCCGCGCCCGCTTTCAATTCGTCCCGCCGCGTCGTCTCTTTACTGATGATCCAGCCGAAGGCGGGCGCGCTGTCGATCGCCCGCTCATAGACCGAGAGGGTCTGCGCGTACGCCGTCGACGCCGGGTCGAGCATTTTCTCGCGGGTCAAAAGTCCGGTCGCGGCGGCGAAATCGATCGGCGCGCCCGACAAGGAAATGCCGTCGGGGTTCCCCGCGATTTCACGCGCGCCGATCCGTGTGAGACGGACGCTCTCTTCAAGCGTGCGGTCGGTCGCGACCTCGATCCGCCAGGCGCGTTTGCAAATTGCAGCGAGCCGCGCGGCACGCGCCCGATCGACGGTCCATGCAAAGGCGTCCGAGGGGCCGTCGAACGCGTCGTTCGCCAAGCCGCGCAACATAGCGTCCGTCACGGGGCGGTCCTCGGCGAACGGGGTTCGGGCCGTTCGTCGTGCAAGCGCGGCCCCGAAGAGCGGATCGCGGGGCGGGGCGGCCCCGAAACGGAAACGAACGGCGGCGATCGGGCGCGCGTCGAGCGTCGGCTGGGGCTCGCCCTCCGGGAACGGCGTCACGTCGACCGCGTCGCCGCGTTCGGCCGCCGCTTGGCGCAGAAGCTCCAGGAATGCCCCGAAGCCGATGACGATCTGCCGGTTCGGCGGGTCCGTTTGCGGCAGCAACCGCTCCGGATCGCAAAACACTGTCGCCGCGTCGTCGCCGTCAAGACGGATGATCCAGGGCTGGCGATTGTGCGGGCTCGGCGCGAGAACCGCATAGGACAGCGCGTTGAGGCGCGGATCGGCAAAATCCCGCCCCGCCGCCGACCAAGGCGCGCGCGCGCGATCGAGGTCGGCGCGTCCGCATCCGCCGCTGGCGAGGATGACGGCGCTGGCCCCGCCGGCTGACAATACAAAGCGCCGCGTCGGCATGGCCCCGTTCCTCCCGTCACTGCGGTCGTCTGCTCACGCCATACTACCCAACAAAGCGGCGTCCTGGTAGGCGAGGCGCCATGGCGGAACTTTTGTTCTATCATCTCGAGCGCGCACGGCTCGAAGCGGTGCTGCCCGATCTGTTGGAAAAATCGCGCGCGCGCGGCTGGCGCGTGCACGTTCAGACCGGCGACGCGGAGGCGGCCGAACGCCTCGACGCGCACCTTTGGACGTATCGAGACGAGGCGTTCCTCGCCCACGGGCGCGCCGGCGCCGACGATGAGACGGGCGCGCGTCAGCCGATTTGGCTGAGCGCCGAGCCCGAGGCCCCGAACGCGCCGGACGTGCTCTTTCTCGTCGCCGGGGCCGCGCGGGGCGCCGATGCGCTCGCCGATTATGCGCGCGCCGTCCTCATCTTCGACGATGACGACGGCCCGGCGCGCGACCGCGCGCGCGTCCTTTGGAAAGAGGCGCGCGAGGCCGGTCTTGAGGCGACCTATTGGCGCCAGTCGGAGGCCGGACGTTGGGAAAAACAGGGCTAACCGCAAAGACCGCGTGCGGCCCACCGCCGGTGCGGCTACTATTGCTCGCCTGACGGACGATATAGTCGCCTCGCGCACGGGTCATCGACGCGCGGCGACCGGGGCGTTCGTCAGCGCGACGGTCGTCCGTGCTCTCGTCGTTGGAGTCGGCGTTAGACGTATTTAGTGCGCATACGAACAATTCGGCGGCGCGCGCTTTATCGCCGGATCAGGGTTTTCAAATCGATATTCTCGTCGCTAGCGTCGTCGGGGCTGAGCGTTCCGCCGAGTTTGAGGATTTGTTTGCCGCACAAAAACGAAGCGGGATCGTTGACGGCGTCGACGGCGATGAACGCGCCGTCTTTGAAGTAAAACGCCGCGAAGCGGCCGTTTTCCGGCGCGCCGCGCAGCGCGATCTCGTCAAAGTCGTTGAACAAGCCGGCGGTCTGCAACTTGACCTCGTACTGGTCCGACCAAAACCAGGGCGGGTCGGGCGGCGGCGGCGCGGCCCCGACGATATCGGCGGCGATGCGCTCGCCCTGGTCGAGCGCATTGTGAACGCTCTCCAGGCGGACGGTTCCGTCCTTCCAAGGCCGCCGCGCGCAATCGCCGGCCGCGTAGATGCGAGGATGCGCCGTGCGGCCGTCGTCGTCGACGAGGACGCCGTCATCGCAGGCGACGCCCGCGGCGCGGGCGGTCTCGTCGTTAGGCGTCACGCCGATCCCGACGAGGACGGCGTCGGCCGCAATCGTCTCGCCGTCGTCCATGCGCACGCCGACGACGCGGCCGTCTTGCACGTCGACGCCTGCGACGCGCGCGTCGCACCGAACGTCGACGCCGCGGTCGGCGTGGAGGCGTGCATAAAAGTCCGCGACGGGCGCGCTCGTGACGCGCGCGAGCAAACGGGGGGCGCGTTCCAAGACCGTGACGGCGCATCCAAGTTGTTTTGCGGCCGACGCCGCTTCCAGGCCGATATATCCGCCGCCGATAACGACGACGCGCGCGCCGGGGCGGATCGCGGCGCGCATCGCATCGGCGTCGTCAAGGCCGCGCAAAACGAAAAGACCGTCCGCGTGCGTCGGCGCGCCGGGCAGGCGCCGCGGCGTCGATCCGGTCGCGAAGACAAGCCCGTCAAAGGCGATCGTCCGTCCGCTGCGCGTACGCACCGTACGCCCGTCAAGGTCGACGGCGTCGACGGCGTCGCCCGTCACCAGCGCGACGTCTTGATCCTCATAAAAAGCGAGGGGCTTTAGAAAGAGCCGGTCGGCGGCGAGTTCGCCCTTGAAATAGGCCTTCGACAGGGGCGGGCGCTGATAGGGCGGATGCGTCTCGTCGCCGATCAGGGTTATAGCGCCCGAAAAACGGCGCTTTCTGAGGGCGGCGGCGACCTGCAGGCCCGCCTGACCGGCCCCGACGATTACGACGTTGTCGATCGCCGGCCCCGCGCCGCTCGCCGTATCCGCGCGCATCAACCCGCCAGCGCGTCGAACGCTTGGAGCGCCTCCGCGCCATAAACGGTTGACGGGCCGCCGCCCATTTCGACCGCGATCGCGATC
>JBCCZS010000031.1:0-21294 GCA_039187035.1 Pseudomonadota bacterium | reverse complement strand
GCGACCTCGCCGGCCTCTCGCGTTTTTCCGGCGAGACGCTGCGCGTGGACTCCTATTCTGACAACCCGGGGGGGCGGCGGGCGCGCGCAGCGGCCGCGCGGCCGGCAAGCGAACCGCCGATGATCGAAGGGCGCGCCGAGGCGGTTTCGGTTTCGGCGCCCGGCACGTCGAAATTCGCCGTCGGCGACAGGGTTTTCCACCAGAAGTTCGGATACGGAAAGGTCGTCGCCGCCGAGGGCCAGAAACTCACCGTCGACTTCGAGCACACCGGGGCCAAAAAGGTCATCGACACGTTCCTCGCCGCACCTTAGTGTCGCACGCTTCAAGCAGGGCCGGCGTCCTCGTCGGCTCTTTTTGCGGGAGAGATCGGGGGGTCGACCGTGACGTCGTCTGGAAAACAAATCAAAGCCGTTTGGGCCGGGCCGCGCGCGGCCGTGGAAAGCGCCGCCGCCTTGATGAACGAGGCGCTGGACCCGGCGCCCTACGCCGTCGGCGTGCGCGCCGCCGTCGAAGGCGACGACGAGGGCGGGTGGCTGCTCGAAGCCTATCTCGCCGACAAGAACGCCGCGTTCGCCGTCGAGCGGTCGATGGGCGCGATGACGCAAGCGTGGGCGACGCTCAGCGCGCCGACATTGGAAGACATCCCCGAACAAGACTGGGTCGCGACGTCGCTCGAAGGTCTCGGCGTCGTCGAGGCCGGGCGATTCGTCCTTTACGGCGTTCACGACGCGGACAATGTCGCCCCGTCATCCGGGCAAATCCCCATCCGGATCGACGCGAACCAAGCCTTCGGCACCGGCCACCATCCGACGACGAAGGGCTGCCTGGAACTCCTCGATCGCTTCCAGGGGCTCGCGCCGCAATCGATTCTCGATCTCGGCTGCGGCAGCGGCGTTTTAACGATCGCAGCGGCGAAGCTCTGGGGACGGCGCGCGCTCGGCGTCGATGTCGACCCGACATCGGTGACGATCGCGCGCGAAAACGCGCGCCTCAACGGCGTTCAAGACGCGGTCGCCATCGTCGAGGGAGACGGCTTTGAGAACGACACGGTCCGCGCGGCGGCCCCGTTTGACTTCGTGTTCGCCAACATTCTCGCCGGCCCGCTCGTCGGTCTCGCCAAAGATATGGCGGCGCGCGTGCGCCCGTTCGGGCGCATTATGCTGGCCGGCATGATGGCCGACCAGGAGGAAGGCGTGCGCGACGCTTATGAGCGCCTCGGTTTCCGGACGATCAACCGCCTCGCAGACGACGCCTGGCCGATCCTCCTGCTCGTCCGCGAAGAGCGCTGACCGCCCCGCCCCTTGTCCGCACGTCGCTGCGGGGCGATAACGGCCGCGTCAACCGTATGTCGATCGAGGACGCCGTCGCGCCATGTTTCAAACGTTCGAACCGCTCTCCGACCGGGGCTTCGCCGCAACCCACGTGCCGGCGATCCGCGCCGAGATGGCCGGCGCCGGCGTCGACGGATTTATTATTCCGCATGACGATGAATACCAGAACGAATATATACCGGCTTACGCCGAACGGCTGATGTGGGCGACCGGCTTTTCCGGTTCAGCCGGCGCGGCCGTCGTCATGAAAGACCGCGCCGCCATTTTCGTAGACGGTCGCTATACGGTTCAAGTCCGGGACCAGGTTGACGACGCATTTTTTGACTATGTCGACATTACCGAAATTTCGGTCGACGCGTGGCTTGCGGCCAACGCGCCGAAAGGCGCGCGCATCGGATACGACCCAATGCTCCACTCGGCTGCGGGCGTTAAAAAACTCGCGGCCGCCGCAGACAAGGCCGGATTCACGCTCGTCGCAATCGACGCCAACCCGGTCGATAAGGCGTGGACGGACCAACCCGCCCCACCGGCCGCGCCGGCGCGGGCCCACGCCATCGCATTCTCCGGCCAAGCGGGCGACGAGAAACGCTCGGAAATCGCCGCCAAAATTCGCGCGCTCGGCGCCGACGCGGTCCTGATCACGGCCCCGCCCTCCGTCGCCTGGCTCTTCAACATACGCGGCGGCGACGTCGCCCGCACGCCCCTGCCCCTTTGTCGCGCGATCGTACGCGCCGACGGATCGGCGGATCTGTTCATTGCGCCTGAGAAAGTCGACGACGCCGTGCGAGCCCACCTCGGCAACGGCGTACGCGTTCGACCGGAAACCGACATTGACGACGCGTTAGGCGCGCTCGGCGCCGAGGGCGCGCGCGTGGCGGTCGATCCGACGCTCGCGCCGGCGGGATATCTCGACGTCTTGCGAAGCGCCGGCGCCGATATTCTCCATGCCGACGATCCCTGCGCGCTGCCGAGGGCGTGCAAAAACGCTGTAGAGCAAGACGGCGCGCGGCAAGCGCATATACGCGACGGCGCGGCGGTCACACGGTTTTTGCACTGGCTGGCGACGTCCGCACAAACCGGCGGCGTCGATGAGATCACCGCCGCCAAGCAGCTTGAGGCCTTTCGGCGAGAGAACGCCGATCTCGTCGATCTGAGTTTCGACACAATATCGGGCGCCGGCGCGAACGGCGCGGTCGTGCATTATCGCGTTTCGACCGAGACCAACCGTTCTTTGTCGCCAGGGTCGCTCTTCCTTGTTGATTCCGGCGCACAGTACCCGGACGGTACGACGGACATCACCCGCACTGTTCCGATCGGCGAGCCGACCGCGGAGATGCGGGATCGGTTCACCCGCGTCCTGAAAGGCCACATCGCGCTCGCGACCGCGCGTTTCCCCGAAGGAACAAGCGGCCACCAGCTCGACGCCCTCGCCCGTCGCCCGCTTTGGGAGGCCGGGCTCGATTACGACCACGGAACGGGGCACGGCGTCGGCAGCTTTATCGGCGTGCACGAAGGCCCGCAGCGGATTGCAAAAGCGCCGAACGCGGTCGCCCTGCGCCCCGGCATGATGTGTTCCAACGAACCCGGCTACTACAAAGCGGGAGCGTTCGGTATACGGATTGAGAATCTTGTCATCGTGCAAAAAGCGGACGCGGTCGACGGCGCCGAGCGGGCGATGCTCGCCTTTGAGACGATCACGCTGGCGCCGCTTGCGCGCGCGCTCATCGTCCCGGCGCTGTTGACCGAAACCGAGCGCCATTGGGTGAACGACTACCAAGCACGCGTGCGCCAAACGCTTTCCCCGCTCGTGCCCGACGACGTCGGGGCGTGGCTGGCGAGCGAAACGCGCGGCCTCTGAGCCGCCCCCGCGCGCTCCCCCGCCCGCCCGCTACGATGACGGCGCTGACAAAACCCTTAGTCCGCGGGCCTTTGAGGCTCGGATTCGGGTGCTCGGGCCCGCTTGGCGCGCGCTGGTTTTCGGACAGTAAGGCCGAGCGCCTCGTGCGGGCGGCTCTCGACGCGGGCGTTACGCACTTTGATACGGCGGGCTTTTACGCGGAGGCCGAGCGCCGGCTCGGCGCGGCGCTGCGAAACGTTCCGAATTCCGAAACTTTTGTGTCGACGAAAATTGGTACACGGAACGCCGGCCTTAAACGCGTCAATGATTTTTCGGACCACGCCATCCGCGCCGATGTCGAGGCAAGTCTCCGTCGCCTCGGGCGCGAGCGGCTGGACCTTGTCTATCTGCATGGACCGGGCCCGGCGACCATCGACCCGGCGCTACGATCGCTTGAGACGCTCCGGACGGAAGGCAAAATCGCGCATATCGGCTTGTGCAGTGCGGGCCAGTGGCTCGAGGCCTATTGCGAGCGCCCGGAGATCGACGTTTTTATGGCGTCGTACAACATCTTCTTCCGCGCCCACGCGCCGGTTTTGACCCGCGTCAAAGCGCGGGGAAAGTCCGTTGTGGCCATATCGCCGCTTGCGCAGGCGCTATACCGCACGGACTTTTTCGCGGTCCGGCGCCCGGCCGACCTTTGGCGCGTCGCCCGAGCGCTAACGCAAGACCGCACGCGGATCGACCCCGTCCGCCGCGCCGCGCGCGTGCTGGAAGAACCCGGATGGTCGCCGAGCGAATTGGCGCTCGCTTTTGTTTTGAACAGCCCCTTCATCGACGTCGCCGTGTCGACGACCAGCCGGCTCGACCATCTGCAATCGCTCGCCGGCGCCGCTACGCGCGCAATGCCCGATGCGCTGTACGAACGATTGGCGCACGGCGCGCACGGCGACGCCGCAAACGCTTAGCCGTCGACGATCGCCAGCCAGGCGTCTTCGTCAAGCACGGTCACGCCGAGGTCGGCCGCTTTTTTGGCCTTTGACCCGGCGGCGGAGCCCGCGACGAGATAGTCCGTCTTCGACGAAACTGAACTTGCGACTTTAGCGCCGAGCGCCTGGGCGCGGGCTTTCGCTTCGTCGCGTTTCATGCGTTCGAGCGTGCCGGTGAAGACGACGACCTTGCCCGCAATCGGGCTGTCGGCGACTGCGCGCTCTTCAAGGGGAGCGGGCGTGACCTCCGCCAACAGACGATCGACCGCCTCGGCGTTGTGGGGCTCGGAGAAAAACGACACGACGCCCTGCGCGACGAGAGCGCCGACCCCGTCGATCGCCAGCAATTCCGCATGCGCCGAGTCTTTCGCCTCGGCATCCGCCACCGAACCGGCCGTCTCTGCGGTGCGCCGCAACGCGTCGAGGCCGCCGAACCCGCGCGCCAAAAGACGCGCATTGGTTGCGCCGACTTGGCGCATGCCGAGCGCATTGATGAAACGGTCCAGCGGCGGCGCGCGACGCGCGTCAATTGCGGCGAAAAGATTCTCGATCGACTTTGCGTTCGTCGCGACCGGCCGCCCGTCCTTCATGGCGCGCGATCCGTCGGCTTTCAGCTTGTAAGTGTAAAGATCGATGTCGCCCGACTCTTGGCGCGCCTTCAACGTGAAGATGTCCGCGGGTTCGGCGATCAAGCCGTCTTCGAAAAACGCTTCGATCTGCTTGGCCCCGAGACCGTCTACATCGAGCGCGCCGCGGGAGACGAAATGCTTGAGACGTTCGACCGCCTGCGCGCCACAAATGAGGCCGCCGGTGCACCGACGGACAACGTCTTCTTTGCCGGTCGCGGGATTGACGTCGTTTTCCGCACGCGATCCGCATACGGTACAGACGGCCGGAAAAACGAACGGTTCGGTCCCTTTCGGACGCTTGTCGACAAGCGTTTCGACGACCTGCGGGATGACGTCGCCGGCGCGCTGGACGACGACCGTGTCGCCGACGCGCACGTCTTTGCGGGCGATTTCGTCCGCATTGTGCAAGGTCGCGTTAGAGACGACGACGCCGCCGACCGTCACGGGGCGCAACCGCGCGACCGGCGTCAACGCCCCTGTCCGCCCGACTTGGATGTCGATCGCCTCGACGACCGTCTCAGCGCGTTCCGCCGGGAATTTATGGGCGACCGCCCAACGAGGTGCGCGCGACACGAAACCGAGCCGATCCTGGTAAGAGAGGTCGTCAACTTTATAGACGACGCCGTCAATATCGTAGTCGAGCGCGGCGCGGCGCGCGCCGATCGATTGGTAAGCGGATAGAATCTCCTCAGCGGATCCGGCGAGCGACATATCCGGATTGATGACGAAACCGAGCTTCCCCAGCCGCCGCAGCGCGCCGAATTGCGTGTCGGCGAGCGGCTCGCTCAAAACGCCCCAACCATAGGCGAAAAAGCGCAGCGGCCGCGACGCGGTGATCGCCGGATCGATTTGGCGCAACGAGCCGGCGGCGGCGTTGCGCGGATTTGCAAATGTCTTCTCGCCAGCCGCCTCGAGGCGCTCGTTCAACGCGGCGAAGTCGGTCGGCGCCATGTAAACCTCGCCGCGCACTTCCATGCGCGCAGGCGCGCCTTTGATCTGCACGGGCACGTCGTCGATCGAGCGGGCGTTGACGGTTACGTTTTCGCCGACGGCCCCGTCGCCGCGCGTCGCCGCCGTGACGAGGCGACCGTCCTCATAGGTCAGACTTAACGACAGACCGTCTATTTTCGGTTCGACCGTAACCGCGAGGGGCGCGTTCGCTTCAAGTCCGAGAAACCGGCGCACGCGCTCCAGAAAGTCGACGACGTCGGCGTCGTCGAACGCGTTGTCGAGCGACAGCATGGGCGCGGCATGCCGGTGTTTCTCAAACGCCGTCGAGACCGCCGCCCCGACCCGTCCGCTTGGCGAATCGGCCCGCTTTAACTTTGGAAACGCGCGTTCGATCAGGAGAATGCGGCGACGCAACGCGTCATAGTCCGCATCCGTCATGACCGGATCATCGTTCCGGTAGTAAGCGTCGTCGGCGCCGGCGATCGCTTCGGCAAGGCGCGCGAGCTCAGCCGCCGCGCCATCGGCGTCGAGATCTTTGACCGGAAGGTCCGCGTACGGGATCTTTTTCTTCATGCGGCTCGGGCGGCGCTAGGCGGACTTTTTTCGGCGCGCTCGCGGAGCGGCCGCGACTTCCGGGTCCGATCCCAGTAATCGGCGAGCGGCCGCACGCGCCTCGTCGGTAATGCGCGCGCCCGACAACATGCGCGCGATCTCTTCGATCCGCGCCGCCTCTTCAAGCGGCTCGATGCGCGTCGTCGTGCGCTTGGCGGTTTGTTTCTTCTCGACGCGCCAGTGCCAATCGGCGCGCGCCGCCACTTGCGGGCTGTGCGTGACGACAAGCACCTGGGCGTCGCGGGCGAGCGCGGCGAGCCGCTCGCCGACCGCGTCTGCAACAGCCCCGCCGACGCCGGCGTCAATCTCGTCAAAAATGATCACGGTACGGCATTCCTTCGCCGCCAACGCCGCTTTCATCGCAAGGATGAAGCGGGAAAGCTCGCCGCCGGATGCGATCGTTTTTAAAGGCCCGGCGGGCGCGCCCGGATTGGTCGCCACCATGAACTCGATATGATCGAGCCCGTCGGGGCCAGGCGCGCCGTCGTTCTTATCGACCTGCGTTGAGAAGACGGCCCGCTCCAGTTTGAGCGGCTTTAATTCGCGCGCAACCGCGGCGTCGAGCCGCTTTGCCGCAGCGCCCCGCGCTTTCGAGAGGTCGGCCGCGGCGCGCGCATAGGCGGCCTCGCTTGCTTCGAGCGCATCGCGCAACGCTTTTAGGTTGGCTTCATCTTCGTCCGCAATATTGAGCGCAGCGGCGATCTTTTCACGATAGTCCGCCAGACCGTCCACTGCGACGCCGTATTTGCGCGCCGCCGCGCGTAACGCGTGCAAGCGATCCTCGACCGCGTCTTGCTCATCCGTATCGAGATCGATTTCGTCGACGAGCCGCACGACCGTCGCGCGCGCCTCGGCCAATTCGCATAAGGCGCGATCAAGACCGGACGCCGCTTCGTTCACGGCGTGGCCGTCATCGAAGAAGCCCGCCGCGGCGTTGAGGCGGCGCGCGGCGACGGCGATGCGGTCGTCAGCGCCGTCTTCGCCGAGCGCGGCGGCGGCGGCGGCCAGATCGGCGCGCGCCTTTTCGATCGACATCATCTCCTGCCGGCGCGCGGCGAGCGCAGCCTCTTCGCCGGCCGCCGGCCCCAGCGTGGTCAATTCCTCGCTTGCATGGCGCAAAAAGTCGGCCTCGGCGGCGGCGGCCCGCCGCGCCGTCTCGCGTTCGTCGAACGCGGCGCGGGCTTTTTTCACGTCGCGCCACGAGGCGCGCACCGCCTGCAAAGCCGGTGCGCACCCGCCAAACTCGTCGAGCAGCGCCCGGTGCGTCGACGCCGTCAACAGGCCGCGCCCGTCATGCTGGCCGTGAATTTCCATCAGACAGTCACCGATCTCGCGCAGCCGCTGGACGCTGACGGGTGTGTCGTTGACGAAGGCGCGCGACTTGCCGTCCGCTTCCTGAACGCGGCGCAAGATCACCATGTCGTCTTCAGCCGGCAAATCCGCTTCGCGCAGAACCGCCCAAATCGCGTGGTCGGCGCCCGGTTCGAACGTCGCCGAAACCGAGCCGCGCGCCGCGCCGGCGCGCACCGCGCCGCGATTGGCGCGCCCGCCGACGGCAAGTCCGATCGCGTCAAGGAGGATGGATTTCCCGGCCCCGGTCTCGCCGGTCAGCGCGGTCAAGCCTCGGCGCAGCGGCAACGAGGCTTGGTCGATCAAAACAAAGTCACGGACGTGCAGCCCGACGAGCATGGGGACCTCAGACGAATGCGGGGCGGCGTCCTCGCCGCGTCGCCGTCCCGGCGCTCGCGATGGCGGCTCGGCGTCAGACCGGCGGTTCGAAGAGTTGGTCTTCTGATTCGGCCGCTTCTTTCATTTGTTGCAGGTCGGTGTAGAAGTCGGCGTCCTCGAGATCTTTGGCCGTCACCTTCCCGTCGTCGCCGTCGACTTTCGCCGTCTTCTGAGCGCGCGGAATGACGGCGACCGCGGGGTCGAGCGCCGCCCATTTCTTAACGAGACCGTTGCGCCGCAAGATCCCGAACGTGTCTTCATACCAACGGCTTCCCGGATAATTATGGGCGAGGAACGCGGCGGCCGAGCGCGCCTCGGTCTCGATGCCGACTTCTAGATACGCCTCGACGAGACGGTGCAGCGCTTCGGGTACGTGCGACGTGCGCTGATAATTCGAAACGACGTACTTGAAACGATTGATCGCGGCGATGTGCTTGCTTTGGCGCAGATAAAACCGCCCGACATACATCTCCTTGCCGGCGAGGTGGTCGTAGGTCAGGTCCAGCTTAAGACGCGCATCGCGGGCGTATTCGCTCGCCGGATACCGGCGGATCACGTCGTTCAGCGCAGTAACGGCGTTATTGGTGATGTCCTGGTCGCGCCCGACGTCTCGAATCTGTTCGTAAAAGCACATCGATTTCAGATAATACGCATACGCTGCATCTTTGTTGCCCGGGTGGAGGGCGATGAACTGGTCGATGGCGGCGACCGCCTCGTCATAATCGTTTGCTTGGTAGCGCGTGAACGCCTTCATGAGCATCGCGCGCCGCGCCCAGGCCGAATAAGGGTGTTGGCGCTCGACTTCTTCAAACAGCGCAATCGACTCATCCCAGCGTCGCCGCTCCAAGGAGTCCGTCGCCCGCGAGTAAATCTGCTCGACCGGCTGTTCGACGTAGTCGAAGCGCGCCTGCGTGCGCCGCGACGAGGAACACGCCGAGCCGGCCAACGCCGCCGCGATGCAAAGAAGCAAGCCGCTCGTCCGGAGCGGCGAATTTTTCAACGATATCATACCACGCTCTCGATACGCGCGCCGGCCGCCGACGAGCGCGACCCTAATGAGGTGCGAAACGAGGGTCAAACGACGCGGCGCCCTATCGAACGGCCTTCTCGACCGCGCGTACGAAGGCGACGTTGAGATCGTGCCCCGGCCTGACGGCGGTAATCTCGCCTGAAAGCGGCGCGCCAAGAAGATGGAGATCGCCGATCAAATCGAGCGCCTTATGGAGGGCGAACTCGTCGGCGTCGCGCAAGCCGTCTTCGTTGAGGACGCGGCCGCCGTCGACGACGACGGCGTTGTCGAGCGACCCGCCGAGTGCCAGGCCCCCGCCGCGCATCGCCTCGACGTCGCCCAAGCGACAAAATGTGCGCGCGCGGGCCAGCCGCCGGCGCGTCGACGCGTCAAGGCGCGCCCGGTCGAGCCGAACGGCCGAGCGCCCGATTGCGGCGTCGTCAAAAGCGATCGCAACGGCGAGCCCCGCCCCCGGCGCCGGCCGCCAGTCGATCCGGCGATCGCCGTCGCGCACGCTGACCCGGCGGTTCGGGCCGATCGCGACCGGCGCGCCGCCCGGCACGGCCTTGGCGCGCAACACGTCGACAAATTCGGCCGCGCTGCCGTCCAAGATGGGGATTTCCGGGCCGTCGACGGCGACGGTCGCGTCGTAAATTCCGCAGAGCGCCAGCGCCGCCATCAAATGCTCAATGGTTCGGACGACATCTCCGCCCGCGGCGCCGATCACGGTCCCGAGGCGGGTCTCGACGACGTTCGCCGCGGTCGCGAGGATTGCAGCGCCGTCCGCGGCGCCGTCGGTGCGATAAAAGCAGATCCCCGCGCCGGCGGGGGCCGGCGACACGGTCGCGGCGCATGCTTCGCCGGAGTGCAACCCGACCCCCGTGAATCGGACCGCCTCCATCAAGCGCGCGCTAACAAAAAGCGGCGCGGCGACGGCCGCCTCGTCGCTTAGCAACACGTCACTCGACATTGACACCACCGACGCTCGTTATCCCCTCGGCCGAAACGGCGTCGCGACAGCCATACGCGCGTTCCCCCGCGCTCGCCGCCGCCGACCCCCGGCCGAGGTGAAGCATGCCGCGACCGGAAGGCGCGAACAACCCAACGTATGTTTCTCGATATTGCAGAAAAATCGCCGCCGGCGCGGCGGCCGACGGCGACAGATCAACCAGCCGCGGGGCGGCGTTTACCCGGCGTTGCGTTGACGCAGAAATGACGGGATCTCCAGTTCATCGTCGGCCTGATCGTCGAAGAGATCGTCCCGAACGACGGGACCCGGCGCGGCCGCATCCGGGGCCCGCGCGGCGTCCTCGTCTTTTTTCGGGGGAGCCGCGCCCATCGACTTGATCATGCCGACCGCGGCGCCAAGCGAGGATTGCGCTTCGCGGAACGGATTGTTGCGCGCCCCCCGCGCGTCGACGGCCGCGTCGTTCGCCGACGCGCTCGCCGCGGCGGGAACCGGCGCGCTCTCCCCTTCGGTCAAAAGCCGTTTGATGCGCTCATGAACGTCGGCGACCGGGTTCGCCGCCGGCGCCGCGTACTGGCCGCCCCCGGCGCTGATCGCCGCCGGCTTGACGACGTTTTCGCCGTACCCGACGGGGGCCGGCGCTTCCTCACGCCACGGACGCGGCTGTGCGCCCGACGCCGCAGCGGCGGCCGGCCGGGGTTTTTCCGCAACCGCCCCGTCAATGCCGGTCGCGACCACCGACACGCGCACTTTGCCCTCAAGGTCCTGATTGAAGGTCGACCCGACGATAATGTTCGCATCCGGATCGACTTCCGCACGGATGCGGTTCGCCGCCTCGTCGACTTCGAAGAGCGTCATATCCATTGAGCCGGTGATGTTGATCAAAACGCCGCGCGCGCCCTTCATCGACACTTCGTCGAGGAGCGGATTGGAGATCGCGGCTTCCGCGGCCTCAATCGCGCGCTGGTCGCCGCTGGCCTCCCCGGTGCCCATCATCGCTTTGCCCATCTCGCTCATGACGGTGCGCACGTCATTAAAGTCGAGATTGATGAGGCCGGGCATGACCATCAGATCGGTGATGCCGCGCACGCCTGAATGGAGCACCTGATCGGCGAGCGCGAACGCCTCCTGGAAGGTCGTGCGCTCGTTCGCGATCGAGAAGAGATTTTGGTTCGGAATAATGATCAGCGTGTCGACATGCTGCTGCAATTCCTGGATGCCGGCTTGCGCGATCTTCATCCGCCGCGCGCCTTCGAAGTGAAAAGGCTTCGTAACGACGCCGACGGCGAGGATGCCTTTTTCTTTCGCGGCGCGCGCGATGACCGGCGCCGCCCCGGTGCCCGTACCCCCGCCCATGCCGGCGGTGACGAACAACATGTGCGAATCGCCGACAAGCTCGAGCACTTCTTCGAGCGATTCCTCCGCGGCCTCGCGGCCGACGTCGGGAATGGAACCGGCGCCGAGGCCTTGCGTTCGCGCCGTGCCGAGTTGCACGCGTTTTTCCGCCTTGGACAGGCCGAGCGCCTGCGCATCGGTGTTCGCGACGAGGAAATCGACGCCTTCCAGCGCGCTCTCAATCATGTTGTTCACGGCGTTGCCGCCCGCCCCGCCGACGCCGACGACGGCGATCCGCGGCTTCAATTCCGTCATTTCCGGCAGGCTTAAATTCAAGGGCATGGGGAAGCTTCTCCGATCACAGATTAACGACGCGACTCGCAGTTTAAAGATTCGTTCAGAACGGTTAACGAGACGTTAACGCGGGCGAGGGCGGGCCGGCTTAGAAATTCGCCCGCAACCAGGCGGCTGCGGCGCGCAACACGCCGACGCTCCCTTCGCGGATCATGTCTCGATCAAAGAACGAGTCGCCGCGATCGCGCCAGCGTTTCCCGGCGTCGGCCGCCCGGATCATCCCGCCGACGCACACGGCGTATTGCGGCGCGCGAACCGCGTCCGGCGCGCCGGACAGCGCGGCCGCTTTTGCAAGACGTGTTTTGACGCCGAGGACGCGTTCGGCGGTTTCGCGCGCGCCGGTCACCTGCGCGCCGCCGCCCGTTAAGACGGCGCGTCGCAAGGCGATCGGCGCCGCGCGGCGCGCGCTCGCGCCCTCTTGCAAGCGGCGAAGCACCAGCATGAACGTTTCTTCAAGGCGCGGCGCGATCACGGCGGCGATCTCCGCACGCGATACGACGTTGACGTCGTTCGGGTCGCCGATCTGCGGGAAATCCACAAAACGATGGTCGTCCCCGTCGCCGCTCAACGCCGAGCCGTAGAGCGTTTTGACCCGCTCCGCATGGGCGATTTCGCCGCCGAAAATCTGCGCGAGATCACGCGTGATATGGGCGCCGCCGACGCCGACGCCGCCGCAGGCCGTCACCGCGCCGTCTTCGAATAGCGCAAAGTCCGTATGCCGAGCGCCAATATCGAGAAGCAAGACGCCGAGTTCTTTTTCATCGTCAATTAGCGAGCCGTCCGCCGCGGCGATCGGCGCGGCGAAATAGCCGTCGACGCAGAGGTCGCAACGCTCCAACAGCGCCCGGAGGTTCTCCGCGACGCCTTCGCGAACGGCGAGGCCGAGCATTTCGACGGTCAGAACCGACCCGACGAGCCCGCACGGGTTGCCGCCCGCGTCATCGCCGTCGATGACGAAGCGGGTCGGCAGCGCATGCAGCGGCGTCGCGCCGTCCACGGCGGCGACGCCGGCGCCTTTTTGCAAACAGTCGACGACGTCTTCGCGGGTCGCGGCGGAGCCTGCGAGCGCAAGATCGACCCCGACGCGGCGCGACAATAAATGCCGTCCCGCGACGGCGACGTGCACGCGCGTCACCCGTTCGCCCGCCATGCGTTCAGCCGCATCGACGGCCGCGCGTAGCGCCGTTTCCGTCGAGGCCGTGCGATCCTGTCCGCGCTCGCCCGTCGCGAGGCCGGCCTGGGCCGCGCCCAACACGTCGAGCGCGACCGGTTCATGCGCGTCGACCGTCCCGCCCCCGGTGGACGCGATCAAACACGAGACTTTCGACGCGCCGATATCGACGACGGCCGTCAGTCCGGCCGCCTGAAGTCTCGGGACCGCTCTTGCCAGCACCATTGCGTCAGGCCTCGTTTCGCTTGCGTCGTTCGCGCTGCAACGCGCTACGGCGTCGTCGTCTTTTTTATCGTCGGTTTGGGGTCGTCGTCCGCCGAGCCCGCTTCGCCGTCGCTGCGGCGCGGGCGCGCGATAATCCGTTCCGGGTCGCGAAGGTCGATATATTCGGGTTTTCGGTCAAGCGCGCCTTGTACGTCTTGCATTACGTCGAGCGTTTCAATCGCGCCGTCGATATCCGTAGCCGGAAGTTTAACGTCGACGCCGTTCTTCATGCGGAGATTCCAACGCCGCTCGCCGACGCGCACCAGCGCGGCGACGCGCTTTTCGATCGCGGGCCGTCGGCGCAGCGCCCGCAACGGCGCCGCCGCCGCCTCCGGGGCGCCGGAACCGACGATCAATGGGAGGTTGGCGTATTCATAGACGCCGACGTCGCGAATGACCGCCCCCTCGTCGTCAATCAGAAATAAATCGCCGGCGATTTGCCAAACGGCGGCCGGGTCGCGCTCGCGCACCGATACATGGATCGTATCGGGATAAAGCCGCGACACGGAGGCGGCACGCACCCAGCCGAGCCCCTCGACGCGCGCGCGCGCCGCGTCGAGATCGACATGCGTGATCGCGTCGCCGACGATCGGGCCGACGGCCGCTTCAACGTCTTCGAGCGCCGCAAACCGCCGCCCGGCGAGCGTGACGCGCCGGACGCTGAGCCCTGCGTCCGCGACACGACGCTCCAGTGCGCGATTGGCCCCGTCGGTTAGGAGGCCGACATAACCGCCGGCCCACAAGAGCGCGAGCGCGCACGCGCCGATGACGCCCGCGCCGACAACGCCCGCCAAGGCGAGATTGCCGACCCGGCGCGCGGCGCGCGCAGGCGCCCCGCGCGTCGACTTCTTTGCACGCGTCGACTTCCGTTTCGGGCGCTTCGGGCTCTTCGGCTTTGCGGGCGCTTTCTTGGACGGTTTTTTCACCGCAGGCATGAGGCGTCCTCCGTGATCCAACGGCACAATTCCGCAAAGGAAATCCCGCAATGGGCGGCTTGCTCCGGCGCCAGCGACGTCGGCGTCAATCCCGGCTGGGTATTGACCTCGAGGCAAAAGAGCCCGTCGCCGTCCGTCGTCGGATCATAGCGGAAGTCCGCACGCGACAATCCGCGGCACCCGAGCGCGTCATGCGCCTTGAGCGCGAGCGCAAGCGCCCGCTCGGCGACGTCGGCGGGGATGTCGGCCGGCACAACGTGGTCCGAGCCGCCGACGGCGTATTTCGCTTCGTAATCGTAGAAATCCGTCTTCGGAATGATCTCGGTGACGCCGAGCGGGCGATCTCCCATAACCGCGACCGTCAGTTCGCGGCCCGCGATAAATCGTTCGACGAGAACGTCCTCGCCGAGCGGCGCGGTCGGATCGGCCAGCACGTCGGCCGGGCGATTGTCGCCTTCGCGGAAAATATAGACGCCGACGGACGAGCCTTGGTTGTTCGGTTTGACGACATAGGGGCGCGCCATCACGTCGCCGCGCGCGGCTTCGTCGCGCGAGACGATGACGCCTGCGGGCGACGCGATGCCCGCTTCCTCGAAAACGGCTTTGGCGCGTTGTTTGTCCATGGCGAGCGACGAGGCGAGAACGCCTGAATGCGTATACGGAAGGCCGGCGACCTCCAAGAGGCCCTGAACGCACCCGTCCTCACCCCATTGGCCGTGGAGCGCATTGAAGACGACGTCGGGAGCGGCCTGCGCAAGCACGGCCGCAACGTCCCGCCCGGCGTCGATTTCGACCACGTCGTATCCGACGTCGCGCAGGGCTTTGGCCGCCTCCGCGCCAGACACGAGGGACACGTCGCGTTCGGGCGACCAGCCGCCCTTTAAGACGGCGACCCGGGAAAACTGCGCGCTCATACCGTCGCTCCTTCGATCGCCGGCTCGCCGATGCGCCGGATTTCCCAACGCAACGCGACGCCGAATTCAGCCTCGACGTCCGCGCGCAGCCCCTCGCCGAGCGCTTCAAGGTCGGCGGCGCGGGCTCCGCCGCGATTGATCAAAAAGTTGCAGTGGCGTTCGGAGACTTGGGCGTCGCCGACGACGCGCCCGCGTCCGCCGACCGCGTCGATCAACTGCCAGCTCTTGCGTCCGCCCGATTGCGCCGGGTCCGGATTGGCGAAGGTCGAACCGCCCGTGCGCTCTTTGATCGGCTGGCTGTCTTCGCGCGCGCACATGATTTCAGCCATGCGCGCTTCAATGTCGGCGGGCGCGCCGCGGCGCCCCTCGAACGCCGCTTCGACGAAAAAGAACCCCGCCCCGACGCCGCATTTTCTGTACCCGAATTGCAGATCGGCGTTCGATAGTTCATGGCGGCGCCCGCCCCGATCGTAAGCAATCGCCGAGACCAGAACGTCTTTCGTTTCCGTCCCGTAGGCGCCGGCGTTCATGGCGATCGCGCCGCCGATCGATCCCGGAACGCCGCGATAAAACTCGAGCCCCGCGACGCCGGCCGCCGCCGCCCGGCGCGCCACTTGGGCATCGAGCGCCGCAGCGCCGGCACGCACCGCGACACCGTCGAGTGCAATTTCGTGGAAGGGCGCGGCGAGCCGGACGACGACCCCGCGCACCCCGCCGTCGCGCACAAGTAAATTCGACCCGACGCCGACCGGCGTGACGGCGACGTCTTCGGCCACGGCTTCCAGGAAGCCGCCGAGATCGTCCGCGTCCGCCGGCGTAAACAAAACGTCCGCCGGCCCGCCGACGCGAAACCAGGTCAGCGCCGATAAATCCGCGTCTTCAATATACCGCCCGCGGACGGCCGGCAGATCGGCGATGCGTATGCGCGCGGTCACGCCCCGCCCTCCCCCGCCAGGCGCTCTAAGTCAGCGACGAGATCGTTCGCATGCGTCGTAATCGTGCCCGCGCCGAGGCAAACGACGTAGTCGCCGGGTTCGACAAGGCCCGCGACGGTCGCCGGAAGCGCGGCGAGATCGTCGAGGGGCCGCACGTCCCGATGGCCGTGGGCGGCGACGCCTGCGACGAGCCCGTCGCGGTCGAACCCGTCGATCGGGGCCTCGCCCGCCGCATGGACGTCGGTGATCAACGCGACGTCGGCGTCGTTGAGACAGGCGCAAAAATCGTCGAACAAGGCCTGCAAGCGCGAATAGCGATGGGGCTGAACGACCGCGACGATCTTGCCGCTCGCGACATGGCGCGCTGCGCGCAGCACGGCGGAGATCTCAACCGGATGGTGGCCGTAATCGTCGATGACGGTGACGCCGTTCCACTGGCCGACTTGCGTAAAGCGGCGCTTGACGCCGGCGAATTTGGCAAAGCCCGACAAGATTGCAGCGTCGCTCGCGCCGAGCCGGCGCGCAACGATCGCCGCGGCGAGGGAGTTCAAGACGTTATGGACCCCGGGCATCGGCAAGCGAACGTCCTTCAGGCGGGAGACTTCTTCGCCCCGTTCACGGAACACGATGTCGTAGCGCGAGACGCCGTCGGTAAAGACGATGTTTTCCGCGCGAACGTCCGCCTGCGGATTGGCTCCGTAGGTGATCAGCTTACGGTCGGTGACGCGCCCGACGAGCGCCTGCACTTCCGGATGGTCAAGGCATACGACGCCGAACCCATAGAACGGCGTATTCTCGATGAAATCGTCGAACGCCGCGCGCAGGCGCTCAAAGTCGCCCCAATGGTCCAAATGCTCCGGATCGATATTGGTGATCACCGCGACGGTGGTCGGCAACCGCAAAAACGCCCCGTCGGATTCGTCGGCCTCGACGACCATCCAGTCGCCGTCGCCGAGCCGCGCATTATCGCCGTAAGCGTTGATGACGCCGCCATTGATGACCGTCGGGTCGAGATCGGCTTCGTCTAAAAGCGCGGCGACCATGGTCGTCGTCGTCGTCTTACCATGCGTTCCGGCGACCGACACCGTCCATTTCAACCGCATCAGTTCGGCGAGCATGTCGGCGCGTTTGACGACCGGTATATGGCGGGCGCGCGCGGCGGCGACTTCCGGATTGGTGTGCTTGATCGCCGTCGAAACGATGACGGCTTCGGCGTCGGCCACATTGTCCGGGTGGTGACCGATCGTTACGGGCACGCCTTTTTCGCGCAGCGCCCGCACGTTCGGTCCGTCGGCGATGTCCGAGCCGCGAACTTTATAGCCGAGATTGTGCATCACCGAGGCGATGCCCGACATGCCGATGCCGCCGATGCCGACAAAGTGCACGACGCCGACGTCGAAGGGCAGTTTGATTTTTATCTTGCGGGTTTCGCTCACCGGCGGCCCCTTTCATACGCATGGATACTAATCGTCAAGCAGCGACCTCGTCGACGAGATCGGCGAGCGCTTCGGCGGCGCCCGCTTTAACGCGCCCGCGGGCTTTTTTCGCCATCGCCGCCAACGCGTCGTCGCACCTAAGCATGGTTTCTAGCCGTTTCGCGAGCGCGTCCCGCGTGAACTCTTTTTCAGAGAAGATCTCGGCGGCGCCGGCGTCCGCGAGCGCGCGCGCATTGCCGGTCTGGTGATCGTCCATGGCGATGGCGAGCGGCACGAAGATCGCCGGGCGACCGATCAGCGAGATCTCGGTGACGGTCGACGCGCCCGACCGGGCGACGACGAGGTGCGCGTCCGCGATTCGTTTTGGGAGGTCTTTGAAAAACGGGGCGACGTCGTGGTCGATGCCGGCGTCGGCGTAGATTGCGCCGACGGCCGCGACGTCGTCTTCGCGCGCCTGGTGGACCACCTGCAAGCGGCGGCGCAAATCCTCCGGCAGGCGCGCCGCGGCGGCCGGCGCAACGCGCGACAAGATCGCCGCCCCTTGGCTGCCGCCGAAAATCAGGAGGCGGATCGCCCCGTCCGCGCTTGGCGGCGTATAGGGCGCGTCGACATGCGGGCGGACGGCGTCGCGGATCGGGTGGCCGACTTCGCGGCGGCGGGCGAGCCCCTCCGGCGCGCGGTCGAGATTGGCGAACGCGTGCGCCGTAAACGCCGCACCGCGCACCACGAGACGGTTGGCGCGGCCCAAAACGCCGTTTTGTTCGTGCACGCCGTAGGGAACGCCGAGGAGGCGCGCCGCCGTTAAGGTGGGGGCGGACGGATAACCGCCGAACCCGACGGCGGCGGCGACGCGTTCGCGCCGCAGTGCGCCGAGCGCCGTCAAAACGCCGCGCGCCAGCGCCGCGCCGGCCGCGATCTTCGCCAGCGGGCCGCCGACATTGGGGCTGGCCGCCGCAATTTGCGCGCGGGCGTCGGCCGGAAAGTCCTCCGCATAGCGCGCGCCGCGGGCGTCCGTCACCAGGAGGACGCGCCGACCGCGGCGTTTGAGCGCTTGCGCGAGCGCCTGGGCCGGAAACATATGGCCGCCCGTCCCGCCGGCGGCGAGCGCGACGGCCCCGCTCACGCCATCATCTCGCGCCGGGTAACCGCCGGCCGCGCGCGCCGCGTCAGCGCAAAGGCGAGCCCGAGGCTGAGCCCCATCGCCAGAAGCGACGAGCCGCCGTAGGAGACAAACGGCAAGGTCATGCCCTTGGCGGGGAGCGCGCGCATCGAAACGCCGACATTGATGACGGCCTGCAAACCGACCATGGCGGCGAGACCGCAGGCGGCGCATTGGGCGAAGACGCTCTTTAACGCGGCGGCGCGCAAATAGAGCCGCAACAATAGCGCGGCGTAAAGCGCGAGAATCAAAAGGCCGAAGAAATAGCCGAACTCCTCCGCCGCGACCGCAAATATAAAGTCCGTATGCGCATCGGGGAGTTGGTCTTTAACGGGCGGCACGTCGCCGCCGCGCCCGAAAAAACCGCCGTTCCGGATCGCTTCGAGGGAGCGATCGACCTGATAACTTTCCGCGCCGGACGGGTTGACGAACCCGTCAATCCGCCGCGAGACGTGCGGTGAAAAGCGGTAGCCGCCATATAAAGCCGCAAGACCGATCGCGCCGAGCCCGCCGATCCACAGCCAACTCCACCCGGCGATGAAGAACATCAGCATCCAAACCGCCGTCAAAAGCGCGGCCTGACCGTAATCGGGCTGCATGACGAGCAACGCAGCGCTGGCGAGATAAAGCGCCATGGCGATCGGCGCGCCGGGAAACCCTGGTCGGCGAGCAGCTTCCGACAGCATCCACGCGGCGACGACGACGAAGCCCGGCTTTAAAAACTCCGAAGGCTGAAGGGAAAAAGCGCCAAAAGACATCCAGCGCCGGGCGCCGTTAATCTCCGCGCCGGCGACGAGCACCGCGAGCGCGCACGCAAACGCGCCGACGAACGCAAGAACGCCCACGCGCCGCGCCTGCAAGGGCGTCAACATCGACACGCCGACGACGAGCGCGGCCGCGGCCGGCAAGAACACGGCCTGGCGCAGGGGAAAGTGGAACCCGTTGTCGATATGCAAGCGCGCGGCCGCCGCCGGTCCGGCGGCGAGCTGGAGAATAAAACCGACAAAGACGATCGCCGCGACGATAAGAAAGCTCGGCCGGTCGACCGACCACCACCAGCGGGACAACAACGAGCGGTCAAGCCGCGACAGCGCAGTCATGCGGCTTCTCCGTTGGTTTGCGCATCGCCGGGGCCGCGCGCGTCGGCGACGGGGGCGTCCGCGCCCGCGCGCGCCGCTTCCGCAAGCGCAAGGCGGCGAAACGCTTCGCCGCGATCTTGAAAATCTTTGAACTGATCGAAGGACGCCGCGGCCGGCGCCAGCAACACGGTCGGCGCGGGCGCCCCGCTCGCCTGCGCGTCGCGCGTCGCCTCGGCGACGGCCGCCGCAAGGTTGCCGCATTGGCGACAGGGCGCGACGGCGCCGAGTTCCTTTTCAAACGCGGCCGCCGACTGGCCGATCAAGTAAACGCCGCGCAAGGAGCCCGCTTCGGCCGCAAGAGGGGCGAGCCCGCCGTCTTTGCCGACGCCGCCGGCGATCAGAAAGACGTCGTCGAATGCGGCGACCGCGCGGGCCGCGGCGGCCGCGTTAGTCGCCTTAGAGTCGTTCACGAAGACGACCGGGCCGGCCCGGGCGACCGTTTCCATCCGGTGCGCAAGGCCCTTGAACCGCTCCATCGCTTTGACGGCCTGCGCGGGCGACACGCCGACTTGCGCGACGGCCGCGAGCGCCGCGGCTGCGTTTTGCCAATTGTGCGGCCCGCGCAACATCCCGCCGACGGGGCCCGCCTCGCCGCTCGCCTCGTCAAAATGATAAAACAAGCGCCCGCCCAGCGCATATACGCCGTGACCCAGCGCCCCGCGGCTGGAAATCGGCACGACGCGCGCGGCCCGCCGCCCCGACAGAACCGCGCACACGCCCTGCGTATGCTCGTCGTCGACGCCGACGACGGCGGTGTCGTCCGGCGTCTGATTGTAGAAAATCCGCTGCTTGGCGGCGAGGTAGCCGGCCATGCCGCCATGGCGCTCCAGATGGTCCGGCGACACGTTGAGGAGCACCGAGACGTTCGCGCGGAAACTCTCGGCCAGTTCCAGTTGGTACGAGGATAATTCGAGCACGTAAAAACGCCCGCGGCGCAGCGGCTCGAGCGACAAAAGCGGGCGGCCGATATTGCCGCCCATGCTCGCCTCTTCGCCGGCCTGGTTGAGAATGTACGCGATCAGGGCGGTCGTCGTCGATTTGCCGTTCGATCCCGTCACCGCGATGACCGTCGGGCGCACAGCGGGGTCGAGCGCGTCGAGCGCCCAGGCGAACAACTCCAAATCGCCGATGATTTTCACGCCGGCCTCGCGCGCTTTGGCGACGATCTTATGCGGCGCGGGATGGGTATGCGGCACGCCGGGGCTCAAGCAGAGAAACTGCAGCTCCGGCCAGGGCCATGTTGAGGGGTGCGTTGCGTCGTAGGCGGTGTTTTGCGTTTTCGCCCGCGCCTCTTCGCTTTCGTCCCAGGCGAAGACTTGCGCGCCGGACGCGCTCAACGCTTCGGCCGCGGCGAGCCCCGTTACGCCCAATCCGTAGACGGCGCATAATCTGTTTTTGAGCCCCGGCAGCGCGATCACGGGCGTCCCTTTCCTATCGCAGTTTGAGCGTCGACAGACCGACCAGCGCCAAAATGAAGGCGATGATCCAAAAACGCACGACGATCGTCGATTCTTGCCAGCCGAGCTGTTCGAAATGGTGGTGGATCGGCGCCATGCGGAAGACGCGCTTGCCGGTCATCTTGAAACTGGCGACCTGGAT
>JBCCZS010000030.1:0-21975 GCA_039187035.1 Pseudomonadota bacterium | reverse complement strand
GTCGGCGAGGCCGGCGTTCTCGGTGCGGATCGCGGCGGCGTCGCGGTCGTAAAGCGTACGCGCGGCGGCGGCGAACCCATAGCCGTCGAGATAGGGCTCATACGCGTCGACGCCGGCGGCGGCGACGTATTGCTGCGCGGCGCGTTCGATCTGGTCGGCGACGACGCCGGCGGCGATCGCGGCGGGCGCGGCGTCGCTCGCCGGCGCCTTGGCGGACGCGTCGGTCAGCGCGGCGAGGATGGCGTCGGTTTGCGCCGCGACGGCGTCAGCGTCGCCCCCGTCGGCGGCGGTGGCCGAGGCCGTCAACAACAACTCGTAAAACGGCGCCACGCCTTGCGCGTCGAAGACCGATTGCATGTCGGCCAACACCTCGCCGACCGGATGGCCGAACATTTCGGCCGCCGCCTCGGTTTCGCCGGCCGCATAAGCGTCGCGCGCCGCCAACGCGTGCGCGCGGGTGATGGCGAGCGCCGAACGGTAGACGACCGGATCGACGCCGGCCTTGCCGAGGTCGACGCCGCCTTCGCCGCCGCCCCCTTCGCCTTCGCCTTCGCCCTCACCGCTTTCGCCGCCTTCGCCTTCTCCGGCGTCGCCCGCAGCGGGCGCAGGTGCGGGCTCGTCGTCGGCGTCGGCGGGGCCAGCGTCATCGGCGGCCGGTTCGGGCGTTTCGGCGGCGTCCGGCGCCGGCGCGGCCTCTTCGACTTCCGCCCCCTCGCTCTCGGCGTCCGGCGCGCCGCACGCGCCGAGCGCGGCGAGCCCCACGAATGCGGCGCTCAGTCCCGGTTTTCTGAACGGTTTATAAGTCACGGACATCGGCGAGCTCCTGGACTAATCTGCAAAGAAAACGCAGCGCGATCTGCGGCGCGCGATGCATAACGCAAAACCCGCCCGATGCAAAAGAGTCGCGTTCGCAGACGCGCGCCGCGAACGACCGAGAACCGCCATGCTGTTGACCGTTCCCGACCTTCTGACCGCCCACACGCTCGCCGAAATCCGTCTCGCTGCGGACGGGCTCGTCTGGCGCGACGGCGCGTCGACCGCCGGCGCGAGCGCGCGCGCGGTGAAACGTAACGAGCAGGCCGACTTGTCGTCGAGCCTCGGGCGCAAACTACAGACGACCTTGTCGGACGCGGTGCGCGCGCACCCGGTCGTTCAGTCCGCCGCGCGGCCGCGACGGTATTCGTCGCCGATCTTGAGCCGGACCGGCCAAGGCGGCGGCTACGGCGCGCATGTCGACAACGCCTTTATGGGCGCCGGCAAGGCCCGTGTGCGTACGGACGTTTCGTATACGGTGTTTCTCACCGACCCTGACCGCTATGAAGGCGGCGAACTCGTCATTGACGAAGCCGGCCGCACCGAAACGCTGAAACCGCCGGCCGGCACGCTGGTGTTGTACCCGTCGACGCGCCTTCATGCGGTGCGGCCGGTCGAACGCGGCCTGCGCCTCGCATTCGTCGGCTGGATCGAGAGCGCCGTGCGCGACGCCGCGCAGCGCGAAATTCTGTTCGATCTGGACAATTTGCGGGCCGAGCAACCGAAGGGCGACGCCTCGCCCGCCGCGCTCGTCCTCGCCAAAACCGTCGCCAATTTGACCCGCATGTGGGGCGAACCTTAAGCGCGCGGCCGTCGCGATTGTCCAAGCGGCGCGAACCCCGTAAGGCGTTGGGGTGATGAGCGACCCGTCGACGCCCGATCTATCCGGCAAGACCGCCCTTGTGACCGGCGCCTCGCGCGGGATCGGCCGCGCGCTCGCCGTCGCGCTCGCAGGGGCCGGCGCGCACGTCGTCGCGCTGGCGCGCACCCAGGGCGGGCTTGAAGAGCTGGACGACGACATACGCGCGGCCGGCGGCGCGGCGAGCCTCATCACGGTGGATTTGAAAGACGGCGAGGCGCTCGCCCAACTCGGGCCGGCGCTGGCGGCGCGCTTTAAGAGGCTCGACATTCTGATCGCCAACGCCGGCGTCCTCGGCGAGCTCGCGCCCCTCGCCGACGTCGATGAAAAAGCGTGGGAGGACGCGCTCGCGGTCAACCTCACGGCCAATTGGCGCTTGTTAAAAACGCTCGACCCGGTCCTGCGCGCCGCCGACGGCGCCCGCGTCGCCTTCGTTACCTCGCGCGTCGGCGGCGAAGACGCACGCGCCTTTTGGGGCCCCTACGCCGCCTCCAAGGCGGGCATGGAAATGCTCGCGCGCACCTACGCGGCGGAAACCCGCTTCGCCGGCGTGCGCGTCGCCATCATCGACCCCGGCCCCATGCGCACGGCCATGCGCTCGCAGGCGATGCCCGGCGAAGACCCGGCGAGCCTGCCCGACCCCGCGGCCCTCGCCCCGCTTTTGTTTCATGCCGTATCGCCGGCCTATGACGGCGACGCCGAGCGCCTCGTTTTTCGCCATTGGCGCGAACAAGGCCGCGCCTGACGACGAAATGCGCACCGCCCGGATCTTGACAAATGCAAGTGATTATTACTAACTACAGGATCCAAGTCTCTCGCCGTCGGACCGGGACGGCAACGCCGCAGTGAACACGCAAACGCTGATCGACACGGTCGCCATCTCTCCGCATCTCGATGCGAAGGGCCGCGCCGGTCGGTACCTGATCCTTTTCCTTCTCGTCGGCCTCGCGTTTCTCGGCGGCCCGCAGACGCGCGCCCTGTTCTGGGAAACGATTGCCGACGCCTACATCGCGGTGACGGTCTTCGTCGCCGCAACGCTTCTCATTTTCTACACGGTGGAAGCGAAGCTTCGCATCGACACCGGCGCGCTTCTGGAACGCCATCGCCGCTGGCAAGCGCCGATCGCCGCCGTGCTCGGGGCGCTGCCGGGCTGCGGCGGCGCGATCATGGTGATGACGCAGTACAGCATCGGCCGGGCGGGCTTCGGCGCCGTGGTCGCCGTCCTCACCTCGACGATGGGCGACGCGGCGTTCCTCCTGATCGCCAAAGAGCCGGGGACCGGCCTTGCGGTGATGGCGCTCGGGATTGTCGTGGGATCGGCGTCGGGGATCCTCGTCGACCGGATCCACGGCCGCGACTTTTTGCGGGTCGACAGGCCGCGCCGGCGCGCGAAAGCCCCGGCCCCGCCGTCCTTCGCCGGTCTCGACAAGCCGTGGATCGCCATCTTGGCGCCCGGGATCGCGCTCGGCGTTCTCGCCGCCTTCCAGATCGACGCTGATGCGGCGCTCGGCGTGTCCGGCCTGACGACGGCGGTCGGCGCGGCCGGCGCGCTCCTGTCGCTCGCGGTTTGGTTCGTCAATCCGAGCGTCGGCGCGAGCACCATGAACCGGACCGGGCAGGACCCTTTCGGCGGCGTTTGGGAGAAAACCGCGACGGACACGTGTTTCGTGACGGTCTGGGTCATCCTCGCATTCTTGAGTTTCGAGATGACGGTGCTCTGGACCGGATGGGACCTCAAAGCGGCCTTTAAAACGGCCGGCGCGTTCGTGCCGCTCGTCGGCGTGCTCGTCGGCTTCGTGCCGGGGTGCGGCCCTCAAGTGTTGACGACGGGCCTTTATCTGCAAGGCGTCGTGCCGCTCTCCGCGCAACTCGGCAACGCGATCTCCAACGACGGCGACGCGCTATTTCCCGCCCTCGCCGTCGCGCCGCGCGCCTCGGTGATCGCGACGCTCTATACGGCGGTCCCCGCGCTCATCGTCGCCTACGGCTTTTTCTTCTTCCGCGAATTCTAGGGCCGGGCCTCAGACCTCGCCCGCAAGACCGCTGCAACGCGTTGATCGGCGGCAAGCGGAGCCCCCCGGCTCGCCCGCCGGACCTATTAGTCTGGCTACTGAATACTTCACACAATTGTTGTTGACCGGCGCGCCGTTCGCGCATCCTTCCGGCGGCCGCCGCACAGCGAGACATGCACGATCTCGGAGATCACGCGCCGTCTCCGGCGGCGAATTGCAACGCCGCGAGGCGGGCGTAGACGCCGCCGGCCGCAACGAGGCTGTCGTGATCGCCGGTTTCGACGATCCGCCCGCGGTCCATCACGACGATGGCGTCGGCGCGCCGCACGGTCGCGAGCCGGTGAGCGACGACGAGCGTCGTGCGCCCGGCGGCGAGGCGGTCGATCGCGTCCTGCACCTGCGCTTCCGACGCTGCGTCCAGCGCGGACGTCGCCTCGTCCAAGAGAAGGATCGGCGCGTCCTTTAGAAAGGCGCGCGCGATCGCGATGCGCTGGCGCTGGCCGCCGGAGAGCTTGGCCCCGCCCTCGCCGACCGGCGCGCCGTAGCCGCCGCATTCCTCCGTAATGAAATCATGAGCCGCCGCCGCCCGGGCCGCGCTCTCGATCGCCGCATCGTCCGCATCGAGACGGCCGACGGCGATATTGTCGCGGATCGATCCCTCGAACAAAAACGCGTCCTGCCCCACATATGCGAGGCATGCGCGAACCGAGGCGGCGCTCGCGCGGGCGATCGGCGCGCCGTCGATGTCGATCGCGCCGGCGTCGGGCTCGTAAAGGCGCGCCAGAAGGCGCAGAAGCGTCGACTTGCCTGCACCCGACGGCCCGACGAGCGCGACGAACGCGCCGGGCGCGACGTCGAAAGAAACGCCGTGGAGTCCGGCGTGCTCGCCGTCCGCCCCGTCGTCGCCGTCGCCGCGGGCGGGCGGGTCCGCACCGGGATAGCGAAAGCGCACGTCGCGAAACGCGACCGCGCCCGCCCCGACCGACAACGCCGCCGCGTCAGGCGCGTCGACGATTGCAGGACGCGCATCAATAACGCTCAGCATACGGTCGAAGGCCGCGAAACCTTCCTGAGCGACGGCGTTGAGCGAGGACAGCCCCCGCGCCGGCGCCGACAACATCAACAGCGCCACGAGAAACGAGATGAAACGCGCGACGTCGAGCGCCCCGGACGAGACGCGCCAGGCGACGGTCGCGACGACGGCCGCAAGCGCCACCGATCCGACGAAAAAGATCATCGGCTCGCTCAACGCCCGCAAATTCGCGCCGGCGCGCAGCGTGTCGATCCGGCGCGCGAAGGCCCGCGCCGCGGCGTCCTGGCGGGCGCCCTCCAAACCGTACGTCTTGACGACGGCGGCGCCGGCGACGGTTTCGTTGACGAGCGAGGCGACGTCGCCCGCTTGCGCGGCCGCTTGCGCGGCGCGTTTGCGCAAGCGCTTGCCGAGACGCGCGACCGGCCAGGCGACGGCGGCGTAAACGACCGCGACGACCGCCGCCAGGAGCGCGTCGTAATAGATCAACACCGCGCACAGGCCGACGATCGTCAGCGCGTCGCCGACGGCGCGCGCGAGCCGGCCGAGGGTTTCGCGCAAGACGGTCGGGTCGTTGACGAAACGCGCCGCCATGCGCCCCGAGCTCTCCGCTTGGGTCTGGGCGAGATCGAGCGCGACGAGGCGTGCATGCATCTGCGTTTGCAAATCGCGCAGGACGCCGAGCGCCGCGCCGGCCGACAGGCGCGTCTGCGCGTATTGCGCGAGCGCGTTCACGGCCCCAAGGCCGACGATCAGAACGGGGCCGACGCGCATGACGTCGCGCGGGCTCGCCGTCGCGCGCGCGCCGCCGCCGAGCGCGGCGTTGATCCATTCAAGACCCAAGGGGATGGCGCTTGCGGAGGCCGCATAGACCGCGCCCGCCAGGGCCGCGAGCGCGATCGCCCCGCGATAGGGCGGAAGGAACTCCCGCCACAACCGGGCCGCGAGCGCGCCCGTCGATCGGGGGCCCGGCGCGTCTTTCCTGGTCTCGGCGGTCGTCTTCACGGGGTTCTTTCCGGGGTCGAGCGCGGCTAAGGAACCGGGTCTTGCGGGCGGTTGCGGCGGACGATGGGCGCCGTCGCCGCCGACCGCAAGCAACGCCGGCGCAAGAAGGATAGCGGCGATTTTCTCAAGATTGCTCAAAAGCGACGCAGCCGCCCATGCGGCGAGCCTGGCGATCGGCGGCTATATCCGGCTCGTCGAGGCGACGACGCGCTGGCGCCAGATCGGCCGCGACGACGCCGCGCCGCTCGCCGCGCACGAGGGCGGCTTTATCCTGGCCTTCTGGCACGCCCGCCTGTTGATGGTCCCGGCGATCCGGCGCGAGACCGACAAACGCGTGCACATGTTGATCTCCAACCACCGCGACGGCGACGTCATCGCGCGCGCCGTCGCCGGTTACGACATCGACTTCATCCGCGGCTCGGCGGCGAACGCGCGCAAAACGTTCAAAAACAAAAGCGGCGCGCCGGCGCTGATGCAGATGATCGCCGCGCTTGAGGCCGGCGACGTCGTCGGCATGACGCCCGACGGGCCGCGCGGGCCCGCCCGGGTCGCCCAACCCGGTGCGGCCCGGCTCGCCCTGGCGACAGGGGCGCCGATTGTTCCCGTCGCGTACGCGACGGCGCGCGGCCGGGCGCTGGCGACGTGGGACCGGTTTTGGCTGCCGTTTCCGTTTTCACGCGGGGCGTTCGTCGCCGGCGCGCCGATCCGGCCGCTGCCCGACTTTGACAATGATCCCGCCGGGCTCACGGCCGCCCTGACCGATCGTCTCAACGCAGTCACAGACGCGGCCGAAAACGCGGTCGGCCGCTCGCCTGATGCTGCGCGGATCAGGTAAGAAACGCGTATGTCGCTGATCGACGCTTTATCGGAACCTTTCGGCATCCGGCTTTACCGCGGAGCCAGCGCCGCCGCCGGTCCGCTGGCCGAGCTCGCCCTGCGCCGGCGTCTGCGCAACGGCAAGGAAGACCCGAAACGCATCGCGGAGCGACGCGGCGTCGCCGGGCGGCCGCGTCCCGAGGGCGTTCTCGTCTGGATCCACGGGGCGAGCGTCGGGGAGTCGCTGTCGGTTCTGCCGCTCGTCAAAGAACTGCATGCGCGCCGTCCGGACCTTCGCTTTCTCGTGACGACGGGCACGGTGACCTCCGCCCGGCTGATGCGCGAGCGGCTGCCGCAGGCCGCGGTGCACCAGTTCATCCCGCTCGACCGCCCGAAATATGTCGACGCGTTTTTGGCGGCCTGGCGGCCCGACGTCGCCGTCTTCGTGGAGTCCGAATTCTGGCCGAACCTCATTTTGCGCGCGCGGGCCCGCACGCCGTTTATGGCGCTCGTCAACGGACGCGTCTCGCCGCAATCGTTCGCCCAATGGACCAAGCGTACGCGGGCGATCCGCTACGTCCTCGCCGCCTTCGACGCGATCGTCGCGCAGGACCGTCAGAGTGCGGAACGGCTTGAAGCCTTGTCGGGCCGCGCCGTCGCGACCTTCGGCAACCTGAAGAACGCCGCGCCGCCGTTGCCTGAAGACGTCGAGGCGCGGGCCGCTCTCAACGCCCAGATCGGGGGCCGGCCCGTATGGCTCGCCGCGAGCACGCATGAGGGCGAAGAAGCGCCCGTTTGCGCCGCGCACCGTCTGATCGACGAGACGCATAAAGGCGTGTTGACGCTGCTCGCGCCGCGCCGCCCCGAACGGGGCGCGGAGGTCGCCGACATCTGCCGCGCGCACGGCCTGCGCGTCGCGCGCCGCTCGCAGGGCGACGCGATCGCGCCGGATACGGATATTTACCTCGCAGACACGCTCGGCGAGTTGGGGCTCTTTTATCGTTTGTCGGACGTCGCGTTCGTCGGCGGCAGCCTGACCGACAAGGGCGGCCACAACCCGCTGGAGCCGGCGCGGTTGCACAGCGCGATATTGCACGGTCCGCATACGTTTAATTTCGTCGAAACCTACGGCGAGATGCGCGCCGCCGGGGGTTCGGGGCTCGTTCGCAACGAACGCGAATTAGCCGCCGCCGTGTCGCGGCTGTTGACGGACCCGAAAACGCGCGCCGCGATGGCTGACGCGGCGAACGACGCGGCCGCGCGCAGCGCCGCCAACGTGCTCGCGGCCGTCTGTGACCTGATCCTTGAGCGAACGCCCGCGGCGCCGGCGCGCCGCGACGCGTCGTGACCGCGGCGGCGGGCCCGATGTTCCGGCGTGAACCCTGGTTCTGGCGCGACGACGGCGCCACCGCGCGCGCCTTTAGCGTCGCGCTCGCGCCCGCAGGCCGGCTCGCCGTCTCGCTGCAACGCGCGCGGCGGCGACGCGCCCGCCCCGCGCGCTGCGCCGTTCCCGTCTTTTGCGTCGGCGCGGCGACGCTCGGCGGCGTCGGCAAAACGCCCTTCGCGCTTCTTATTCACCGCCTACTGACGGAATTAGGCGTAAACGCCCATTTCTTGACGCGCGGCTATGGCGGGCGTGAGCGCGGTCCCTTGCGCGTCGATCCGGGCCGCCACGACGCCGGCGACGTCGGTGACGAGGCCTTGCTGCTCGCCCGGGCCGGCCCGGTCTTCGTATCGCGCCGCCGGCCCGAAGGCGCCGCGGCCGCCGCCGCGGCGGGAGCGCAAGCGATCGTCATGGACGACGGCTATCAAAATCCGAGCCTCGCCAAGACGGCGTCTTTTTTGTTGCTCGCCAATGACGACCCCGCCGGCAACGGACGCCCCTTCCCCGCCGGGCCGTTGCGCGAACCGATCGCCGACGCCGCGGCGCGCGCCGACGTCTTCGTGGTCGTCAAACAACAAGCGGGCGACCCCATCCGCAGCGAGACGCGCGCGCTTTGCCGGCGCGAGCCGGTCGGGGTCTGGCTCGAACCGGCGACGGACGATTTGCCGGAGGCCGCGCTCGCCTTTTGCGGCGTCGGGGCGCCGGCGCGTTTTTTTGCGACCGCGCGCGCGTGCGGCGTGCGCCTCGTTGAGGCGGTCGCGTTCCCCGATCATTATCCGTATACGGCGGGCGATATCGCGCGGCTCGCCGCCCGCGCCGAGGCCGCCGGCGTACCCTTATTGACGACGGAAAAAGACGCCGCTCGCTTGGGGGCCGATACGCCGGACGGGCTCGCGGTCCTGCCCGTACGCATGGCGTGCGACGCGCCCGCGCGCCTGCGCGATGTCTTTACGGACGCGCTCGGGGCGAACGCGGTTGGGGCCGGGGCGTGACCATGGAGCGCGCCGGTGCGGCGCCGCCGTCGACCCGTACGCGCGTCCCCTTCGCTCACCGCGCCGAGCATGCCGCCTTGTCGGGCCTGTTCGCGCTGTTTCGGGTGCTCGGCGTCGACGCGTCCTCCGCGCTTGCGGGCGGGTTTTGCCGCCTCGTCGGCCCGGCGGTCGGCCGCGTTCACGCCCGCGGCGCGGAAAACTTGCGTCGTCTTTATCCGGATCTTTCCGACAAGGCGCGCCGCACGATCCTCGCCGACGCCTGGGAGAATTTGGGGCGCACCACGGCCGAATTCGCGCACCTCGACGCGTTCGACCCCTTTGCGGCGAACGGACGTCTCGCGGTCGACGGCGCCGACCGGCTCCGCGCGATCGCGGACGGCGCCGGGCCGGTCATCTTCGTCTCCGGGCATTTGGCGAATTGGGAGTTGATGGCGTTGACGCTGCACCGCGCCGGGGTCGACCACGCCGTCGTCTACCGGCCGGCGAACAACGCATCCGTAGACGCGATGATCCAACGCCGGCGGCTCGCCGTCATGTCCCCGTACTTTTTGCCGAAGACCAAGAGCGCCGCGCGCGGCCTCGTCGAGGCGCTGCGCGCCGGGCGCTCGCTCGCCATGCTGGTCGATCAGAAAATGAATGACGGGATTTCCGCGCCCTTTATGGGCCTTCCGGCGATGACCGCGCCCGCGCCGGCGCGTCTTTCTCTAAAGTTCGCAGCGCCGATCGTGCCCATCGCCATCAGACGCGGGGTCGGCGCACGCTTTGTGCTGACGATCCGTGAGCCGATTGAGTTCGAGCCGTCCGGCGAACAAGACGCCGACGTGCGCGCATTGACGACGCGCATCAACGAGGCCATCGCCGACGAGATTCACGCGGCGCCGGGCCAATGGCTGTGGTTCCATCGCCGTTGGCCGGCGAGCGTCGCCACAGACGCCGCGACGCCCAGCCCATGACGTTCCTCATCGCCGTCGCCTTTTACGTGATCCTTCAATTGGCGATCTCCGCTTGGGCGGCGCGCGGCACCGCGAGCGACGCGGATTATCTCGTCGCCGGACGCCGGCTCGGGACGGCGGCGGTGGCGTTGTCGTTGTTCGCGACCTGGTTTGCTGCGGAAGGCGTGATCGCGACGTCGGCGGAGGTCGCCAAAGACGGGCTCGCCGGCGCGCGGATCGACCCTCTCGGCTACGGGCTCGGGATCCTCGTCCTCGGCTTGTTCGTCGCCGCCGCGCTGCGTCGGGCCGGCCATATGACGCTCGCGGCCTATGTCGGCGATCGATACGGGACCGCCGCGGAAGGGCTCGCCGCGCTCGTCATCGCCTTGAGCGGCGGCATCTGGGCGGCCGCGCAGCTCTATGCGCTCGCAACGCTCGTCGCCGACGCAAGCCCTCTCGGGTTCCATGCCGCGCTCGCGACGGCGACGGCGATCGTCCTTGTCTACACGCTCGTCGGCGGCCTAATCGGCGACGTCGTCACCGACATCGTTCAAGGCGGCGTTCTCGTCACGGGCGTCGTCATCCTCTTTATCATGATGATTTCAGCCGCCGGCGGGCCGGGCGCGGCGCTCGCGGTCGCGTCCGAGGAGCCGGCGCGGTTCGCCCTTTCCCTGCCTGGCGAGTCGCTCCTCGCCCGCGCTGAAATCTGGATCGTGCCGATCGTCGGCTCGGTCGTGTCGCAAGAGGCGGTCGTGCGTGCGCTCGCGGCGCGCACGCCGGAAATCGCCCGGCGCGGGGCCGTCATCGGCTCGGTGATCTATATCGCGTTCGGTCTGATCCCCGTCGCCTTCGGGCTCGTCGGTCCCGGGCTTGGCCTCGGCGTCGACGCGTCGGCCGGCGACGCGTTCGCCCCGGGTCTCGCCGCGGCCCTCTTGTCGCCGTTCCTACTGGTGGTCTTCTCCGGCGCGCTCATCTCGGCGATCCTGTCGTCCGTCGACAGCGCGCTCCTCGCCGTCTCCGCCGTCGCGACGGAGAGCGGCTATCGGCGTCTGAGACCCGACGCGTCGCCGCGGATGCGATTGATTGCAGCACGGACGATTACGGTCGGCGCGGGTCTCGCCGCGTTCGCCGTCGCGGCCTCCGGCGACAGCTTGCGCGACATCGTCGTCGCCGCGTCCTCGGTCGCCGCCGCGATCGCCGCGCCGGTATTCGTTGCGGTGATCGGCGACATGCGGCGCGGCGCAACCGCACCCGCAGCGCCGCACCCCGGCGCCGGCGCGGCGGCCGTCGCCGCGATCGCGGTCAACCTCGTCTTACTCGGGGTTTTGGAATGGCGGCTCGGCGTAGAGGGCGGCTATATCATTGCGCTCGCCGGCGGCTTTGCCGCGTTCGGGGCGGCGCGCCTCGTCGCACGGCTGGCGCGCCGGATGATCACATTGGATCGGGTAACGACCGGCTCAGGCGCTCAAAACAAAACATCTAGCGCGCCGGAATGAGTCAATACAAAGCGCCGACGCCCTAGCGCGGTAAACGCGCCGGCTTCAGCTTTCCGGCTGGATCCAGTCGACCTCTTGGCCGAAGAGCGCGATCGTCGAAATCGACATCTTGGCGGAGCCGTCGACCGGCCGGCTGGAATAGACGACGTAAATCAACGTGTCGTTTTCGTCGTCATAGATCCGCCGTACGCCGAGCGATTTAAAAATAAGACTCTGGCGTTGGGAGAAGACGCGCTCGCCGTCGCGGTCGCGCGCGATGTCGCCGATCTTGATGGGACCGGTTTGTCGGCACGAGATCGACGCATTCGACGGGTCCTCGAACCATTTGCCTTTCGTCATGCGGTCCCAAAAACCGCGGTCGAAATGGCTGAGGTGACACGTCACCCCCTCGACCTTCGGATCGGAGAGGGCTTCGAGCACGATTTCGTTGCCGGCGAAATCATTGACGATGCCGCCGACTTCGCTGTCGCGGCGCCCACAAGCCGCAAGGGCCGCGAGCGCGCCGAAAAGCAGGAGTGTTTTTGCGCCATTCATGCGAGGTATGTGGCGGGGGACGGCGCGGATTGCAACGCCGTCTTAGAGCGCGTCCTCGAGAAGGGCGCGCGTTTCGTCGTATCCGGTCTCGCCGGGGCTCGCGCCGAAGGTCAACGCGCCGGCGCCGAACGCCGCGCCCGCCCCGTCGCCGGCGCAAACGAACGTGTCGATCCCGCGCGCGACGCGCGCCGCGCCGCCGCCGTGGCAGACCGCCTCGATCGCGCTCAAGGCGCCGCCGCACGCCCGCGCGAGCGCCTGGCCGTCGGACGGCCAGCCCGAAAGGCTCGACCAATCGATTTCCAACGCGATCGCGGCGCCGCACACCGTGTTGGTGTAGCCGATCTCATCGGCGAGGAGGCTTTCCGCCGCCGCTTGGTCGCGCATCGATTTCAGCGATTGACCGGCCGCAGGCGCGGCGCCCGCAACGAGTGCGGCCGACGCCAACATGAACGCGCGAACCGTCCGCCGTTTCTTGCCCCAAAACATCGCTCCGGCGTGCCGAGGCAATGAGGCGGTTTTACGACAAGGGGGCGATGCGCCGCAGCGCGACGGTTAGAGCGCGCTTTCCAAGAACTCAGCGACCGCGCCCGAAGACGGGCGCCCGTCGATGTCGTCTGCGGCGTTATAGCGCACCTCGAGCGCGGACCCGTCGAGCGACAGCTCGGGCACGTCGGCCGCGATCAGGCGGACCTCTTTGAGCCGGCCCGCCACGGCCCGGGCCCCGGTCGCGTCGGACGCGACGCGTGCGACGCCGCCGGCCGCGCGCGCGACCGCATCGGCCAACACGGACGCGCCGGCCGCGGCGTCGACGGCCGGATCGTTAATTTCGAACACCACCGGGGCGCCGACCTGCGCCGACACGAACGCCGTCGCCTGTTGCGCGCGGCGATAGGCGGTCGCGAGATCGGCGAAGGGCAGCTGCAGCGACGGGACGTCGGCGAACGACCGCGACGCGGCGCGGCCTTGCTCGTCGCCCGGCCAATAGACGGTGGCGCCGCCGTAGGACGCCAGGCGCAGGTAGACGCGGCCGCGGCGGTCCTTAAAGACGACGTCCCCGCGCGGCGCCGTGATCGGCCGGACGATGTGGATTTCCTCGGCCGCGGCTTCCGGGTCGAGCGTACAGTCGATACGGGGGTCGTCGTCGGCGCACATGAACTTCAGGCGTGCTTCCCGGCCGCGATTTTCGAACAAAAACGCGCGCTCGTCGCTCGCGACGACATAGCGTTCGACGCGGCCGGCGCCCGGTTCGGCCCGGCGCGGCCGCGCGTCGTCCGCCCGCAACCGTGCGAACGGATCGCCGGATACAAGCTGGGCCGCCCAGTCGGGGCGGCGTTGGGCGTCGGCGGGGCCCTGCGGCCCCTGGGCCCCCTTGGTTACTTGGGCCACTTGGGCCGACGTACGGTCTTGAGCGCCGGCCGGCCCGATGAGCGTTGCGCCGACGGCCGCCAACACGGCGGCGGCGCGCTTGAGCGCTTGCCCGTTGCCTCGCACGTGGATCGCCTCAACCTTTTATCGCAACAAAGACGCCGCCCGGAGGCGGACGCCGAGAAAGCCCCGCGCGAACAAGCGCGGAGCTCGTTCTCCTAGAGGGGCATAAAAAGGCAATGGGGCGAAATCCGGGCGCCCGCCGGAAAATTCGGCGCCGTCACGAGCGCCGGCGCGCAACGCGTGCGTGCGCGCCGGGCGAGCCGGCCGATTACCCGGCGATGGACATTTACGCAGCGATATATTGGCCGCCGTTCGCAGTGAGCACCGCGCCGGTGATGAAGCCGGCCTTCTCGTCAGCCAGGAACGACACGCAACGCGCGATTTCTTCGGACTCGCCGAGGCGGCCGACCGGGATTTGCGCGGTGATGCCGTCGATTACTTTCTGATCCATCGCCGAGACCATGTCGGTCGCGATGTAGCCGGGCGCGATCGCGTTGACCGTGACGCCTTTGCGGGCGCCCTCCTGGGCGAGCGCGCGGGTGAACCCGATCATCCCGGCCTTGGCGGCGGAATAGTTCGTCTGCCCCATTTGACCCTTCTGGCCGTTGATCGACGAAATGTTAATGATGCGGCCGAACCCGCGCTCGCGCATGCCGGGGAAGACGTTGCGCGTCATGTTGAAGACCGAGTCCAAATCGGCGCGCATGACGTCCGTCCACTGCTCGTGGGTCATCTTGTGAAAGAAGCCGTCCCGCGTGATGCCGGCGTTGTTGACGAGGATGTCCGTCGGTCCCTGCGCGTCTTCGATCGCCGCAATGCCGGCGGCGCACGCTTCGAAGTCGCCGACGTCCCATTTGTGACAGCTGACGCCGAGTTCCTCGGCGCATTTGCCGGCCGCTTCCTCGTTGCCGGCGAAGGTGACGGCGACGTCGCAGCCGGCGGCTTTCAATTCGGCCGCAATCGCGCGCCCGATGCCGCGCGTGCCGCCGGTGACGATCGCTTTCCGGTTCGCCATGATCATTTTCTCCCTACGGTGGTTGTCGTTTGGCGGTCGGCGCGCCGGGCCGTTCCCGGCGCGCCGCAGTCGTACTAAACGCGCTCGACGCAGAGGGCGACGCCCATGCCGCCGCCGATGCACAAGGTGGCGAGGCCTTTGTTCGCGCCGGAACGCTGCATCTCGTGCAAGAGCGTCGTGAGAATACGCGCGCCGGAAGCGCCGATCGGGTGCCCGATCGCGATGGCGCCGCCGTTTACGTTCACTTTGTCCGCATTCCACCCGAGCTCTTTGCCGACGGCGAGCGCCTGGGCGGCGAAGGCTTCGTTCGCCTCGATAAGATCGAGATCGTCGAGGCTCCAGCCGGCCTTTTCGAGCGCCATGCGCGAGGCCGGCGCCGGGCCGATGCCCATGATCGACGGGTCGACGCCGCAATGGGCGTAGGACGCGACGCGCGCGATCGGCGAGACGCCGTATTTGCCCGCCGCATCTTCCGACATAACGACGAGCGCCGCGGCCCCGTCATTGATGCCCGACGCGTTCGCCGCCGTGACCGTGCCGCCGTCGCGCACGAAGGCCGGACGCAAGCCCGAAACGCCGTCGATCGTCGCGCCTTCGCGGATGTATTCGTCCTCTTCGAAGACGGTCTCGCCTTTGCGCGTCTTAATGACGACGGGCGCAATCTCGTCTTTGAATTTGCCGGCCTTCTTGGCGGCCTCGGCTTTGTTCTGGCTGGCGACGGCGAATGCATCCTGCTCTTCGCGGCCGATCTGATATTTCTCGGCGAGGTTCTCCGCCGTTTGGCCCATGTGGTAGTTGTTGAACGCGTCCCACAGGCCGTCTTTGATCATCGTGTCGTCGTATTTGACGTCGCCCATTTTGACGCCGTTGCGCAGATGCGCGGCGTGCGGCGAGAGCGACATGTTCTCGTGGCCGCCGGCGACGACGACGCCGGCGTCGCCGGTCTTGATCGATTGCGCCGCCAACATCACCGCGCGAAGCCCCGAGCCGCAGACCTGATTGATCGCCATCGCGGGCGTTTCTTTCGGGACGCCTGCGCCCATGCTGGCCTGGCGCGCCGTGTTTTGGCCCTGGGCCGACTGAAGAACGTGGCCCATCACCACTTCGTCGACCGCTTCGCCGTCGACTTTTGCGGCGGCGAGCGCGGCGGCGATCGCCGTTTTCCCCAACGTGGCCGCCGGAACCGTGGACAACCCGCCGCCGAAAGCGCCGACGCCCGTCCGTTTCGCAGAGGCGATCATGATGCCGCTCATAGAGAACTCCTTTCAATTTGCCTTTTGTCGTCGCGTCGAGCCGAAACGACCGACCGCGTACGCAGCGTCGACCGGCGTCGGTCGACCGGATCGTCAAACCGTTGCGCGCAGCGCCGCCGAAATAGCGTTCCGGCTCCGCTGAGCCGACGCTTTTCGGCCGGCGCGCGACCGCCGCCGACAGGGGGCGGCGCGTCTGCGCTCTCGCGTCCTTATCGCCTATGAGGGGACAAGCCGCCACTGCCGCGCGCATCTGCGCCGGCGCGTTTTTTCGCGGTGCGGCGGCCTGCGTTAACCGAACGATTTGAAGGCGTTGGGCGATCCGCGGGCGCAGCGTTCGGGAATGGCGTCGCCGGCGCGGATGGTGTAGCTGATACCGCATTGAACAAATTCGGGGGGCGCGGCGCCGGGGGGACGCCAAGGCCCGCCCTTTGGCCCCGGGAGCCGACATGAGCGAACAACCGAAATCCCCGTCCGAGGGGACCGGCAAAGGCGCAAAAAAAAACGCCGACGAGCCGATCACGATCAAAAAGTACGCGAACCGGCGTCTCTATAATACGGCGACCTCGACCTACGTGACGCTCGACTACCTCTCCGAGATGGTCAAAAACGGCCAGGATTTCGTCGTCTTCGACGCGAAATCAGGCGACGACATCACGCGGGGCGTGTTGACCCAGATCATCTTCGAAGAAGAAAACAAGGGTCAAAACCTCTTGCCGATCCAATTCCTCCGGCAGCTGATAAAATTTTACGGCGACAACCTGCAGTCGTTCGTGCCGTCTTATCTGGAGATGAGCATGAACGCGTTCTCGGAAAACCAAGAGAAAATGCGCGCCCATATGCGCGACGCGTTCGGCGGCGCGCCCGGCTATGCAATGTTTGAAGAGACGACGCGCAAGAACATGCAGCTCTTTGAGCAGGCGATGAAGATGTTCAACCCGATGTCCAACGCGATGGGCAATCTTTACGCGTCGAGCCAACCGCAACCGACCGCCGGCGCCCGCGAAAGCGGCGAGATCGACGAATTGCGCTCGCAGGTCCAAGCGCTGCAGGCCAAGCTCGCAAAGCTTGAGGACGAGTAGGCCCCGAAGGCCCCGCGAGCCGGCGAGGACGGGTTACGCGCCGGGCTCAAACGCCGCGGCGACGTCCGTATACGCATCGACCGTCAGTCCGAGCGGCAAGTAAAACTCGATCGCGTCGGCCTCGTCCATGACGCCGTAAACCTCAATTGATATCGAGGTTTCTTGCCCCGACGTCGCCGCCGCAGCGGCGAGTTTGGGGTAGGCCTTGGTGGGGCCGACAAAGAACGAGGCCATGTTCTTATACGGAAACGTCGCATAGACGGCCGGCGCTTCCGGCAGGCTGGCGATCGTGAAATCCGCTGCGAGTTTCTCGCGGGTCTCCGCGTCGACGCCCTCAAGATCGCAGGCGATCGCCGTGCGATAGGTCGCTTTATCCGTACCCGGCGGATCGAGATAGAGAGCCAAGCCGTTGCATGGGGCGAGCCCGCGGGCCTTTAACGCGTCGTCGAAGGCGGTCCAGCTTTTGCCGAGCGTTTCAAACGGGCCGACATGCGTTCCGACGACGACGTCGCGCGCCTTGAAGGTGCGTTCGGAAACCGTCACCTCGGAAAAGCCGCCGAGATATGCGTAAAACCCGACCGCCGCCGCGATCAACATGACGATGATCAATCCGATAATTCGTAGAATGCCGCCCATAACGCGCGCTCGCCCCTGCCGTCCCTAGAACGGCGCGACACTAGCGAGCCGGAGGCGGCGCGCCTAGCGTTTTCAACGCCGATTAAAGGCGGCGCGTCGCAGCGGGCGGGGTGTTGGGCGCGCCTTCCGGCAACCAATCGGGCGCGGTCTGCGGTTTGCCGATCAGGTAGCCCTGGAGGAAATCGACGCCGAGGCCCTTCAGAAGAATGGCGTCGGCCTCGTTGTCGACCCATTCCGCAACCGTCTTCATGCCGAAGTTCCGCGCAAGATCGAGGAGCGTGCGTACGAAGAGCTGGTTCTCGCGCGACGAGGACACGCCCGTGACGAACGAGCCGTCAATTTTCAAAATGTCGATGTCGAGCGCTTTGAGGTTGCGAAACGACGTGTAGCCGGCGCCGAAATCGTCGATCGCGAACCGCGCGCCGAGGCGCTTAATTTCCGAGACGAATTCGATTGACGCGTCGATTGCGTCGATGACCTGCGTTTCGGTCAGCTCCACGGTGATGCGATTGCACAGATGCTGGTGGGCGCGCATGTGGGCGAGATAACCCTCAGCCCAAACCGGGTCTTTGACCGTCTCCATCGAGACGTTCACCGCGAGCGATACATCCGGGCACACCTCAAGGGTGTTGGTGGCGAGTTCGAGGACGCGGCGGTCCAAGAGGTGCACGAGCCCGAGCCGCTCGGCCACGGGGATGAATTCCGGGGCCGGCACTTCCCGGCCCTCGTCGGACAGCATGCGGATGAGGCATTCGTATTTTTGCGGGACGACGTTCAGATCCGAGACGATCGGTTGGAATGCGAGACGCACGCGCCGTTCGTTCAACGCCGTCAGGATGACGTCCGACATCTGCGTATTGCGCCGCCGGCGGCTGACCCGGTCGGTCTTGTCGCTGAACACCGACCAGCTCGACGCGCCGAGCCGGCGCGCTTCGTCGAGCGCGGCCTCGGCCTGCGTCATCGCCTGTTCGGACGTTTCGGCTGTCATCGGCAGTTCGACGACGCCGAGGCAGATCGACGAGGCGACGCTGCCGCTTTGGGTTTCGAAAACGTCGGCCCGCACGGCGTTCATCAACCGCACGCACGTCTCGCGCAACGCGCTCTCGTCGCGGTCGGCGAGCACCATGCCGAATTTCGTGCCGGCGTAGCGACCGATGACGTCTTTCGGCCCGAGGACGGCCTCAAGCCGGGCGGCGATGCCGCAAATGACCTCGTCGGCGACGCGGAAACCGAAGTCCGAATTGACCTGTCCGAGATCGTCGATGCCGGCGAGGACGTAGGCGCAACCCGCGCCGTCGACCGCCATCGCGGCGAGACGATCGTCGAGTTTGCGCGTCAGCGCGGAGCGATTGAGGAGACCGGTCAATTCGTCCGAGGTCGCCATTTCCGATAAACGCTGCTCGCGCCTTTTCTCGGACTCAAGCGACCGCACGACGCTGATCAGCCGGCGCGCCTCGCCGGCGCCGATCCATCCGCCGCGCTCTTCCACCCAGGTCGTCTCGCCGTCGTCACGGCGCAGTTGGAATTCGCAAACATACGTCTCGGCCGCGCCGTCGAACGCGTTCGCGCGCACCAGGTCGACATCGCCGACGATCCGCGCGTCGAAGTCGGCTTTGTGTTGGCGCGTTGAAATGTTCGGCGCGGCCAGGAGCCGTTCGACGGCGGCTGAACAGGACCAATGCAGCTCGCCCGTGGACGGATCGAATTCGAACAGCGTTTGCAGCCCGTCGCGTTCGTTCGCGCCCGACGCGTCGTCGGACGCAAGGTCCTCCACGCGGCTGTCGAACGCGGCCGCGTCGGGCCCGTCGAACAGGCTGCGTGCGTCGATAGACGCCGTATCGAATGCGGAGGCGGCTCGGTCGGCCATGCTCAAACCTGAATTACACGACGCACAGGTAGCCGCCGAGCCGTAAAGAAATGGTCAAATCGGCTGTTCACCCAGGTCCCGTAAGCACGCGACACGGGTACGGCACGGGTCTTGCGTCGCCTCAAATATGAAAGGTTCCGTTAACCCACCCGCCCCGCTTCCGGCCCGCCGCGCCGCCGCTCGTCGCGCCCTCGTTCCGCATCGGGCCGGCATGCCTGCGACGCCGCGCCGCGCCGGCCGGCCGAGCGCCGCCGCCACGGCCTACGCGGCGCTGCCCCGGTTTGAGCAGCGCACGCGCCCGGCTTACGACGTCGTCGCGTAAGCCTTCATTAAGAGACGTTGAAAGACTAGCGGCCGACGCCCTCGGTCACCGCGAAGTCGCGCCGCGCCGTCACGGTAGTGACGATAAAGCCCGCCATCGGGTCGAGTAGCGTCATGCACAAATAAATGAAAAACACCGAATTGCCGAAGCCGGGCGCGAGAATGAACGCCAGCAAGACGATGATGAAGAGCGTGAACGACAGCCCGTGATTGATGAGCGAGGCCGTCGCCGTTTGCGTCGCGCGGATCAATTCGACGAACAGAAGCCCCATGCTGCCGACGAGAAACACGTCGCCCCAGGTGATCGCCCACTCGTCGTCGGAGTACATCGGCAGCGTCACGAACACGATATCGAACCAGCGTTCCGTCCCGGTCTCGCCGACCCCGACCGCCGTCGGCACGTCGGCGACCTGCGATAGCGTCAATACCGCGTAAACGATCAAGCTGATCGCCAGCAGCGGAAACATCTGCAACATTTCCGTTTTCTCCTCTCGCCGTCTCGCTTGTCCGCGGCGTCGGCGGCCCCTCGCGCCCTCATCAACGTCATATCAGGAGAGGCGCGCCTTCTAAAGCTCCGAGATGTCGATGGGCTTCCTGGCGCGGTCATTAAGCCACATCACGCCCAGGAGATCCCGGAACGCGACCGCAAGCCGGCCCCAATTGGTGTATTTCGACGCCCCGTGGGCGCGCGCGCGATGATTGACGGGCCGAAACTCGACCGCAAAGCCCTCGCGGCGCATCAGCGCCGGCAAATAGCGATGCATGTGATCGAAATAGGGTAAGCGCAAAAACGCCTCACGGTGGAACGCCTTCAGCCCGCATCCCGTATCGGCGGCGCCGTCGTTGAGGGCGCGGGCCCGGATCGCGTTGGCCGCGCGCGAGGCCCAACGCTTCGCCGCCGCGTCCTTGCGCACGCGCCGCTCGCCGCCGACCATGGCGAGCTCCGGCGGAGCGTCCGGGCGCGTCAACTGCGAGACGAGCGCGGGGATGTCGGCGGGGTCGTTTTGGCCGTCGCCGTCGAGCGTGACGACGACGCCCGCGCGCGCCGCAAGAACGCCCGTGCGCAGCGCCCGGCTCTGGCCGGCGTTTTTGTGGTGGCGGATGATCCGCACCGTCGGAACGTCGGCCCGGACGTCCTGGAGCGCGGCGAGCGTGGCGTCGACCGACGCGTCGTCGACGATGACGATTTCCGCAGCCTCGCCGAGCCGGCCGTAGATCTCGCGAACGAGCGCCGCCGCGCCGCCCGCTTCATTGTACATCGGCGCGACGACGCTCACGGGCGGAGTCCCGCCGTCGGCTCGCGCCGCCGCCCAATCGCGCAACGCAAAGAGCGGCGCGGCGTCGAACGGCGCGGGTCGTGCGGAAGAGACCGGATCGTCGGCGGTCATCGGCGCGGGTCGGCCTTTCTGCAGGGCGGCGCAACCATAAGGGGCCGCGCGACGCCGGCGACGCGGGGAAGCGAGGGTCTTGGCAGAACCCCTGCGGAAATCAACTTGCCCGCGCCGGCCTTCCCGGTCCAACTGGCGCAGCAAGATGACCGTCGCCGCCCGCATTTTTTCCGCCTCCCGCCGCGCCGCATCGCGCGCCGGCATGCGACGCGACGCAGCGGCGGTCGCGCTCTTTGCGGCGTTCACGGCGTTTTGCGGCGTCTGGTCGTTGCCGCCGCTCGACCGGGACGAGGCGCGTTTCGCGCAAGCAAGCGCGCAAATGCTCGAGACCGGCGATTTCGTGACCATTCGGTTCCAGGACGCCGAGCGCAACAAGAAGCCGGCGGGGATCCATTGGCTGCAGGCGGGCGCGGCCGCTGCAACCGGCGGGGCGGACGCGCGGGCGATCTGGCGTTACCGGTTGCCCTCGGCGATCGCCGGCGTCGCCGCGGCATTGTTCGTATACGCCGTAGGCCGGCGGCTGTACGGGGCTGAGACCGCGCGCCTGGCCGCGCTGCTCTTTGCGGCCGCGCCGGTCGTCGCGGCGGAAACGGCGATCGCCAAGACGGACGCCGCGCTCATCGCGTGCGTTTGCGCGGCGCAATGGGCGTTGATCACGCTTTATGCGGACGGTCGCGCGGGGCTGTCGGCGGCAGCGTCCGGTTGGGTTCGGCCGTTGACGCTATGGGGCGCGCTCGCCGCAGGCGTTCTGATCAAGGGCCCGGTGGCGCCGCTCATCGTCGGGGCCGCCGCGGCCACGCTCGTCCTCAACGACCGGCTGCGCGGCGGCGTCGGGGCGGCTTGGTTGCGCCGGACGCGACCGATCGCCGGGGCCGCGCTTTTCGCCGCGCTCGTCGCGCCATGGGCGGTCGCCGTCGGCCTCGCCACCGAGGGTCGGTTTTTCATCGAGGCGTTGGGGGGCGATCTTTTAAACAAGGTCGGCGCCGCGCAGGAAAGCCACCCGGGTCCGCCGGGTTACCACGCGGCGTTGACGGCGATATTGTTTTGGCCGGCGGCCGCGCTCATCGCCTCAGCCCTGCAGCAGGCGGCGACGACGCGGCGGTCTTGGCGTACGG
>JBCCZS010000029.1:0-22409 GCA_039187035.1 Pseudomonadota bacterium | reverse complement strand
GCGGACGGCGTGATCGTCAGCGACTCGCACGGCAACGGCCAATCGCTGCTGCTCGACGATCTGCCGGACCGGGTCGAAGTGGTGCGCAACTGGCCGCGGCCGCTCGGGATGATGCAAGGCGTCGACGCGCCCGGCGTCGAGGCGGCGTTTCTTCTGGGTTACCACACCGGCGCGCACCACGCCGCCGGCGTTCTGGCGCACACCTCGTCGGGCCTGTTGATTTCGCAATTGCGGCTCAACGGCGCGCCGGCGAGCGAAACGACGATTAGCGCGGCGATCGCCGGTCATTTCGGCGTACCCGTCATATTTGCGAGCGGCGACGACGCGTATGTCGAGTATGCACGCGAAGCGCTCGGCGACGGGGTCGAGACCGTTTGTACAAAGATTTCATCGGGTCGCTACTCGGCGCGAACGCTGACGCCGGCCGCATCGTGCGCGCTCATCAGGACCGCCGCCGAAAAGGCCGTCGCGGGACGGGGCGCGGCGGCGCCCGTGCGGGTTGAACCGCCGATACGCTTTGAAGCCGATTTTCAACGCCACATCCCCGCCGAACTTCTGGACTATCTCCCCGGCGTCGAGCGGACGGGATCGAACACGGTCGAATTCAACGCCCCCGATATGGTCGCCGTTTCGAAATTCCTGTCTTTCTTCACCGCCGTTAAATTCGACGAGCAATTGCCATGAGCGTCTTCGACCTGTCCGTCGCCGTGCGAACCTGGGCGATGCGCGCGCCGTTCGTCATTCATAGCCGCCGCTGGGACGCGATGGCGGTCGTCGAAACGACGCTGAGCGACGGCGCCGTCCGGGGACGCGGCGAAGGCGCGCCGATATTCTACAAAAACGAAACGGCCGAAGAGCTGCGCGACGCGATCGAGACTAACCGCGCCCGGATCGAAGCGGGCGTCGACGCCGAGGCCGTCCAAGACCTCGACATGCCGAGCGGCGCCCGGAACGCGCTCGACGCCGCTTTGTGGGATCTGCGGGCCAAGCGCCAAGGGATTCCGGTTTGGCGTCTGGCGGACATGGCCCCGCCGGAGCCCGTCCCCGCGCTCGTGACGATCTCGCTCGGATCGCCGACGGCGATGGCGGAAGACGCCGCCGCGCGCAGCGCGTTCCCCGTCCTCAAACTCAAACTCGGGCCGGAGGACGTCGTCGCCAGCGTCGAGGCGGTGCGCCGGGCGCGGCCGGACGCGACGATCCTCGTCGACGCGAACTGCGCCTGGGACGCGCCCCTCCTCGCCGAGGTCGCGCCCGCCCTCGCCGAGCTCGGCGTCGCCATGATTGAACAGCCGCTCCACCAAGACCATGACGCGGACATCGCATCCGTTCAATCGCCAATTCCTCTTTGTGCCGATGAATCTTGTCAATCGATCGACGATTTGCCGGGGCTCGTCGGTCGGTATCAGATGATCAACATCAAACTCGACAAGTGCGGCGGCCTAACGCCCGCGCTCGCGCTCGCCCGGAAAGCCAAGCGCCTCGGCTTCGACCTGATGGTCGGCAATATGTTGGGGTCGTCGCTCGCCATGGCGCCGGCGCACATACTCGCGCAAGCGTGCGCGTTCGCCGATCTGGACGGCCCCTTGTCGTTGGCGTCCGACCAGGACGCGCCGCTGTCCTACGAGGGCGGACGCGTCAGTCCGCCCGCCGCCGACCTTTGGGGATAAGCCATGCTCGATCTCTCGATGCGGGCGCTCAAAACGCCCTATCTCTTATTTCTCGGCGACGCGGGGCCGGAGCTCGGCGCGAAAACGGCGCAAGGCGTCGCTTATTGGCGCCCGGAATTGTGCGTCGGCCAATTATCGTTGCCGCAATGCGCGGTGAGCGTCGGTCTGCCGGAATTGTCCCTAGAAGAAGCGCAGAACCAAGGCGCGCGGTCGCTCATCGTCGGCGTCGCATCGCACGGCGGCGTCATCGCCGCGTCGTGGCACGACACGCTAGAACGCGCCTTGACGCTCGGATACGACGTCGTCAGCGGCCTGCATGAACGGTTGACATCGCACGCAAGGCTTGTTGAGGCGGCGCGCGCAAACGGCGCCGCACTCCATGACGTTCGGCACACGGACTTCCCCATCGCCGTCGGCAATGGAAAAAAACGTTCCGGCAACCGCGTTTTGACGGTCGGGACCGATTGCGCCGTCGGGAAAATGTACACGACGCTCGCCCTGCACAAAGCGATGAACGCGCGCGGCGTCACGACCCATTTATGCACGACCGGGCAAACCGGCGTCATGATCTCCGGCTTCGGCATCGCGATCGACGCCGTCGTCTCCGATTTCGTGTCCGGCGCGGCATGAACGGGCTCCAACATTATCCGCAACCGTCGTTAAGCGCATGCGTCGACGCTTATGAACGCGCTGCGCGCCTGACGAACGAGCGCGCACAGGTCGTCGGCGTTAGTCTCAACACCGGCGGCATGGACGCCGCCGCCGCGCAGGATCTCATTCATCGGACGGAAGACGCCTTGACGCTGCCGTGCGTCGATCCCGTGCGCACCGGCGTCGACCGTCTGATCAGCACACTGATCGACTAGAGCGTCGGCGCTTTGTATTGAAACCCTCCGACGCTCTAGATTTTTTGTTTTGAGCGCCTGAGCCGGTCTTTACCCGATCCAATGTGATCATCCGGCGCTCTAGTCGCCGCGGAACGCCGCGATCATCTTTTCCGTCGCGACGCCGGCGCCGGCGAGCCCCCATCCGCCGTCGACCGGCAGGACTGCGCCCGTAATGTAGGCCGCCGCCGGAGAGGCCAGGAACAACGCGGCGTCGCCGATCTCCGACGCCTCGCCCATCCGCGCCAGCGGAACCGTTTTACGAACGGTTTCTTTCAACTCAGGGGTCGGCGCCAAGCGGTCCATACCCTCCGTTGACTGAATAGGCCCCGGCGAAATCGAATTGACGCGCAGCCCGTGCGCGCCCCACTCCATCGCAAGCGTCTTCGTGATCATGTCGACGCCCGCCTTCGCCGCGCAAACATGGGCTTGCATCTGCATCGGCGTCCACGCTTGCGGAGCGGAAATATTGATCAGCACCCCGCCAGGTTTGCGAACGACGTCGAAGCCCGCGCGCATTACGTGGAACGTGCCGAGGGCGTCGATCTCCAGAACCGCCCGGAACCCGTTGGACGAGATGGCCTCCGCGAACGCCGGAAAATTCCCCGCCGCCCCGGAGACGACGACGTCGACGGGGCCGAGCGCCTCGGCGGCGCCCGCGAATGCGGCCTTCACGGCCTCGAAATCGCGCACGTCGGCCGCGAACCCGACGGCTTTCGGCGCGATCGCCGATAAATGCGCGACCGCGGCGTCGACCTTGTCTTGCTTACAGCTGAGAACGGCGAGCGCCGCCCCCGCCTGCGCGAAGCGCTCTGCGACCCCGAGATTGATGCCGCCCGTGCCGCCCGCCACAAACACAACTTTGCCCGTATAGTCGAAAGCAGGCGTCGCATTCATGGCGGGCGCTCTCCCCTTCTTTGTTCGTCGCCGCGCGGACCGGCTACTCCGCGGCCTGAAGCGGCTCTTCGTCCGGATAGAAACGCTCGCCGCGTGCGGCCATGTCCCGAAGAAGCTGCGGCGGTTCGAACCGTTTGCCGTACTTCTCCGCCAAGTCCTCACATTGGGCGAGAAACGCCGGAACGCCGATCGTCTCTACGTAGGAGATGACGCCGCCATGGCAGGGCGCGAACCCCCAGCCGAAGATCGAGCCGACATCGGCGTCGTCGGGCGCCGTGACGACGCCCTCCTCCATGCATCGCAGCGTCTCAAGCGCCTGGATATGAAGAAAGCGCCGCTTTAATTCGTCGACGTCGACATCGTCGTTCTTTTTGGGAAACCGCTCGTAGACGGCCGGCCAGATCTGCGTCTTCTTGTTGTCCGCGTCATAATCGTAGAACCCTTTGCCCGCCTTCTGGCCCGGCCGCTCAGCTTCTTCGACGATCCAGTCGAGTACGCCTAAGGCTTCAAACGGTTCGCCGCGGGCGGCCATGGCCTCGCGGCCGACTTCTTTGATGGTCTCGTGCGTGATCTTGTGACCGGTGTCGATTCCGACCATGTCGATGAGCTCAAGCGGGCCCATCGGCATCCCCGACGCCTTGCCGACATTCTCGATGACGGCAGGGCTCACGCCTTCCGTCAACATCATAAAGCCTTCGCGGGTATAGGTCCCGAAGACGCGGCTTGTGTAAAAACCGCGGCTGTCGTTGACGACGATCGGCGTTTTACGGATCAATTTCACGTAATCCATCGCGACCGCGGCCGCGTGGTCCGACGTCTTCTCCCCCCTGATGATCTCGACGAGCGGCATTTTCTCAACCGGCGAAAAGAAGTGTATGCCGATGAACTCTTCCGGACGCTCGGCGGCCTCGGCAAGCCCGGTGATGGGCAGGGTCGAGGTGTTCGTGCCGAAAACGTGCGCAGCGTCCGTCGCCGCTTCCGTCGCGGCCGTCACCGTCGCTTTTATGCCGCGGTCTTCAAACACCGCCTCGATGGTGATTTGTGCGCCGGCGAGGTCGGCGTAGTCCGTTGACGGTTTCACGCGCGCAGCGATCTCGTCGGCTTTTTCTTTCGTCATGCGGCCCTTCGCGGCTTGCCGGGCGAAATAGTCGACGACGTGCTGTTTGCCGCGCTGTGCAGCCTCTTCGTTGACGTCCAACAATACGACGTCGCACCCGCCGGCGGCGGTGCAGCTCGCAATGCCCGCACCCATAACGCCGGCGCCGATGACGCCGACCTTCGTGAACGTCGTGTCCGGCACGCCCTGCGGGCGTTTTTCCAGCTTATTGGCCGCGTTCCGACCGAACCAGCCGGTACGGATCAAGTTCCGCGACGTCGGTCCCATAAATAGCGTCGTGAACTGACGGCCTTCAAAGGACAGGGCCTTGTCCATGGATAATTGCAGGCCGTGGTAAACACAGGCCATGATCCGCTGGGGCGCGGGGTAATTGCCTTGCGTTTCTCGCCGCAGCATCGATCCGCCGCCGGCGAAGACTTGCGTCCACTCCCGCGAATGCGCCGGGTCGCCCGGAAACGCATACCCTTTTTCGTCCCACGGAGCTTTGGCCGGGACCTTGCCTTCGAGTATCGCGGCTTTCGCCGCCGCGAGGAGATCGTCATGGGCCGCGATCTGGTGAACGACGCCGAAGCCGAGCGCCTTTTCCGCACGCATATTTTTGCCGGTCGTCAGATATTGCAGCGCCTCGCGCGGACCGAGGAGACGCGCCAAACGTTGCGTGCCGCCCGCCCCCGGCAGAAGGCCCAACATCACTTCGGGCAAGCCGAGCTTGACGCCGTCCTTATCCGTCATAATCCGATAGCGGCAGGCGAGCGCGAGTTCGAACCCGCCGCCGAGCGCGTCGCCGTTGACGGCCGCGACGGTCGGCTTTGCGGCGGTCTCGATTTCACGGAAGAACCGGGTCAAGACTTGGTTTTGGGCAAAGACGTCTTCTGCGGACCAATTGCGCATCCGCCAAAGGAGATTGATGTCGGCCCCGACGATGAACTCCTCACGGGCCGAGGTGACGACGACGCCTTTGACGCGATCGTCCTCCTGCAGTTTGCGCCATTCCGCCTCAAAGGCGCGCAGAACGTCCTCGGACAGGACGTTCATGGAGTGGCCGGCCATATCCCACGTGATGACGCCGACGCCCGAGCCGTCGATTTCCGCTTTCAGCAAGTCGCTCATGTCCCAGTATCCTCTTCGCTCGCCTTTAGTCGTTGCGCTCCGCGTCAGGCGACGCGCTCGACCACGGTTGCGATCCCCATCCCGCTGCCGATGCACAGCGTGGCGAGCCCGGTCTGCAAATCCCGACGTTCCAACTCGTCGATCAGCGTGCCGAGGATCATCGCGCCGGTTGCGCCGAGCGGGTGGCCCATGGCGATGGCGCCGCCATTGACGTTGATTTTGTCGTGGTCGATGTCGAGCTGATCCATGTAACGCAGGACCACGGAGGCGAAAGCCTCGTTCAACTCCCACAGATCGATATCGCTCGCCGTCATGCCGGAGCGCTCCAGGACGCGGAACGTCGCTTCCGCCGGCCCGGTCAACATAATCGTCGGTTCGGAGCCGATTGTCGCAAAGGCTTTGATCCGTGCGCGCGGTTTCAGGTCGGCCTTTCGTCCGCCCTCCTCGGACCCGATCAACACGGCGGCCGCGCCGTCGACGATGCCGGACGAGTTGCCGGCGTGGTGGCGATAGTCGAGTTTTTCGATTTCCGGGTAGCGCTGCGTCGCGACGGACGCCATGCCGCCGAACTCACCCAACATGGTGAAGGACGGCTGCAGCGCGGCGAGCGATTGCATGTCCGTCTCCGGTCGCATCAACTCGTCATTATCGAGCATCATGACGCCGTTTTCGTCGCGCACCGGGACGACCGATTTTTCAAACCGGCCCTCGTCCCACGCCGTCTTGGCGCGCTTCTGGCTTTCCACCGCATACGCATCAAGATCGTCGCGGCTGTATCCGTATTTGTTGGCGACGAGATCGGCCGCGATCCCTTGCGGGACGAAATAGTTCGGCAACGACAAAATCGGGTCGGCCGCCAACGGCATGCCGGTGTCGCCGATCTGTACCCGGCTCATACATTCAACGCCGCCGCCGACGATAAAGTCGGACTGGCCGGACATCACGCGCGCCGCCGCGATGTTGCAGGCTTCAAGGCCCGACGAGCAGAAGCGGTTCACCTGCATGCCGCCGACCGATTCGTCGTAGTCGGCGGCGATGGCGGCGGTCCGCGCGACATTACCGCCCTGGTCGCCGAGCGGCTCGACGACGCCGAACACGACGTCGTCGATCAGTTTCGTGTCGATCTCGTTGCGATCGCGCACGGATTTTAAAACGTGCACCGATAAATCCGTCGGCGACGCCTCAACGAGCGCGCCGTCTTTTTTTCCCTTGCCGCGGGGCGTGCGCACCGCGTCGTACACAAATGCTTCAGCCATAGCCGTCAAAGCCCTCCGCCGCTCGCGTCACAAGGATCGCGAGATGATTTCCTTCATGATTTCGGTCGTGCCGCCGTAAATGCGCTGGACGCGTGAGTCCGCGTAGGCGCGGGCGATCGGATATTCCCACATATAGCCGTAGCCGCCGTGGATCTGGACGGCCTCGTCCACGATGTTGCACAAAAGCTCCGACGTCCAATATTTCGCCATCGCGGCGTCGTCGACGTCGAGCTTTTTGTCCGCCTCCAGCTCCATGCAGCGATCGACGAAAACGCGGGCGATCGTCGTCTCCGTTTTCATTTCCGCGAGCTTGAACTTGGTGTTCTGAAACTTCGCGATCGGGCGACCGAACGCCTCGCGCTCATTGGCGTATTTGATCGCCTCCTGGAGCGCCATTTCCGCACCCGCAACGCAGCCGATGGCGATCATCAGACGTTCCCAGGCAAGCTCGGTCATCAGCATCATGAACGCCTGACCGGGCCCGCCGAGAATGTTCGACTTCGGCACCCGCACGTCGGAGAAATGAAGGACGCACGTATCCTGCGCTTTCATTCCAACTTTCTTGAGGGGTTTTTCCTTCGAAAATCCGGGCCGGTCGGCTTCGACCAGAACAAGCGACATTTGGTCTGCGCCGCCCTTTGCGTCGCCGGTTTTGGCCACGACAATGACGAAGTCGCACATATAGCCGTTGGTGATGAAAATCTTCGAGCCGTTGATGACGAGCTCGTCGCCGTCTTCCACGGCGGTCGTTTTGACGGCTTGGAGGTCGGAACCGGTGCCGGGTTCCGTCATCGCAATTGCGCCGATCAGCTCGCCGCGGGCCATTTTCGGCAAAATATCGCGCTTCTGTTTTTCGTCGCCGTAGTTAAACACGTAGGGCGCGACGATGTCCGAGTGCAGATTAAACCCCGGGCCGCTGGCGCCGGCGCGCGCCAATTCCTCGATGATGATCGCGCTGATATAGCGATCCGCCTCCGCCCCGCCGTAGAGTTCCGGCATGGACGTGCATAAGAAACCTTGCTCGCCCGCCTTCGTCCATAGACTGCGGTCGACCTGCTGTTGCTCTTCCCACCGATCATGGTGCGGAAGGATCTCTTTTTCGACGAAACGGCGGAAATTCTCCTGAAACATCAGGTGCTCGTCGGAATAAAGCGTTCTTGGGATCATCGCCGAACCTCGTCCGCGGGAAGCGGCGACGGAAAACTGTCGCCGGCTATTTACATGCATTACGTACTGCAAATATCCTCCGTCCGCAACAACGCGCTGCAGCTTTGTGGCGGAAAGACGGGTTTGGGCCCGCGGGCGGCGTACGGTAGCGTTAGGATCGGACGGCGCGTCGCGCAATTTGCGGCGGCCTACCGGCGGATTAAGGACGATCGCGCATGAAAGACGCCGCACTCGCTGGCACCGGCGCCGCCCTGAAACCGCCCGCCAAAGCCCAACCGGCGCGCCACGAGCGGCGGACCCAGGAACAGCGCTCGCAAGAGATGCGCACACGGTTGCTGGACGCGACGATCGTCGCGCTCGACAAATACGGCTACGCGGGCGCGACCATATCGGTCATCGTTAAGGAAGCCGGCGTGTCGCGCGGGGCGCACCTGCACCATTTTGAATCCAAAGCCGCCCTCATCGAAGCCGCCGCAGACCGGCTGATGCGCAAGATTTTTCGCAGGCTCGGCGACGCCGCGCCCTTCGACGACGACCCGGAGGACCGCCTGCGGCGCCTCGTCTTCGCCTTGTGGGAGCGGGTGTTCTTGACGCGGGACGGCAAGGTCGCGCTCGAACTCTTGATCGCCGCGCGCACCGACGCCGAACTTGCGCGGCAACTCAGCGTGCTTATGCGACGCGTCAAAGATATGTATGCGGCCGCGGCGCGGCACTACTTTAAAGCCAAGCCCAACACCGGGTTCAGCGTCGAGGAGATTATCTTGCTCACGCAGTGGCAATTGCGCGGCATGATGCTGGACGCGCCGCTCATGGAAAGTCCGGAACGGTTCCGCGCCCATCTCGATCGGTGGATCGCCCTCATGGACCGGTTCATCGCCCCACGTCAGGGCGTAACCGCGCCGCCGCCCCGGCCGGATTGGTGGGACGCGCCGTGAGCGCGTCGGCCGACGGCGCGCCCGGCGCCGAAGCGCGCGCGCCCTGGCGCAGCTTCTACGGCGACCGCGCGCGCGCGCTGGACGCCGTCGCCGCGCCGCCGCAGACGCGGATCGAGCGCGCGCTGACGGACGCCGCCGATCGGTATGGCGCCGCACCCTTCTTGACGACCGTGTTGCCGAACGGCGCGTCGGCGACGCTCACCTTCGCGCAGGTCGAGCGCCGCTCCCGGGACTTTGCGGCCTTCTTGCAGTCACGGCCCGAGCTCGTCGCCGGCGACGTCGTCGCCGGTCAAGGGCCCAATTGCGCGGCCTATGTCGTCGCGATGTTCGGCGCGCTGCGCGCAGGGTTCGTTTTGAGCAACGTCAACCCGCTCTACACGGTCGAAGAGACCCGTCGCCAGATCGCGGATTGCAACGCCAAAGCCGTCATTTTCGCCGATTTGTTCGGTGACCGGATCGACGCGCTGGCCGCGGACGACCCCAGGCTCGTCCTGGTTAAGTTCAGCGTGACCGAATTCTTCGCCCCCGCCCAACGGGCGTTTCTCGACTTCGTGTTGCGCCGCGTGAAAAAGCTCGTGCCGGCGATGCGCCGCCCGCATATGACGTTCGCCGACGCGTTGACGGCGGGCGCACGCCGCCCGTTCACGCCCGACGACGCCGACGGCGCCGATCCGCCGACCGCCGACTTTTACCAATATTCCGGCGGCACGACCGGTCGATCAAAAGGCGTAGCGCTGACGTTTTCAGCCCTTACGCACAATATCGACCAGGTCGCCGCGCTCGTCCCCGAACTGCTCGACAGAACCGGCGAGCGCACGTTGCTCGTCATGCCGCTCTTTCACATGTTCGGGTTTTACGTGGCCGTGAGCACCCTCGGCCTGGGGGGCGAGCTTATTTTGGCGCCGAGCCCGCGCCCGCTCAGCAATCTCAAAGCCGCGTTCGCCAAATTTCCGCCGACCGTCTTCCCCGGCGTCAGCACGCTGTTCGCACATCTTCTGAAAGAGGACTGGTTCAAAGCCGATCCGCCGCGGCTTGAACTCACCGTCACCGGCGCCATGCCGATGGACCCGACCGTCGCGGCCGCATGGCGCGAGACGACGGGCGCGGAGATCTTGGAGTCCTACGGGATGACCGAGGCGACCACCGTTCTAACGAGCAATCCGCCGGGCGCGTTGTTCCGTGCGGGATCTGTCGGGTTGCCCGTCCCCGGCACCGACCTGCGAATCTTGGCCGAAGACGGCGGCTGGGCGCCTCAGGGCGAGGCCGGCGAGATCGTCGCCAAGGGCCCGCAAATCATGTCGGGCTATATCGGGGACGATCGGCTTAACGACGACGCGTTCCACGAGGGTTGGCTGCGGACCGGCGACATCGGTTATCTCGATACGGACGGCTATCTTTTTCTTGTCGATCGAAAGAAAGACATGCTGATCGTCAGCGGCTTCAACGTCTTCCCGACGGAAATCGAACAGGCGCTCACCGAGCACCCGGGCGTTCTCGAAGCGGCCGTCGTCGGCGTCCCCGACGACAAGAGCGGCGAACGCGCGGTCGCGTTCGTCGTTGCGGACGATACCGCATTGACCGCGGACGCGCTGGCCGCCCACTGCGCTGAACGCCTGACGAATTATAAGCGCCCGAAAGACTACCGGTTCGTCGACGCCTTGCCGAAGACGCCGGTCGGCAAAGTGCTGCGCCGGGCCCTGCGGGATGCGTTGCGCGAAGGAAATCCATGATGTCGTCCGCCCTCGAAGGATTGACCGTTCTCGACTTTACGCGCCTCCTGCCGGGGCCGTTGGCGACGCTGCACTTCGCCGATCACGGCGCGCGGGTCGTTAAGGTCGAAGATCTGGCCCGCGGGGACTACGCCCGCCAGGACATGGCGTTCGGCGTTTCCATGTCGCACCTCTTCCACATGGTGAACCGCGGCAAGCGATCGATCGCGATCGACGCACGGAATGAAGCGGGCCGCGACGCGATCCGTCATCTCGTCGCGCAGGCCGACGTCGTCGTGGAGAATTTCCGTCCCGGGACGATGGACCGGCTCGGCCTCGGCTATGCGGATCTGTCCGCGGTCAAACCGGACCTCGTTTATTGCTCGATTTCCGCCTACGGCGCGCGCAGCCCGCGGGCGCACATGGCGGCGCACGACATCAATATGTGCGCCATCGCCGGCGTCTCGGACCAACTGGGCGCGGCGGGCGGTGCGCCGTCCCTGTCGAACTTCCAAATCGCCGACATCGCCGGCGGCGGCCTCGGCGCCGTCAACGCGATCCTGACGGCGCTCTTTCAGCGCGAGCGGACCGGGCGCGGCGCCTATCTCGACGTGTCGATGACCGACGTGATCCTCGGCCACAACGTCATGCCGACCGCGACCGGCAAGACGTTTCACCGAGAAGCCCCGCGCGGCGGCGATATGCTGACCGGCGCCCTCGCCTGTTACGGCTATTATCAGACGCAAGACGATCGCTGGCTCGCCGTCGGCGCGCTCGAACCCCAGTTTTGGCGCCGCTTGTGCGAGGCGCTCGACCGGCCGGACTTGATCCCGCGCCACCTCTCCGCCGGCGACGCGGCCGACGATTTACGCGCGACGCTCGCCGACATCTTCCGTACCAAACCCTTAGCGGACTGGACGGCGGTGTTTGACGAGACGGACTGCTGCGTCACCGCAGTGTTGACGCCGAACGAAGCGGCGGCCGAGGGCCGCGCAAACGGAACCGTCGTCGATTTCGAAGACCCCGAAGACGGCTCCATTCGCCACCATGTCGGATCGACCGCGGCCCACGGCGGACCGCAGGGGTCGCAGTTCGTTGTAAGGCCGGCCCCGAGGCACGGCGCCGACACGCACGACGTCCTGGAGGAATTCGGCGTCGACCCCGACGAGGTTCAGGCGCTAGAAGCCGCCGGCGCAATCAAACCCGAACGGGCGTCTGCGTAACCGCGCCGATCGCCGCCGTTGTTCGTGGCTTTCGCCTTTGACCGGCATGCCGGACGGCTCCATCGCCGTTCGGCCTATTTGCGCTCCGGCAAAAAAACGATGCCTTCGGTCAAATCGCGCAACGCGTTTAGCGGGGCCATTGGATCGCGCGGCCGGTCCGCCGAGCGCTGCGTCACCTCCGCCACGTTCGCTTGCTGCAGAGCCCGGATCAATTCGGGCGACGAGGCGAACGCGGAATGGTTCGTGCCTTCGCCAACGTCAAGCTCCGACAAATCGATGACGACGATCCCGTTTTCGCGCAACTCCTCAATATTGGAGCCGTATCCGACCCGCGAGCGGCCGCCCCGCAGGCGTTCGGACAATTTGAGCGCGCCGTCTTTCTGCGACACGAAAACGACGATCGGATCGGGACGGCGTTCGAGCGCGTTCATTTGCGACCGAAATACGTCGACGTCGATGTCGGGCGAGGCCAGGACGAGCGGTCGGATCTTCTCGATGACGTCGGTCTGGCCGCTGATGTTCAGTTGACGAAGCGCTTCCATCACAAGGAGGGTGCCCATGGAATGCCCCATCAAGAAGACCGTGTCGGCCCCGGATTCGCCGGCGGCGACAAGCACGTTGACAAGCCCGTCGCGGGCGAATTGGACGCTGTCGCGATCGTACAAATACCCGAGCGATCGCCCCGAGGACGGCCAGGAAAAATGCAGCGCGACGCCGCTGGCGTCGAAATCCTCCATTAACTGCGCATGTCGGTAGATCCCGTTGGCGTAGGGAACGTTATAGCCGTGTACAAATATAAAGACGCGCTTTTCCGAATCTTCGTCGGCGACCCGTCGCCGCAACGTATCCTTGAAGGTTTCGGCGTCCAGCGGGTTGATGCTGAGGACCGCGAACTCCTTGTCGGGCTTAGGCTTTTTTGACGGATAAGCGACCGACCCGGGCTTGCGGCTCGACGGCGTCCAGACCTCGATCTCTTCAAACGACAAATCGTCCGACCGCGCATCGCCGAACCGCAACAGAGGATCGTCAAGCTTGGCCCGGCTGGTCGCGACGATCACGGTGTGTTTGGCGCCCTCATACCGGTCGGGCTCGATCACGGGCAGGGACGCGGGCGAGTACGCGCACCCGGCCGACAACAGCGCGATCGCGATGATCGCCGGCCAGGCGCGTCGCCGCCGCGCGGTCGATAAAGCCCTCAAGGTCATGTCCGCCGCTCCCGCTGTCTTCGCCGCGCTAGTCGAACCGTACGGCGGGTTTGATAAGACTGTTAAGCCCGTCGCGCGCCATCACGATCGCGCCGCCGACCGGTCCGTACAAGCCGAACTGGTGCATTCGATAGAATACGCGATGGGCCCGTTTGGCGAACCACCCCTGGATCGCAACGCTCGGGATCGGCCCCCTGCCCGCAATGGAGCCGTAAGCGCCGTATTGGCTCAACGACACCAACGATCCCATGTCGCGATAGGCGAAGTCGGCGAGCGCCTCGCCGCGCAAAAACGCGGGGATCGCTTTAGCCAAATGATCGGCTTGCTGACGAGCGACCTGACCGGTCGGCGGCAGGGGCCGTTGGCCCCCGCGCGGCGTGAACCGCGTGCAGTCGCCAAGCGCGAATATGCTCGGATCCGACTGCGCTTGCAGCGTCGGCGTGACGAGGATTTGCCCCGACGGCGCGCGTTCCAGGTCGATCGCGCCCGTGAGCGGGGCCGGGGCCTTGACCCCGGCCGCCCAGACCCTGACGGCGGCATCGACGCGACCGCCGCCGGCGAGCGCGAACCCGGCCGCGTCGGCCGACGTCACTTTCGCGCCGGTCTCGACCACGACGCCGAGCTCGGAGAGCTTCGCCGAGACGCGGTCCGCCAAGTCCTCAGGGAACCCGCCGAGAATGCGGTCGCCCGCATCGAGCAGCGTCAATTGCAGCCGGCTTCGCAAATCGATCCCGCTATACGACGCGCCGACGTCGACAAGTCGCGCTGTCTCGGCGACGAACTCGACGCCGGTGGCCCCGCCGCCGATAACGGCGATGTCGATGTCGCCGCCCCGGATCGCGCTTTTGACGATTTCTCGGCGGATGGTTTTATTCAGCGCCTCAGCGCCCCACAGGCTGTCGATGCAGTGGCAGTGTTCGGCGACCCCCGGCGTGCCGAAATCGTTGGAACCGCTGCCGATGGCGATCACGAGAACGTCATAGGGCACGCGCGTCGCGTCGGTCGCGCCGTCGTCGAGGCCGGTCATCCGGATGCCGACTTCTTTGGCGTTGCGATCGATCGCGTGAAATTCGCCCGGCAAATACGTGAAGCCGGCGCGCCTCGCCTGCGCCAAGTATGGAACGCCGTCCTCGTGCGCGTTCGCCGTGCCGGCCGCGAACGCATGCAACATCGGTTTCCACACGTGCACCGGCGCCCGGTCGATGAGCGAAACGGCGAACGCGCCGGTTTTGCGCGCTTGCCGGCCGAGCAGCGTTGCGAGCATCAAGCCGCCGAGGCCGCCGCCGACGATTAAAACGTTCTTGGACATTTCACGGGCCTCCAGCTGCTCAAGCCTTGCCGGGCGATCGCGCGAACGCGCGGCGTTCGGCGCGGGCCGCGCCGGCGCGTTGAGCCGATCGACCGACGTTCCCGCCATCTGCCGCGCGCCACGTCATAGGCTGAGGAAGAATTGGATGACGAACGCGTTCGTCAGGTCGACGAAGAACGCCCCGACGAGGGGCAGGATGATGAACGCCGTCGGCGAGGGCCCGTGCTTCTTCGTCACCGCAGTCATATTCGCGATCGCCGTCGGCGTGGAGCCGAGGGAAAAACCCGCAAAGCCCGCGCCCAGGACGGCCGCAAGGTATCCGCGCCCCATGGCGACGAACAAAACGAACAACACGAAGGCCACAGCCATGATTGCTTGAAGCCCTAAAATGACGACGAGCGGCCCGGCGAGATCGGCGATCGTCCATAATTGCATGCCCATCAACGACATGGAGATGAACAGCGCCAACGAGAGATCCGCGATCAACGCCAACGACTTCGTGCGGGCCGGCCACGGCGCGGCCGGGAAAAACTGCGCCATCACGTTCGTAAAAACGATGCCGACCAACAGGCAGGGGACGAATTTCGGGAGTTTCAAACCTGTCGCCTCGATCCCGACCGACGCGGCGTACCCGATGATGATCGTAATATGGACGACAAGGAGCGCGCGCAAAAAGCTCTCATAACCGACGTGGGCGTCGTCCGCGACGGCGTCGCCGACGCCGACCACCCGTTCGCTTTCGCGTTCGTCGCTAGACAGATTAAAACGCTCGATCAACACCTTCGCGATCGGTCCGCCGAGAAGGCTCGCCAGGACAAGACCGAGCGTCGCCGACGCGACCCCGATCTCCAACGCGTTCTCAACGCCGTGGTTCTCGGCGATTTCCGGGGCCCAAGCGATCGCCGTGCCGTGCCCGCCGATCAACGAGGCCGAGCCCGTGAGAACGCCGATTGCACCGTCGAGCCCGAGAAACCGCGCCGCGGCGACGCCGACCACATCTTGAATGACGATGTAGCCCAACGTCAGGACCAAGAGAATGACGAGCGGACGGCCGCCGGAAACCAAGTCGCGAATGCTGGCGTTCAGCCCGATCGTCGTAAAGAAGTAGATCAGCAAGAGATCGCGCGGCGCGAGATCGTAGTTCAACGCCGCGCCCGTCCCGACATAGAGCAGCAAGCCGACCATGGACGCGCAAATGCCGCCCGTCACCGAATCCGGGATGTTGTACTCCTTCAGGAGCGGCACGGCTTCGTTGATGCGTTTCCCAGCAAAAAAGACGATCATTCCGACAGTGAAAGAAAGATAGCCGTCGACGTCGATCTGCTCAGGCATTGTCGGCGGTTCCGGACGCGCTGTTGCGGGCTCGATGGGCGTGGGCCTGGGCGTGGGCGCCGTCTCCGCTCGCGCTTTGTCGCTGCACTGGCAAGCGCCGGCTTACGCGCTGGTCGCGCGACTGGCGCCACGCCGCGGAAAATGCTTCATCCGTAAACCGAGCATACTCGCGAATGAAGTCGTCGACGGCGGCGTCTGCTTTGATCTGCGAAAACGGGACGTCGTCGTCGCCGAGATGGCCGCTGGCGTGGAGCCGGCTCGCCGACAGACCCGTAAACAACCACGCGGGGCCCGCGGGAACCGAACCCGGATAGGCTTTGTTGACGGCCTTAAATAGCTCGTTCGTGCAGTTGGAAGTGACCGTGTCGTAAAAGCGCGGCGTCGCCGCGAGCGCGTTCGTCTGCTCGACGAAATGCTCGAACACGCGGACCGCGGTCTCGCGCGGGCGGACGATGGGGTACGCGAAGAGGTCGCGACCTTGCTTGACGACGATCCGCGTCGCGACGTCTTTTTCCGTCGACCACACATAAGAGAGTTCAAATTCACGCATGAGGCCCGCGAGCGGCGTGTACTTCTCGCCGTTCTCGCGCCGGGCCTCCACCGATATGCTGATCGTCTTTCGGGACCCGACGTCGTCTTCGAAGACGAAAGACACGAAGGTGTGCGCGAACAAATCGCTTACGGGGAACGGCTCGACGAAGAACCAAACCTCCATAAGCTCGGCGACGTCGAGCTCGATCGTATCCCAAGACGGCAAAGACGGTTTTCCCGCGCGATGGTCGAACGCCCGCAAATTCTGAAGAACGTAGGCGCCCTCCCCGTTGGGGTCGAACGACGCCACGCGCGCGAATTGCGGCGCCCAGTCCCGATCGTGTCGCGGCGTTTTCACCTGCGCGATCCCGAAAAGAAGGCCTGCGAAAACAATGACGACGATCGCGACGCGCCCGACAAAACCCCACATAGATAGGCGCCCCCTGTTGCGCGAAACACCGCGTGCGGTCCCAAGGCGGCGTCTAGGAACGCGGCGCGGCGAGCGTGCCCTCCGTCGCGGCGCGCCAGTCGCCGCCGAGCGCCAGGTTCAGGGACACGTGGTTTTCGCGGAGCGCCCGCTCGACGCTCAAGAGGTTGCTTTGCGCGTCAAAAACCGTCTGCTGAATGTTCAAGACGTCGATAAGGTCGGTCTCGCCTTCCTGATAGCTGATGCGGGCGAGCCGGTACGCGTTTTCCGCTTCGCTCTCCGCGACCTGCAGGACTTCCTGACGACGGAGCAACACCGTGGACTGATCAAGCGCGGTTTCGACCTCCGAAAACGCGTCCAAAGCCGCCTGGGCGTAATTGGCGACGGCTTCTTCCAGGTCGGCCGATTCAATATCGACTTGGCTGTCGAGGCGCCCGCCGTCGAACAGCGGCGCCGCCAGATTTGAAACAACGGACCAGGCGAGGTTTTCCGGGTCGAAGATGTTCTCAAGATCGTCGGACGCGCCGCCGAAACTCGTCGTGAGGGAAAACCGCGGGAGCTTCGCCGCTTCGGCGGCGTCAAGCGCGTCGACCGACGCGGCGATCCGCCGTTCGGCCGCGATGAGATCCGGCCGGCGCTCCAGCAATTGCGACGGCAGGCCGGCCGGCGGGCGCGCGGGCATCGCCGGCAGGTCTTGCCGGAGGTCCAGGTCCGCGGACGGATAGCGCCCGATCAAGACTTCCAACGCCCGGAACGCGTCCCGTTTGGCCCCTTGCACGTCTTCGAGTTGGTCTTGAGCCGTTGCAAGTTCGGACCGCGACAGGGCGCGATCTTGTGCCGACGACAAACCGTTCTCAAAGCGAACGGTCACGATCCGGAGCGTCTCGGCGAGCGCGTCGACGACCCCTTGCGTGATCGCCTCCTGGCGCACGGCTTCGATCGCCAGGAAATAGGTCGTCGCGACGTTTGCGGCGAGCGAATATTGGGCGAAGCGAAAGTCCGCTTGCGTTGCTTCGAAATTCGCGTTCTCCGATTGTTTGCCCGACCGGATCCGCCCCCATACGTCGGCTTCCCACGTCAATTGCAGCCCGGCGCTGTAGGAGCTTCGGTCGTCGCCGTCGACGACGCCTGAATTATCCGTACCCGCCACGAGATCGAGCTGGGGGCTGAGCTCGGCCCCGGCCTGACGGGCCAGCGCGCGCGCACGTTCGACGGCGGCCTCTGCGGCGGCGAGGTCATTGTTGTTCTCTTGCGCTTCTTTCACCAAGGCGAGGAGCGCCGGGTCGTCGAACGCTTCAATCCAGCCGATCGGCTCTCCGCGCACGCTGTCGGCTGCGGCGCGCCATTCGTCTTCGATGTCGGGCAAGGCGGCTTCGGCGCGCCGCGCGGCTTCTTTGTAGCCCGGTTCGACGCTCGCGCAGCCGGTCGCCGCGATCGGAATTGCGAGAAGCAAGGCCGCCAAATTACGATGGGGCATAGGACATCTTCCTTTCCTGGGCGCGAACGCTTTCAGACGATTTAATCCCGAAATAAAGAGCGTAGATCGCCGGCAAGACGACGAGCGTAATCAGCGTGCCGAAGCTCAGCCCAAACGCGATAACGACGGCCATTGAGGCGAAAAAGACGTCCGAAAAAAGCGGGATGACGCCGAGAACCGTCGTCATGGAGCCCATCATGACGGGCCGCACGCGGCTCGCGGCGGAGTCGATGACGGCATCGTGGCGCGGTTTGCCCTCGCGGATCTCAAGGTCCATCTGGTCAAGAAGCACGATGGCGTTTTTGATCAGAAGACCGACCAACGACAACGTCCCCAAGATCGCCATGAATTCATAGGTCGTGTTCGTGGCGAGGAGGCCGACGACGACGCCGACGATGACGAGCGGCACGATCGTCCAGATCGCCGCGGGTTGGCGTAGGGCGTTGAACAGGAAGATCATGACGAGGACGATCGCCATGGCCGCGAGCGGGAACGTGCCCGCCAGTTGGCCGTTGGCTTCCGTACTGTCGCCGATTTCGCCGTCCCAGCGCAGCGAGTAGCCCTCCGGCAACGCGATCGCTTCGATTTGCGGTTGGACGCGGGCGAGCACGGCGGAGGCGAGAACGCCGACTTTCGGATCGGCCTGCACTTTAAGCGTCCAAACGCGGTCTTCGCGCAGAAGCCGGCCGTCTCGCCAGATGACGTTCAGTCCTCGAACCGTCTCGGATACCGGGACCGAGGCCCCCGTACGGCTGCTCGGCACTTGGATCGTTTCGCCGGACTCAAAGTCGAGCCGATCACGTTCCGGCGCGCGCGAAATAATCGGGATGAGGTCGTCGCCTTCGCGATAGACGCCGATCGTCGCGCCCGAAAAGTTCGTTTCAAGCGCCGCGGCGAGATCTTCGCGCGCGACGCCGACGCGCCGGCCGCGCTCGCCGTCATAAACCGGCTCGAACACCGGGATCTCCTGGCGCCAGTCGGTTTTTACGCCCACGGCTTCCGGATCGGTGATCATGATCGCCTTCGCTTCGGACGCGAGACGCCGCAATTCGCGCGGGTCCGGACCGCGAAACACCGCTTCGATCTTCGAGCCTTGGCTCGGTCCGAGCACGAATTTCTTCACGCGCGCCTGCGACGCCGGGTAATTCTCGTCCAAGTAGGTCTGAATCTGCGGCACGAGCCCTTCGATCACGTCGAAGTCGCGCGTCTGGATTAGGAATTGTCCGTAGGCGGCGTTCGGGTTCTCCGGCGAGTAGATCAGCATGTACCGCAAACCGCCGGACCCGACGATCGTATGGACGCCCTCAACCCCGTCGAACTCCATGAGTTCACGCTCGATCCGCGCCATATCGAGGGACGTCGCGGCGATGTCAGTCCCTTGCGGCAACCAGTAATCGACCGCGATTTGCGGCGTCGTCGACGCGGGAAAGAACCCGACCTTCACTGATTGGAAGGCGACAACGGACGCTGCAAACACGCCGATCGCGCCGGCGACGACGAGCCATCGCAGGGTCAGGACCCCGCGCATGAAGCTCTTGTAAAGCCGCGTCATGACGCCGTCCGGCTTGTCGGCGTCGGCGTTGCTCGCCTGTTTGAAGATCATGTCCGCGAGCATCGGCACGAGCGTGATTGCGAAAATCCAGCTGTAGAGCAGCGAGATCGACACGACCCAGAACAAATCGCCCGCATATTCGCCCGTGTCGCCCGGCGCGAACCCGATCGGGGCGAACGCGATGGCCCCGATCACGGTGCCGCCAAGGAGCGCCCATTTGGTTTTACCGACGGTTTCAACGGCGATGTCGAGCTTTTTGCGCCCCTTCTGGACGCCGACGAGAATGCCTTCGGTGACGACGATCGCGTTGTCGACCAACATGCCGAGCGCGATGATCAGGGCCCCAAGCGAAATGCGGTGCAGGGGAATGTCCGCGACGAGCATCGTCGCCAGTGTGGCCGCAATCGTCACCAGGAGCGTGAAGCCGATGATGATCGCCGAATTGAATCCCATGAACACGAACAGGACGACGAGCACGATGACGAGGGCGGCGACGACGTTCCACACGAAGCTGACGACGGATTCATTGACCGCATCGCCCTGGTGGTAAAACTCGTGCAGCTCGACGCCGATGGGCCGTTCTCCGATCGTTTCTTCGATCTTTGCACGGACGGCCTCACCCATCTTGGCCACATTGGCGCCGGACACGTTGGAGACGCCGAAACCGATCGCCTCCTGACCGTTGAAACGCACGAGATTCATCGGCGGATCGACGAGCCCGCGCTGGACCGTCGCGATGTCGCGTAAGTAGACGAGGTCGCCGTCGGCGCCGGTCGTCACGACGACGTTCTCAATCGCGCTGACCGTGTCCAGCGCCCCGGTCGGGTGGATGACGATGCGCCGGTCGCCGATGACCGCGTCGCCGGCGGAAACGACGGAATTCTGTTGGGCGAGGTCGTTGAAAATGTTCGAAATCGACACGCCGAGTGCCGCCGCCCGTTCGCGCGAGACTTCGACGTAAATCGCCTCGGTTTGGTCGCCGCTGAGCTCGACCTTGGCGACGCCGTCAACCGTTAAAATGTTTTTGCGCAGGGCGAGCGTGTAGTCTTCGAGTTCTTTGAGCGTGAAGCCGTCGCCGGTCACCAGATAATATAATCCGTAGACGTCGCCATATTCGTCATTGACGACGGGTTGCCCCGCGCCCGGCGGCAGATCTGCGACCGCGTCGTCGACGCGGTTGCGCAGTTTCGACCAAACCGCTTGCAACGCCTGTTTGTCGGGCGCGAAATCGAATTTGATTTCAACGTCGATGATCGACAGCCCGTCGGACGACGTGGAGGTGATTTCGTCGACCTCCTGCATCGACTGGATTTCGGCCTCCAGCGCGTCGCTGACTTCATTCGCCACTTCTTCGGGCGTCGCACCGGGATATTCCGTAATCACCTGGGCGATCCGGATAGTGAATTCCGGATCCTCAAACCGCGGCATCATCTGGTAGGCGTAGACGCCGCCGGCGATCGACAGGATGACCACGATCCACGTGATCAAGCGGTTCTTTATCGAGTATTCAGCAATCGACATGGCGCGATTACGCCTCGTAACGGCGGATTTCGGCGCCTTCGAACAAATATTGACCGCCGGCGCCGACGACGACTTCGCCGGGCTTCAGGCCGTCCGTGACGACGACGTTGCCGCCCGGACCGGGCTCGACCGCGACGTCGCGGCGCGACACCGTCATCGTCGCCTCGTCGACGACCCAGACATAAGGTTGTCCCGCCTCGGCGACGACGGCGCTGACCGGCAACGTGATGAGGAGGTTGGCCTCGCCCGCCTCGGACAGCGTTTCAAACCGGCCCGTCAAAATACCGGTCATCCCCGGCAAGACCACGAGATTGCCCGGCGGCGAAAACGAAAAGCGCGTCTCGAACGTTTGGGTGTTGGGGTCTGAGACGGAGGCGGCTTCGGAAAACTCGGCCGGCATGATGAGGTCCGGTGCGGCGTCGAGTTCGAGCTGGATGTCGAGGGGGTTCAAATTCTCAATGTTGACGACGAGGCTTGCGGGGACCTGGACGATCGCCTCGGCGTCGCCCTGGCTTTGCAGTGTCAAAACCGGGGCTTGCGCGTTAATGTTTTCAAAGGACTCAACAAAAATATCCGCAACGACGCCGTCGAAGGGCGCGCGGATGACGGTGTCCTCGAGGGCCTTTTGCGCCGTGTCCAGATTAGCGCGCCGCGTGTCGCGCGCACTGCGGCGCTCGTCCAGGACGCTTTGCGCAATTGCGTCGGCCGCGACGAGTTTCTCCGCCCGTTCGAACTCGATCTGCGCGTTGTCGAATTGGGCGCGCGCGCTCGCGACATCATTGATAAAGCTGCGCTGATCAAGGCCCGCCAAAACGCGGCCTTTTTCGACGAACTGCCCCTCTTCGATGTCAAGGGCCAGCATCTGGCCAGAGACTTGGAAGGCGAGGTCCGATGTCGACGCAGCGCCGACGACGGCCGGGAGCCGCAAGGTGCGTACCCCGACAGACTGAGAGATTTCGATTAGCTTCGCGGGTCGAACGGCCTTCGCCGCGGTCTCCTCAACAGGTTCGCCACAAGCCGAAAGCCCGGCCATCATCGTCAGCAGCGCGAACCGCACCCCAAAAGTCGCCATTTTGTCCCCGTGTAAGGT
>JBCCZS010000028.1:0-22745 GCA_039187035.1 Pseudomonadota bacterium | reverse complement strand
TCGCGCCCGGGCGCGGCTCGCGCGAGGCCGAGATCATGGCTTGCGGTCGCCGATGCGACCAGGAGTTGGGAGTCCACCGTCGACATGATGGCCGAGAGGATCGCCGCAGCGACCAACGCCGGGAGCAAACCGGGCAACGCCGTTTGGGCCATATCGAACACGATGCGCTCGCCGAGCGGCGCGCCGGGTTCGGCGAGGGCGCGCGCGGACAAAGCGATCACCGCCATGCCGGCGTAGACTAACACGCCCCAGCCGATCGCGACGGCAGCGCCTTGCAACCGCGCCGCGTCGTCTTTGACGGCCATCACCCAGGTCAACAGATGCGGCTGGCCCATGGCGCCGAAGCCGACGGCGCTGATCCCGATAAAAAATCCGAAGGCGGACCAACCGGCGTAGGCTCCGAACGGCGCGTCGAAAGCGCCCGGCTGGTCGGCGACCGCCGCCGCGACGCCGGACAAACCGCCGGCCGCCGATGCAGCTGCAAGCGGCAAGACGATCGCGATGAGAAGGATCGCCGCCCCCTGCACCGTGTCGGTCAGGCTGACCGCCCAGAACCCGCCAAGAAACGTGTACGCCAGAATGACCGCCGCGCCGGCGACGACGGCGGTTCGGCGCTCGATCGCAAACGCTTCGGAAAGCGCCGCGCCCGCGCCCTGAAACTGCGCCGCGATGTAGAACGCGAAGCAAAACATAATCATCAGCGCGGCCGTCGCTTTGACGGCGCGCGTCGCGGGCCCGGCGTCCGCCGCGATAACGTCCAGCGCGGTCAAAAACCCGCGCCTTCGGGAAACTGCATTCAAATACGGCCCCATCCACAACCAAACGGCGGCGTACCCGGCGATAACGCCCGGCGTGATCCAAAGCGCCGAGACGCCGACCGTCGCCACAAACCCGGTGAACCCCAACAAGACCCATGCCGAAGAGGTCGACGCGGCGTAGGCCAAGCCGGCAACGACCGGACCGATTGACCGGCCGCCGAGCAAAAAGTCCTCCTGCGTCGCCGCGCGCCGGCTCGCCCAAAAGCCGACGCCCAACAAGCCCGCCATGTAAACAATGAGCACCAGACCGGTTACGGACATGTCGTCGTCGCCTTACCCGCCGCCCGCCGCTTTTGGCCGACCGACTGTCGCGTTACTTTGACGCCGTCGACCAGCGCCGTCAAAAAAGATATATCATTTGCGGAGATCACGCGATGACGCTCACATTCGACCCGACCATGGCGACGCCAGGCAAAACGGCGCGCGAAATCTACGCCGAGGTCAAAGCCAATCCGGCGCGCGCGCGCTTCGGCCTCGGGGAAAAACTCGCCGTCGTGAACATCGACGTGCAGCAGGCTTACACGCGGCCGGACCTCTTCCCGAAAACCGCCTACGTCACCGATCCAAAGCAGATCGACTACATCAACGAAATTTCAGACCTCGCCCGCCGCGCCGACATGCCTGTCGTGTGGACCCAAGTCGCCTATAAGCGCGACGCCGGCGACGCGGGCGTATGGGGCACTCGGACGAATACGCCGGACAGCTTGCAGAACATCAAATACGGATCCGAGCGCCATCAACTCGACCCGCGCTGCGCCGTCGAGGCGGACGTCGACCTCGTTTACACCAAACGCATGCCGAGCGCGTTTTTCGAAAGCCCGCTCGCAAGCTATCTCGTCTGGCATAAAGTCGACACCGTCGTCTTGACCGGCGGCTCGACGTCCGGCTGCGTCCGCGCGACCGCCGTCGATTGTTTGTCGCACGGGTACCGTACGATCGTCCCCGAACAATGCGTCGCCGACAAGCACGAGAGCTATCACTTCGCCAATTTGACCGACCTCCAACTAAAATACGCCGACGTCGTCGACGTCGACGAGGTTCGCGATTGGTTCGCCGCACGCCGCTAGACCCGGCGCACCGAAGGGGAATGTCCGCTATGAAGCCTATGCACCGTTTTCTCATGCCGCTTACGGCCGTCGCCGCGGCAGCGTTCCTGGGCGCCGCGCCCGTCGCGGCCGAGGGATTCGATCAGGACGCGTTCGACACGTTCGTATCGGGCCGCGTCGGCGACGGCGAGCCGGTCTATTGGTATTCAGTCGGAACGATTAGGGCCTACCCGAGCGGCGAGCTTCTGTTCGGGATGGAAGGCTACGATGCGGCCCGCAGCGCAAAGCCTGAAAAAGACCGTCCGCTAGCGCATCAATACAACCGTAAGATCTATTTCTATAAAGACCCGGAAAGCGACGCGATCCTCACCGAGTGGGACGGCGCGCCGGTCGAGCCCATCGCCTATCCCTACCAATTCATCACGTACGAACTGAAAGGCGACGCGATCGAGACCTATGTCGAGCAAGGCCGCGCGCCGCGCGTCACCCGGCTCGGCCCCTCCGGGAACATGAGCGCAAAACGCATCGGCGAGACCTTGGTCGTGACGGCGCCCGTTTATCTCGATATCGACATTCCGGGAACGGATCGGCGCGTCGAAGCCTTTGAGAATTACGACTTTTTCTTCCAACCGAGATACCGCCGGTCGCGCTCGACGCCGCGCAATCAACTCTCTTGGGTGCGCTACGGCGACCTGCCGGCGTGGGCCGCCAAAGAGAGCCCCGACGGGAAGGCCATTTATCATCTCGTCACTTGGCGCGTCGACAGTTTCGACGAGCTCCCCGAACGCCTGCGTGAGCATATCGAGGCGAACCATACGCTGTGGCGCGAACCGCCCGCCTCGCTCGACGAAATCCGCACGTTGCAGGCGCCCGACGACGACGCCGGCGATCAAGGGTTTTAAGAGAAGCCCCATGCAGGCGGACCCCAATCTTTACGATTATTGGCCGTATAAAGATCGCCCAAAGTTCGTTTGGCCCGACGGCAAGAAGCTTGCTTTTTGGATCGCCCCGAACATCGAGTTTTACGAATTCGACCCGCCGGTTAATCCTTCACGTCCCGGCTGGCCGAAACCGACGCCCGACGTCGTCGGCTATTCCCAACGCGATTGGGGCAACCGCGTTGGACATTGGCGCCTGATGGAGCTCCTGGACGCTTACGCCTTGCGCGGATCGGTTTCGCTGAACATCGCCATGTGCGACCACTGCCCGGAAATTATTGAAGCGTGCACGGAGCGCAATTGGGAGTTTTTCTCCCACGGCGTTTATAATACGCGCTATTCGTACAATATGACCGAAGCCCAAGAGCGCGCGGTCATCGAGGATGCGATCCGCACCGTCGAACAAGCGACCGGCCAGCGCATTCGCGGCTACCTAGCCCCGGCGTTGACGCATACCGAGCGCACGCTCGACCTCATCGCCGAATACGACTTCTGGTATTCGTGCGACCTCTTCCAGGACGACCAACCGCAACCCTTGAAGACGAAAAGCGGAAAGCTCGCTTCCCTGCCCTACTCGCTCGAAGTCAACGACGTCATTACGTACGGCGCCCTCGCGATGACGCCGACGCGCTACGCCGACGTTTTGAAACGTCATTTCGACCAACTTCTCGAAGAGGGCGCGGAAAGCGGGACGGTGATGTGCATTCCGCTGCACGCCTATTTGGTGAGCCAACCGCACCGGGTCCGCGCGTTCGAAGACGCGCTGCGCCATGTTACGGCGCACAAAGAGGACGTCTGGTTCGCCACCGGCGCCGAGATCGCCGGCTATTTCCGCGAGACTTATTGGGACGCGGCGCTCGCCGACATCGACCGGCGCGGAATGACCCGGCCGGGGACCGGCTTTGACGGCGGAGCGGCCCAATGAGCTTGCCCGACGATTATACGACGTACGCGAAGCGGCGGTACGGCCAAGATATTGATCGCTATTCCTGGCGGCCGACATCGGGGCGCGAAAAGGCGGCGTTGCCCGGCGGCGCGCAAGTCGGCGCATCGATCGTCGTGCCGCTGGAATGGTTTCCGTTGACGCCGTCGGGCGAGCCCTTCCGCCATCCGGGGGCCATGGCGACGCCGTACCCGGACTTGCGCCACTACACCGTCCGCGACTACGGCAACCGCGTCGGCGCTTTCCGCCTTTTAAGGGCGTTCGCGGAGGCCGACGTGAAGGCGACGTTCGCCGTCAACGCCGCGCTGATCGGCCGGGCCAGCCCGTTGATCGACGCGGTTCGGGACGCCGGCCACGAGATCGCCGCGCACGGTCTTAGCACGGATCATATCCATTGGGGCGGCCTTCCGGAACCTGACGAAAAGCGTTTTGTCGACGAGACCCGCTCGGCGTTCGAGGCCGCCGGATTAAGTCCGCGCGCGTGGATGAGCCCGGCGCGCCAACAGAGCCGCCGCACGCCGGATCTGATCCGTAGCGCGGGGTTCGACGTCTGTCTCGACTGGGAACCGGACCTCGCGCCGCTGGCGATGACGACGGACGCCGGTCCCCTCGCCGCGTTTCCGCTGCTCAACGAACTCGACGACCGCACCCTATTGACGGTGAAGCACCACGACGAAGAGGCGTGGCGCGCCCAAATCGTCGAAGCGGCGGCCTATATGCACGCGGACGCCGCGCGCCGCGGCGCGCAGTGCTTCGGCTTCACGATGACGCCATACGTCGTCGGGCAGCCGTTTCGCCTGCGCGCCGTTCGAGATCTGCTGGATGCGCTTTGCGCGATGGAGGGCGTCCTTCTCGCGCCGGCATCGGATATCGTGAACGCGTTCGCCGCGACGGAAGGCGGCGCATGAGCGTTATGATCGACAGGCGCCGCCTCCTCGCCGGGGCGGGCGCGATGGGAGTTCTTATGTCCGACGCGAAAGCCGCCGGCGGCGAACGCTTTAGCGCACTGGCGCTGCAAACGGTTTGCGACGCGGTCAACCAAGACAAAACGGCCGAAGCCGCGCGCGCGCGCATGCTCGCCGCCGTCGGCCGGGTCAAAGGGCAGGTCGCCGCCTCAAAAGGCTTTCTGAAAAGCTTCAACGGTTATGACCTCAACCTCGTCGTCCTGCCCGAATACTGGATGACGGGCTTTCCCCTTCGCGAAACGCGCGAGGAATGGCAGGACAAGGCCGTAATCGACGTCGACGGCGAGATCGAAGGTCAAATCGCCGCGATCGCCAAGACGTTCGGCGTTTATCTGTGCTCAAACCATTATGAGAACGACGCGAATTTTCCCGACCTCTACTTCCAGGCCAACGTCGTTTACGCCCCATCGGGCGAGGCGGTGCTGCGCTATCGTCGGATGATCTCGCTTTACAGTCCGACGCCCTACGACGTCTGGGACCAGTATCTAAAGATCTATGGCGAGGACGGCGTCTTCCCCGTCGTCGATACGGAAATCGGCCGGATCGGGACGGTGGCGAGCGAAGAAATTCTCTACCCGGAGGTCGCGCGCATGCTCGGGTTGAAAGGCGCCGAGCTTATTCTCCACCCCACGTCGGAAGTCGGCGCACCGGGGCTGACGCCCAAGGACGTCGCGAAACGCGCGCGCGCGCTTGAAAATATCGCCTACGTCATATCGGCGAATTCCGCCGGCATCGAAGGAACGCCCGTGCCGACCGCGTCGACCGACCTCATGTCGAAAATCGTGGACTGGAAAGGCGCCGTCGTCGCGGAAGCCGGTCCGGGCGAAACCATGAACGCCAACGCCGTCATCGACCTTGACGGACTGCGCTCGGCGCGGCGGCGCACGGGGATGTCGAATTTCATGAGCCGGTTGCCGCTCGACGCATTCCGGGCCGGATACGGCGAAACGCGCGCCAAAGCCAACCGGACGGCCGACGGCAAGATGATCGAACGCGCCGACGCCATCGCCCATCAGCAAGCGGTTATCGACGACCTCGCCAAACGGGGCCTCGTCAAGTAGCCGACCGCTCGGCTTTCAATCGCCGTTCCAACAGCGGCATCAGGCCGCCCGCGTCGAGAATGTCGGTCAAAGCGGGCGCGAGCGCCGGCAACGCGACCACACCCCCGGTATTGACGATGTCCAAGCGGCCGGCGGGGACGTCGAGGGCGATCGGGTCGCCGTCGGCGATCGGCAAATCGGCGTCATACGCGAACGCAGGCAAGCCGAGATTGATCGCGTTACGGAAGAAAATCCGCGCAAAGCTCCGCGCGATCACCGCCTTCAGCCCCAGGCGCTTAAGCGACACCGCCGCTTGTTCGCGGCTGGACCCGAGGCCGAAATTGCGCCCGGCGATGAGAACGTCGCCCGGCCGCACGTTCGGCGCGAAATCCGGGTTGACCGCTTCGAGGCAATGGCGCGCCAAGTCGTCCGGCGCCAATTTCATTAAGTGACCCGGCGCGAGAACGTCCGTATCAATATTGTCGCCGAAAACCCACGCGCGCGCCGGCGCCGCCGCGCTCATGACAGGTACGCCCGCGGATCAACGATCTCGCCGGCGACGGCCGCGGACGCGACCGAATAGGGCGAGCCTAGATAGACGAACGCATCTTTGTGGCCCATCCGGCCCTGGAAGTTCCGGTTGGTCGTTGAAATGCAAACATCCCCCGCGGCGAGGAGCCCGTGCCCCATGCCGGCGCATGCGCCGCATCCGGACGGCAAGAGGATGCCGCCGGCCTGCGTCAGCGTCGCCAATACGCCGGACTTGGCGGCTTGTTCGGTCACTTTCGTCGTCGCCGGCGCGATCAACAAGCGCACGCCGTCGCGCACCGTCCGGCCTTCAAGAACGCGCGCCGCCATTGCGAGGTCTTCGTACTTCGCCCCGACGCAGGCGCCGATATAGGCTTGATCAATGCGTACACGGTTCATATCGGCGACCGAAGAGGAATTGCCCGGAAAGTGCGGCGCGGCGATCTGCGGGGCTAACGCCGCGGCGTCGAACGCGAAGGCGGAGTGATAGGCGGCGTCCGCATCCGAGCGCCAAGCGTCGAGCGCAGCGTCGTCGACGGCGCCGCCATGCGCGCGAATATGCGCGAGCGTCGTCGCGTCCGGTTCGACGATGCCGGTGTCCGCCCCCAATTCGGCCGCCATGTTGCAGAGCGTCATCCGCTCCTCCATGGACATCGCCGCGACGGTGTCGCCCGCATATTCGATGACGAGATTGTGATTTTCCGCGCCGATTTCTCGGGCCAGAAACAACATGACGTCCTTCGCGCTGACGCCGTCCTGGAACCGGCCGTTCCACGCAACGCGCCGCGTCGCCGGCACGGTCAACCACGTCTCTCCCGTCACCGCGATCGCCGTCATGTCGGTCGCGCCGAACCCGGCGATGAAGCAGCCGAAAGCCCCGCCATGCGGCGAATGGCTGTCGCCGCCCGCGCACAACATGCCGGGCCGCAAGAGCCCGTGCTCCGGCATGACCGCGTGACTGATGCCGCGCATGTCGAAAAAACGCGTAACGCCGTAGGCGCGGACGAAATCACGCACGTCTTTCAGGATCGCCGCGCTCGCCGCGTCGACGGCCGGCACGTAATGATCGGAAACGATCACCACCTTGTCGGGGTCCCAGAGGCCGACGCCGAGCGCTTCGAGGTGCGGGCGCCACCGGCGCGGCCCGCTGGAATCATGCGCCATCGCTAAATCGACCGCGACGGTGACAATATCGCCCGGCGTCGCATGCGGGCGGCCGGCGGCGCGGGCGATGATTTTCTCGGCTAAGGTGCGCCCGCGCCCCGTCTCTCGCGTCGCCCCTCGCGTCACCTCCGCGTTCGCCGTCACCCCTGCGCCGCTCCTTCGCCCGCGCCGCCTTCGTGAACGAGACGCCGCGTCAACCCACTGACTTTAAACGATAACACATCTACACTAACGGCGAAGGCGCGAACGAACGGCAGGATCGAAGCATTGGCGGACAACGCGGCGAGCGGGCGAAAGCCCCTTAGGAGGCGATCAAGCGAGAGCGAAGCCGCCGACGCGCCGCCGCAGACGGCGCGCACCGCACGCGCGCCGCTCCACGTCCAGATCCGCGAGTCGATCTTGCGCTCAATCACCGACGGCTCCTACCCGCAAGGCAGCGTGCTGCCGGGCGAGCTCGATCTCGCCCAGGAGTTCGACGTCTCGCGCATCACCGTTAAACGGGCCCTTAACGACCTCGCGCTGGCCGGGCAGGTGCGGCGTATGCGCGGCCGCGGGACGATCGTCACCGGCGGCCCGGGCCATGCGGTCGTGCGCGGCAGCTTTTCCACGTTCATGGACAATCTGCGCAAAATGGGCCTCGAGACGGAGGTCGAGCTATTGTCCGTCAACAAGGTCGCGCCTCCAGCCCACATCGCCGACGCGTTGGTTTTGCCGGCGGGCGGCAAGGTGGAAAAAGCCGTCCGTCTGCGGCGTCTCGATCAAGCGCCGTTCTCCTATCTTGTAACCTACGTCCCGCTCGACATCGCCGATCGGTACACGGATGATGAACTCGCCAACACGCCGCTCTTGACCTTGTTGGATCGGGCAGGCGCGGCGCCGGAAAGCGCCGAACAGACGATGACCGCCGTGCCGGCGGACGACGACATCGCCGCAAAGTTGGAGATCGCCCCCGGCGCGCCGCTCTTCAAAATTGACCGGATTATGCGCGACCGCGACGGACGTGCGGTCCAGGCGATCGAGGCGCATTACCTGCCGGACCGGTTCAACTACCATATGCGCCTGACGCGCCATCGCGGCGACGGCGGCGATCGGTGGAGCGGGTCGTGACCGCGGGCGTCACCTACGCCGTCGCCGGCGACGCCGGCGTTATCACGTTGAGCCAGCCGGACAAAAAGAACGCCGTCTCCGCGGCGATGTGGGCCGCCCTGCCCGGCGCCGTAAAAGAAGCGGACGCCGACGCGCGCGCAAAAGTCATCATCGTGACCGGGGCCGGGAACGCCTTCGCCGCCGGCGCCGACATTAGCGAATTTGAAGACGTCTATCGCACGCCCCAAAGCGCTGCCGATTATACGCATACGATGCTTTCCGGATTGAAGGTTCTAGAAACGTCGACCAAACCGACCATTGCGCGCATCCGCGGCGCGTGCGTCGGCGGCGGCGTGTCGATCGCGCTCGCCTGCGACTTTCGGTTCGCCGACGATAGCGCGCGTCTCGGCATCACGCCGAGCAAATTGGGCCTCGTCTACTCCGCCGACGACACGCGCAGGCTCGCGGCCGCCGTCGGGGCCGGCGCGGCCAAGCGGCTCCTAATGACCGCCGACATTATCGACGCGGCCGAGGCCAAGGCCGTCGGCCTCGTCGACGACGTCGCGGCCGCCGGCGCCCTCGACCAGGCCGTCGACGCCTTCGTCGCCGCGATCGCCGATAAGTCGCAATGGTCCGTACGCGCAACGAAGTCGATGTTTAGACTGCTGAGCGACGACAGCGACGGCGAGGCCATGGCGCTCATGTTGGGAGGGTTTGCGGGTCCCGACTTTCGAGAGGGCTATCGCGCGTTTTTGGACAAGCGCCGACCGGACTTCCCCGTCAAGTAAGCCTGCTCGCTTTCTCAAACGCCGCCGCCAGCGACAACACCGTCGCATCATCGCCGGGCGCGCCGATAAACTGCACCGACGGCGGGGGCTGGTTGCGGGCGCCGGCCGCTGCGGGCGTCGCAACGGCGGGCGCGCCCGCGAAATTTGCAAGCGCCGTGAAGTCCGCTTGGTTGGCGGGCGCGTCCTCTCCGAAGGGGAACGGCCCTTGCGGCGTCGTCGGCAAGACGAGCGCGTCATGCTCGCCGATCAGGCGACGAACCGTTTGGCCGGCCGCCGCTATCGCCGCACGCGCCGCGTCAAGCTTGTCGTCAGGCTGTCCGTGTCCCCATTCGAGCAGCATACGGAACTCATCGGAGAAGCCGGCCCCGCCGGCCGCCAGCGCCGCTTCATGCGCCGCATAGCCCTCGCGTTCGCTAATCAGCAACCCGCGCCGTCGCAGCCGGCCGAAATCGATATCGTCGATGGCGACGTCCGTTAAATCGGCAATTTCGCGCAGCGCGGACACCGCCCGGTCGAAGCCCGCCGCTACGCCCGGTTCGCACGCGACGGCGTCGCCCCACCGCCCGATCGCGACCCGGTAACGGCGCGTCGCGTCTAGCGTAATAGGCGTGCCGGCGAGCACGGACAGAACCGCCGCGCAATCGGCGACTGAGCGCGCGTGCGGCCCGATATGATCCAAGCTCGGCGAGAGGTCGATAAGCCCGTCGCCTGGAACCGCGCCGAACGTGGGTTTGACGCCGGCAATCCCGCAATAAGCGGACGGGATGCGCACGCTCCCCATCGTGTCCGTACCCAGCGCAAACGCGCACATCCCCGCCGCCACGGCTGCGGCCGAGCCCCCGGACGAACCGCCCGGCGTAAGATCCGTGTCCCATGGATTGCCGCACCGGCCGAAATGCGGATTGTCGGTCGTCGCGCCGAGCGCGCCCTCGTGCATGTTGACGACGCCGACCGCGACGGCCCCGGCCGCTTTCAAGAGGCGAACGACGTCCGCGTCTTCGGCCGCTATTCGGTCGCGATAGGCCCCTACCCCCGCGTGCCATGGCAAACCGGCGACGGCGATATTGGCCTTAACGCCGAACGGCGTTCCGTCGATCGGCGACAAGGGCGCGCCTGAGCGCCATCGCGCGTCGGACGCCGACGCCTCGTCGCGCGCGGCGTCCGTACGCAGATGAAGAAACGCGTTTACGGCGCCGTTCGTCTCTTCGATGCGCGAAAAGGCCCGGGCGAGCGCGGCGGACGGAGCGTCGGCCCCGGTCCCGAACGCATGCGCAAGCGACAAGACGCTGGGCCCGTCCGCCAAGAAGCGGTTCGCCCGATCAGAAGCGTTCATCAATCAACCGGATCGGCTTTTGCCGCACCTCAGTTTGCGTTAAGGACGCAAGACCGCCGCGATCATGCAGCTCGACCACCGGGGCGATCCCGAGAGTCTTCTTTAAAACGCCGGCGAGCGCGTTCGCCACGGCGTCCGTCTTCTCTTTGACTTCCGCCAAAACGATGAAATCGTCTCGGCCCGCCTCGTCCCGGACCGCCTTGCAGATAAACTCGCCGTCGAACGCCGGCACGTCCTCCAAGATCGGACCGATCGCTTGCGGGAAAATATTGATGCCGCGGATCTTAATCATATTGTCCGACCGGCCAAGGAAGCCCTCAATCCGCTGAAACTTCGCATCAATCGACGACGGCCGCGTGATGATTTTCGTCACGTCGTGGGTGTTGAATCGGATGATCGGGTAGATATCGTCTTTATAAAGACAGGTGACGACCATGTCCCCTTCGTCGCCGGGCTCGACGGGTTTGTGCGTATCGATGTCGCATACTTCGAGATATTGCGCGTCTTCCATAACGTAGAGCCCGTCGCGGTCGGGCCCTTCACCCGCGATCGCGCCGGTGTCGCCGACCCCGTACCAATCGAAGCACTCAGGGCCGCCCCAGCTTTCCGAAAGCGCGGCTTTGTCTTCCCGTCCGAGGTGGCCGGAGATCATCCGGATCGTGATGTCGCGTCCCGGTACGATGCCGGCGTCGCGCGCCACAACGGCGAGCTTCTTGATATAGTCCGCAAAGCCGACGATGGCGGTTGCGCCGAAATCACGCATCAACTCGACCTGGCGCGCCGAGCGCGTTTCAACGCCCGTCCCGGCGGACAGAAATATCGCACTCGTCCAATGGGTGACCGCTTCGCGCACGTAGTGGCCGCCATTGATCATCCCATGTCCGTAAACGGAGTGGATGACGTCGTCCGGACGCAATCCCTGGAAACGATAAAGACGCCCCAAAAGCAGGTTCTGCGCTTCGCGGCTCTTCGGGCCGAACAAGAGCACCTGCGGGGTTCCCGTCGTCCCCGAGGTCGTATGGAGGATCGACGGCGGCCGCTCGCCGTCCGCATACCCCTCAAAGCCCGCAAAGTCGCCGAACGGCGGATTGCGCGCGATCGAGTCCATAATGTCCGCTTTGTCGAAAACCGGCAGATCAGGGAGCGCGTCCAGCGTCAACGGCTCGCCTTGCGCGATCCCCGCCTCGCCCCAGAGTTTTTGATAAAACTGCGTGCGCCACGCCCGCGCGACGCAGCGGGCGAAAAGCGCCTCCTGACGCGCGCGCAACGCGTCGCGCGAGATCGTGGTTATCAAGCGCGTAAAGGCGTCTCCGATGGGGTGATCGGCCTCCAGCGCGGCCCAGTCGACCGAATTGAAGTACGTGCGGTGTGCGTCCATGGCGTATCGATCCCGTCAGGTTTGTTCGAGCGCGTCGATTAACGCGCGGGCGTCCGGCGCCGCGTCAAGACGATCGGCGACGTCAAGCACGCGATCGGCGACGGCGTCGGTGCAGCCGGCGAATTCCAAACACCGACGAAATTTCCGTTCGTAGGCGGCTTTATCCATCGGCTCGGCGGGCGAGCCGTAAAGCGCGTCGACGCGCGCCTCGACGACGGCGCCCGTCTTCAACCGCGCCGTAGCGATTTGCGGGGCGAACGCCGCCGGATCGCGCCCGCCGTCGTCGACGACTTCAATGCACGCCGCAAGCGCCGCCGCCGCCGGGTCGGCCAGGCGTTCGGCGCTGAAATCCCGCAGGCCGATATCGCCGTCAATTAAGACGCACGCACCGATATAAGGAAAACATAGCCGCGCGTAGTTCACGCCCATGTCGGCCTTGAAGGGGCGACCGACGAGGCGTTTGATCAATGGCGGCGCCGTCAAGGTGACCGCTTCGACCGCATCGGCCGCGACGCCGTTGGCGCGCAACTCCTGAAATGCGGTGACGCCGCCTTGCGCCGCGCGTCCGGTCGGGAACGGCTTGTGCGAGACCTCTTCGATCCGCCAAACCGCGCCGAGACCGTCGAGCGCCGGCGCCAGGTCCCAGTCGCCTTCGAACAATTGGAGGTATCCGAACGGTCCTTCAAAGACGTCGTGCGGTCCCGGTACGCCCTGCTCGGCGAGATCACATGCAACGAGCGCAGCGCGCGCGGCCCCGGCGATCTGTATGGGGAGGGCCGGCTTGCCTTCGACATGGGCTTGCATCGTGCCTGCGCATTGGGCGAGCGCGTAGCCCAGCGCGTCGTGCGCCTGTTCGGGCGCAAAACCGCGTAGCCGCGCAACGCCGAGCGCGGCGCCGAATACGCCGGCGTTGGCGGGTCGAAAAAACCGGATGGGGGCCCGCGCCGCGACGCCGAGCGCCGCCGCAACGTCGACGGCGACGACGGTCGCGGCCGTCAGCTCACGGCCGGAGACGGCGCCGCCCTGCGCATCGACCTCGGCGGCGAGCGCGGCGAAGACGCTCGCCATCGGGTGAACGACCGCCGGCTCATGGACGCAATCGAACTCTTGGCAGTGAATCTGAAAGGCGTTGACGAAGGCGGCCGACGTCGGCGGCAATCGGTGCGCGCGTCCGAAAACACGCGCGGACGGCTCTGCATCGCCCGCACGCCCCCATCGCAATGCGGTCGACAGAACGTCCTCCGCATAGGGCGCAACGGACCCCGCGACGCCGACGCCGAGCGTATCAAGAACAAAAACCCGCGCCCGCTCGAGCGCGCGGGGCGGTATGTCGCTTGCGTGCGTCTCCAACGCGTGGCGCACGAAACGCTCCGGAGCGGCGGTCATGCGACCTGTCCCGTCGCGAGGCGCAACGCCTGCTCGCACAACAGTTTCCCGTCATAGGGCCCCTCGACGCTTGCGAACGCCGCGTCGACGGCGCCCGGAGCGACCGCCGCATAGTCGGCCAGCATACGGAATTTATGCTCAACGTCCGCGTCGGTCATGGGGTTTTCGGGATCCCCGAACGCGTCCGGCGCGTCATATACGCATTCCGATCCGTCGCGGCGCTTTATCGTCAGCCGCGCCCCGAAACGCGCCGGATAGCGCGCATCGATTTCGGGATCGACCGACACGGCGACCCGCGCGCGTAGATCCGCGGTTCGCGCGTCGGCGAGTCCGGCGCCTTCAAAACGGTCCAATCCCGGCGCGCCGTAGACCAACGTCGCCGCCGCGGCATGCTGCAGCGAAAACTTCGCACTCAGCGTATCATCCGGATACGGTTTGTCGCAGAAGACGACCGCGTCGCCATAGGTCTCAACGTCCGCCGCCGCCACGTCGCCCGCCTCGACGCCGTCGTCGCGCGCGGCGAGCGCCGCGTCGATCGCCGCATGGGCATGGCGGCACGCCGGCCACGGCTTGAAACTCACGTCATAGATAGCCCAGCCGGCTTCCTCGGCGACCACCGCCGAAGGCGCGCCGTCGGGACAGGTCGCCGCGAAGAACCCTTGCGCGCCTTCAAGAACCGTCCGGAGGCCGACAAACCCGCCGGCGACCAAATAGGCGGCGCTCAGGCCCGCATGGGTCGCGCGCGCCGTGTGTAATTGTTTGGCGTGGGATTCAGGTTCGTGGCGCACTTGCCAAAACCCGGACGATTGCGTTCCCGCCAGACCGAGCGCCTGCGCGAGGCGATCCGTATCAAGACCGATAATTGACCCTGCCGCCGCCGCAGCGCCGAACGGCCCGCACGTCCCGGTATTGTGCCAAAAGCGATAATGGCCCCGACCGACCGCCCGGCCCACGCGGATCGTCGCTTCGTAGCCCCGGACGATCGCGTCGAGCATCGCGCCGTCGCTTGCGCCCGTTCGGGCGGCGGCGATCAACGCGGCGGGCACGACGACCGGCCCCGGGTGCAAGAGCGCCCGCTTGTCGACGTCGTCCATTTCAAGAACGTTGCCGAGCGCGCCGAGCGCCATCGCGGCCGACGGCCAATCGGCCCGCGGATCGTCCCCCGGGAAACACGCCGCCATTGCGCGCGCCGCCGGCGCGGCGCGGGCCGCGACGGCGCACCCCGCCCAATCGATCACGTGCCGCGCGGCGCGCTTGCGGTCGTCGGCGGTCGGCGGCCGGGCGAGACGCTCAGCCAGCCGCAACGACAAGGATTGGTCGGCCGCACTTTGTCCGGACATTTGACAGGGGTACCATGGAAAGGCGAACTAGCAAACAGGAGCGACGCCCGCCGCTATGGCCGGCCTGCAAACAAAGGACCCGAGCCCAGCGTGACGGCATACGAAACGCTTTTCTCTTGGATCGCGGACAACGCGCCGCCGGCGCCGCGGATTTACGTCGCCGGCTGTTCCGGCGAGCCGCAGGGGCTTTCGGCCTATCTCGCTAAAAATCCGTCTGCGGCGCAAAACGCGACCTTCATGGGCGTTTGGATCCCCGGGGTGAACCGCACCGACTATGCCGGGCTTCACGAAACGGCCCGCTCCGAACTCATTTTCCAATCCGCCGATTTTCGCCCAAGTTTCGAGGCCGGGCGAAGCGCATTCCGGCCCTTAAGCTACACCCAAGCGTGGCGTTGGCTTGAGATCGCCGCGATCGACGTCGCGATCGCGATGATCTCGTCGCCGGACGCCGCCGGCGCGGCGACGCTCGGCGTCTCCGCGGATTTTACCCCGGCGCTCCTGGCGCGCGACGACGTCCGCAAAGTCGCCGTCATCAACAAACGCATGCCGGCCCCGACCGACAGCGTCGCCGTCGACCGTGCGGCGTTCGATCTTGTTATCGAAGCGGACGACCCGCTTCTTGCCTACGTCGCCGGCGACACGCCGCCCCTGTTTACGGCCATCGCCGAGAGGATCGCCGTCCTCATTGACGACGGCGACACCGTGCAATTCGGCCTCGGCAATGTGCAACTCGCGGTCCTGCGGGCGCTGTCGGCCAAAAAGAATCTACGCATCCATTCCGGCATGATTTCTGACCCGGTGCTCGACGCCGTCGACGCCGGGTCGATCGCGGCGGCGCCCCGCGCGATTACGACCGGCACAGCGCTTGGGACGGAGCCGCTCTATGATTTTTGCGCGGACGATAAGCGGATCGCCTTTCGCCCCGTAAGCTACACGCACAGCATTACGACATTGGCGGCGATCGATCGGTTCGCCGCGATCAACTCGGTCATCGAGGTCGACCTCTTCGGCCAAGCGAACGCGGAGTTCATCGGCGGGCGTCAAATCTCCGGCGCCGGCGGTCTTGTGGACTTTTTGCGCGGCGCGGCGGCGTCGACCGGCGGCAAGCCGATCCTCGCTCTCGCCTCAACCGCGCGCGGCGGGGCCGTATCGCGGATCGTCCCGCACCTGAGCGCGCCTGCGACGTCGGTCTCCCGCGCGGATGTCGGCTTCGTCGTCACCGAACATGGGCATGCGGACTTGCGCGGCCTTTCCATCGAGGAGCGCGCCACGGCCTTGATCGCAATCGCCGCCCCGTCCCACCGCGCCGCGCTCAAAGCGGCGTGGACGGACATTGAGCGGACGCTTTAGGACGTGGCCAAAAGCCCACGCTACGCCGCGCTCGCCGCGGAATGGCGCCGCGCCATCGCCGACGGCCGCTATGCGGTCGGCGCGCTTTTGCCGACCGAACATGCGCTTTGCGAACAACACGGCGTCTCCCGGCATACCGCGCGCGCGGCGCTGCAAATCCTTGAGAGCGCCGGCTTGATCGAACGCCGCCCCGGCCTCGGCACGATCGTCCTGTCAGCGGGCGACGCCGTCGAGTTCGCCCAACCGCTCGGCGGCCTCGACGACTTGATGCAGTATGCGCGCGAAGCGCGGCTCGAGGTTCGCCGCACCGGCAAGTGCACGCTCAACAAAGCCGACGCCGCCCTCTATCGCGGCGATGCCGGGTCGCTCTGGCTCCGGATCGACGGGCGGCGCGCCGCCGGCGGCAAGCCGATCGCCGCGACAAGCATTCTGATCGCCGACGCCCTCGGCGCAGCGGAAAACGACTTCGCGGACGGGGCCGACCCGGTTACGGAAACCATCGAGCGCCGTTACGGCGTGTCGATCGCAAAGATCCGTCAATCGATCCGCGCCGAGACTGTCGCGGGCGACGACGCAGACTTGCTTGAGGTCGCCGCGGGCGCACCGTGTCTTCGGACGATCCGGCGTTACTACGACGCGGCGGACGCCTTATTCGTCGTTTCCGACTCCCGTCATCCGGCGGACCGCTTCGTCTATGAAATGTCCTACCGCCGCCAGGAACGCTAAAGCGTCGATCGATTACGTCGGAACGGATTAAGAACGGCTCAGGCGCTCAATGCGACAAACCGAGAGCGTCGACCTGATTCGAGACGAAGCGCCCACGCTCTAAGCGTGATGGTCATTCTCATGGCCGTCTCTCGCCAACTTCGATCATGGCAAGGAATTATCGGACCGCATGATTTGATGACTATTTATCACGCCTAATGAATACATTTATTTTCGTGCCGCATAGTCGCGTAGCGTATCCGCAAGAGGGCCACGGGCTTGCCATGACATGCAGCGAACGCCGCCTCCCATCTTGCATACGTGGCCTGATTGAACCGGAACAACGTCCCGGTCCGTCCAACTTTTAATACTCGCCAACGCCACAGCGTCTTCCGGAATGCCGAATTGCGGAAAATAGATGCGCGATGGGGTGACAAGCATGTTAGTGTAAAGGCCGCAGGCTGAACCGAAGCGTTTATCATAAATCTGCCTGCCGTCATAAGGCGTGACGATCTCGTGCAGGACGACGCCCGGCAAACCCGCCTGCAAATCGGCGCGCAACGTCGCAGCGTATTCCGGATCTTCCGGATACGAGTTAATCACCAGCGTATTCTCGCCAATGAACGCAACGACGCCGTCTGCGTGCTCTAACCCGCCCTGTTCATCAGCGTCGATGAACGCAATTTGACTGACGCCGGCGGCTTCTTTGATGCGTCTGCGCGCCTCGGTTTCGCTGAGCTTGTTATCGCGTAGAAACTTGCGGCTCAGAACTGCGTTTCCGGCGTAGTCGTCGACATAGTTCCCGCCATCATTGAATAAATTGCTTTCCGCCACGTCGCCGCCCGCCGCCTTGATCAAATCAGCCAAGGCGTCTTGGACGTGATCGGCGTCGGCTTGGCCTTTACGGCCGCCACCTTGCCCTGCCGCCGTGTATCTGAACATGACCGGCTTGATCGCGTTTAGCGGACTAAAGTCTCGCATCCAGATGTCGAGCATTTGGACGTTCAAGACTTTCTCGGCGCCAAGATCAGCGACGTAAGCGTCGTAGTCTTCGGACCCGGAGAGGATCAGGACATCGTCCCGGGTCGCAATCTGTCGCGCGTAGGAAACGTGAAAGTCGTGAATGTCTTGGCGGACATCCGCATAATAGTCGTCGCCGTCCGGCGGCGCCGCCAGGACGATCAGTTCCTTTTCACGATCCGGCGGGCCGATAGGGTTCGCCATCTCACCACTCTGCAGCGGGGCGCCCAACGCCATGGCGAATAGAATTGCCGGTAAGATTATGAAGCGCACGAAAGCCTCCGCAATCCGATCTAAACCATGGGCGCGATGCATTCACCCTAGTTTTGAAGCTCGGTTCTTCAACGGGAAAGCTCTTTCGATACGCTTCTCAAGGCGCTTAAGCCTTTTCCCTACGGCGACCTTCGGCCACGTTTGACCGCTCGTTCCATAAAGAGAAACATCTGTTGAGGGGCGTGCACGGTCACCTCAATTACGTATAGCCTCCTACGCTTCACACTACGCCGCGTTCGCGCAAGCCGGCGATGTCGGCGTCCGTATAACCGAGGTCGGATAAGACAGTGTGCGTATCGGCGCCGTAGGCCGGGATCGCGCCGCCGACGTTCCCGGGCTCGTCGGCGAACGCTATCGGCGTGCCGACGATTTCCCGGCCCGACGCGTCGCGGGCGATCATGCCGCGTTCGGCGACGTGCGGATCGTCGAACGCCTCTTTGAGGTTCAAGACCGGCGCATAAGCGACGTCTTTGTCCGCCAACCAATCGAGCCACGCCGCGAGGGGGCGCCGTGCGAAGGTCTCGCGAAAAAAGGCGCGTAACGGCTCTTGTTCCTCGCCCGGCTCGCATTCCGCGAGGGGCAAGAGGTCTATCCGGCCGAGCGGTTCCAAGAGGTTCTTTGCAAACTTGACCTCCGCGCCGCCGAGCGCCAACCATTTTCCGTCCTGACACTGATAGAGATTGTACATGGCGTTGCCGCCCCAGGATCGTTCTTTTTTCGGCTCGTGCGGCTCACCGGTCGCAAAGATCCGACCGGTGACGTTCGGCGTCCAAGCGAGAACGCTGTCGAGCATCGCGACGTCGAGATAGTCGCCGCGGCCGGTCTCGCGCGCGCGCAAAAGCGCCATGAGGACGCCCGACAACGCGGTGAGCGAGGCGAGCGCGTCGGCGACGGGCAGATGCGGCATTGCCGGCTTGCCGTCGAGGCCTTCGTTCAACGCGACGACGCCCGCTTGGGCCTGGACGGCGACGTCATGCGCCGGTCTTTTCGTATAGCGGCCCGTTTGTCCGTATGCCGAAACCGAACAATAGACCGCCTTCGGATTGAGCGCCTTGACGGCGTCATAGTCGACCCCGAGCCGGGCGACGACGCCGGGGCGGAACGCCTCGACGACGACGTCTGCGCCGCGGACGAGACGATTGAAAATCTCCCGCCCCTCAGGATTTTTGAGGTCGAGCGGCAGGCATCTCTTTCCGCGATGGGTGTTGCGAAACCAGACGCTCTCCCCGTCTTTGCGGTAGCCGATATGCCGCCCCGGCTCGCCGGCGCCGCGCGGTTCGATTTTGACGACCTCAGCGCCGTGATCGGCCATCATCAACGTCAACATCGGGCCGGGCAAGAAGAGCGACAGATCGACGACTTTGACGCCTTCGAGCTTCACGACGAACGTCCCTTCAAGAGGTCGTCCGTGTGTTCGCCCAGCTTCGGCGCACGCCTTCCGCGTGGCCGGTCGCCGTTCACTTTGATGGGCGCGCGCAGCATGTCGAGGCCGCCGCCGTCCGCATCCGGATGCGCAACGGTTTCCCGCAAGCCGAGCGCCTCGACGTAAGGGTTGTCGACCGCCTCCCGCAAATCCAGGACCGGCGCAAAGGGCACCTTGCCGCCCAACGCCGACATCCATTCCGCGGTCGTGCGGGCGCTCATGACACGGTCGATTTCATCCGATAGCGCAGCGAGATTGTCGCGCCGCGCGCCGACGGACGCGAACCGCTCGTCTTCCGCCAAGGCGGGACAATCGGCGAGGTCGCAGAAAACGGCCCAGAACTTCGGCGTCTGGCACATCAACAGGCCCCACCCGTCTTTGGTCTTGACGGTTTGCGACGGGGCGATCGACGGATGCGCGCCGCGCGGCAGGCGCCCGACGACATGGCCGCCGTTCATCGCCCACAGGCCGGGGTAGCTCGTCTGGTGCATCGCAACGTCGAACAACGAGACGTCCACGTCGCATCCGGCGCCCGTCTCCCGCGCGCTCATGATCGCCGACACGCAGCCAAGCGCCATCTGCGCGCCCGTCATAAAGTCGACCATCGACAAACCGAAACGCGTCGGCGGCGCGTCCGGCTCGCCCGTCAGCGACATGAAGCCCGCCTCCGCTTGCATTAAGTAATCGTAGCCGGGCCAGGCCGCCCGCTCGTTATCGCGTCCGTAGGCGGAAAGATGCGCGCAGACGATAGACGGCTTAACGGCCTTCAAGTCGTCATAGGTGATTTTCAATTTCGCCGGTTGGTCGCCGCGCAAATTGTTGACGACCGCGTCGGCGGACGCGACGAGCGCGTCAAAGTCGGCGCGGCCCTCATCGGTTTTAATCTCCAGCGCGACCGACTTTTTGTTGCGCGAGAAGGTTTGATAAAACTGACTGTCGCCCTCGCCCAACATGTAGGGGCCGACGGAACGCGAGACGTCCCCGCCTAACGAGGGCGCCTCGATCTTGATCACTTCCGCGCCGAGCTCGGCGAGCAGCATCGAGCCGTACGGGCCCGCCCCATATTGCTCGACGGCGAGAATGCGCACGCCCGCCAGGAGCTCGCGCATCAAACCGGGTTCCGTTTGACGAGCTGCTTGGCGATGATGATGCGTTGCATCTCGTTCGTGCCTTCTCCGATGCACATCAAGGGCGCGTCGCGGTAGAGTCGCTCGATCACATACTCCTTGGAATATCCGTACCCGCCATGAATGCGCATCGCTTCCGTGGCGACCTCAACAGCGGTCTACGAGGCGAAGTATTTCGCCATACCGGCCTCAAGATCGATGCGCTCGCCGGTGTCGTAAGCGCGCGCCGCATCTTCGACGAGCAGCTCTGCGGCCCGGGTTTTCGAGGCCATTTCACCGAGCTTCAACTGGATCGCTTGGTGCTCGCAAATCGGCTTGCCCATGGTTTTGCGCGTTTGTGCGTAGGCGATGCTTTCGCGCAGGGCGCGTTTGGCGATGCCGACCGAACGCGCGGCGATATTGATCCGGCCGATCTCAAGCCCGCCGGTCGCCATGAAGAAGCCCTTGCCTTCTTCGCCGCCGACCAAGGACAACTCGGCGTCGCACTCGAAATCGTCGAATACGAATTCGCCGGAATCGATGCCCTTGTAGCCGAGTTTTTCCAGCTTGTTGCCGTTGCGCACGCCCTTCAACGGCGCCCGCGTTTCCGGATCGACTTTCGTCACGATCAGGATCGACATGCCTTTGTAGCGCGGCTCCGCGCCCGGATCGGTCTTGACGAGCAAGGCGTTCGCCTCGCCTTCGATCGCGTTCGAGATCCATGTTTTTGCGCCGTTGACGACGTATTTGTCGCCGACGCGTTTCGCCGTCGTCCGGATTGCTTGCAGGTCCGTGCCGGCGTCCGGCTCGGTCAGGCCGAGACCGCCGCGCAGTTCTCCGCTAGCGAATTTCGGCAGCCAATAAGACTTTTGCGCCTCTGTACCGAAGCGCTGAACGATCTGCGCCATCATCAAATGCGAGTTGAAGATGCCGGTGAGCGACATCCACTCCTCAGCGATCGTCTGAACGATCTTGGAGTACGTCGTCGCGGACAGACCGAGCCCGCCATATTCGGGGTCGATCAGCGCCCCGAACAAGCCGAGCTCCTTCATGTCCTCGACAAGCGCGTGCGGATATTCGTCCGCATGCTCCAGATCCATGGCGACCGGTCTGACCTTCTGGTCCAACCATTTCTCGATCGACTCCAAGATGAGCGCTTCGTCTTCGGCGGTCATTACGTCGGGCGTCATTCCGTCAGCCATCAAGCGTTCTCCTTCACCCCGCGGGCGGCGTCGCAGCGTTGCGAAGACCGCGCGCCGTCAATAGGTTTCGATTTTGTCTTCTACAGCGTGGCCGCGCGCCGGAATGAGCATGTTCCGGATGAACGTGCAGACCATCTCGCCCTTTTGATTAAAGCCGCGCGTCACGATCTTTACGACGCCTTGGCCCGGTCGCGACTTCGACTCGCGTTTGCCGAGGACTTCACTCTCGCCGTAGATCGTGTCGCCGGCGAAGACGGGCGCGGTGAACTTGACCTCGTCCATGCCGAGATTGGCGATCGCTTTTTGAGAACAATCCGTCACGCTCATGCCGATGAGAATGGCGAGGGTGTACGGACTGACGACGAGGTTTTTCTTGAACTCCGACGCCGCAGCGAACTCTGCGTCGAAATGCATGGGGTGGGTGTTCATGGTCATCAGCGTAAAGAGGTGATTGTCGTACTCGGTCACCGTTTTGCCGGGTCGATGTTCGTAGACGTCGCCCTCTTTGAAGTCCTCGAAATATCGGCCGAACGTCTCCCGGTAACGGTTCGGGCCGACTTCTTTCCACTGCTGCACCATGGGTCAGTCCTTCTTGGCCGCGAGCGTTCGCTGCGCGGCGCGCAAAACGGGTCGTTCGACGAGCTTGCCGTCGAGGAGCGCGACGCCGCCGCCCGCTTCGTCGTAAGCGCGCGCAATCCGCTCGGCTTTCGACAACTCGTCTTCCGTCGGCGAAAAAATCTCATTGATGGCGGCGACTTGCGCCGGGTGGATGCAAGCGCGCCCGGTGAATCCCATCGACTTGACCCGGACGGTTTCGGCGCGCAGGCCCGCGTCGTCCTTAACGTCCAGGTACGGAACGTCCATCGATTGACAGCCGCCGACGCTCGCCCCCGCAACGATTGCGGCGCGGGCC
>JBCCZS010000027.1:0-23061 GCA_039187035.1 Pseudomonadota bacterium | reverse complement strand
GGGCGGGGCGCGGCGGATCGCGCGATTACTGCCGCGAATCACCGCCGGCGATGGCGCGCGCCCGCATGCTCGTGTAGAGCCGCGCGGATGCGAAAACCCCATTCCGGCGGCCCGCGCGAGAAAAGCGCGACGAAGGGCCGCCCGCCGTCAAAGGGCGGTTTCAACAAAGGCGGCTTCAACAAGGCGCGGGCCGGCGGCTCCCGAGACGGCGCACGCAGCGCGCCGCCGCCGACCGCCGCAACCGCATCGACCGACGCGATCGGCGCCGGGGCCGCCCCGCGCCAGGCGGCGTTGGACGTGCTGGCGCTCGTGCGGGCCGGCGCGTCGCTCGACGAAGCGCTCGCCGATTGCCGCCGCTTTGACGCGTTGGAGGGCGCGGACCGGGCGTTCGCGCGCGCGCTTGCGTCGACCGTGCTGCGCCGCCAAGGCGCCCTCGATCACGTCCTCGGCGATTTCATCGACCGGCCGCTTCCCAAACGGGCGGCGCGCGCGATGGACGCGTTGCGGCTGGCCGCGGCGCAGTCGCTCTTGTTCGACACGCCCGACCATGCCGCGGTGTCGACGGCGACGGCGCTCGCCAAAGCCTACCGGGAAACGCAAGGCTACGCCGGGCTCGTCAACGCCGTCGCCCGGAAGGTCGCCCGCGCGCCGAAGACCCGGCTCGCCACCTTGCCCGCGCGCGTCGACACGCCGGCGTGGCTGTGGCGTTCTTGGGAGCGCGCCTATGGGCCGGCGACGGCGCGGGCGATCGCGGCCGCCCATACCGCCGCCGCCCCGACGGATCTGACGCCGCGGGACCCGGCCGCCGCCCCGGCGTTCGCCGAGGCGTTCGGCGGGCGCGTTCTGTTTGGGCGCACCGTACGGCTCGATCCGCGAACGGACGTCAAAGCCCTCGACGGGTTCGAGAGCGGCGGGTTCTGGGTGCAGGACGCAGCGGCGTCGCTGCCGGCGCGGCTTCTCGGGGACGTCGCCGGCAAACGCGTCTTCGACCTCTGCGCCGCGCCCGGCGGCAAAACGATGCAGCTCGCCGCCGCCGGCGCACATGTCATCGCAGTCGACGCCGACGGCACGCGGCTGAAACGGGTGCGCGAGAACCTCGACCGCACCGGGCTCGACGCCGAGACGGTGAAAGCCGACGTGCGCCGGTTCGCGCCCGACGCGCCCGCGGACGCGATCCTCCTCGACGCGCCCTGCACCGCGACGGGCACGATCCGCCGCCATCCGGACATTTTGCGCAACCGCACGGCCGACGACGTCGCGACTTTGGCGCGCGTCCAGGCCGAGCTCCTGGACAAGGCGTGGGCGCTTTTAAAGCCCGGCGGCGTCCTGGTGTTTGCGACCTGTTCGATCCAGCCGGAGGAGGGCGCGGCGCAAATCGACGCGGCGACGGCGCGGCTAGCGAACGCGCGCCGGGTCCCCGTCACGCCGGGGGAAATCGACGTTCCCGAAGCGCTCGTCTCCGCCGCCGGCGATCTGCGCACGCTACCGTCGCATTTGGCCGGCGACGGGGGGATCGACGGGTTCTTCGCCGCCCGATTGGTTAAAGAAGAATGACCCCTCGGGCCGGCTTAACGGCCCGTCGAGGAACCTGCGCTATAGAGCGCGCCAACCTTGAATTGCCGCGCGGTTGAGCCAATATCCGACCGGCAAATTAGCAAAGGGCCTTTGATCGTTATGAACGACTATCGCAATACGCCTGACGGCTCGATCGCCCGTTCGGGCGGTCGCGTCATCGACGAGGGACTGCGCAGCTACATGCTGGGCGTCTACAACTATATGGCGCTCGCCGTCGCCCTGACCGGCGTCGTCTCGTTCGCCATCGCCTCCAATCAGCAACTCGTCTACGCGCTCGCCGTCGGTCCCGTGAAATGGATCCTGTTCGCGGCCGTCCTCGGTCTCGGCTTCTTCGCGCCGCGCATTATCTTCACCGGCTCGCGCGCCATGGCGCACGGTATGTACTGGGCGTACGCCGCGGCCTGGGGCGCGCTCATCGCGCCGATGCTGTTCGCGTTCGTTTCAAACGGCGCGGCGGTCGAGGTTTACAAAGCCTTCTTCATCACCGCGACGGTGTTCGGGTCCGTCAGCCTTTACGGCTACACCACCAAGCGCGACCTGTCGGGTTGGGCGAGCTTTTTGTTCATGGCGACGATCGGTTTGCTGATCGCCATCGTCGTGAACGCGATCTTCTTCAAAAGCGGCCTGATGAGCTTGATTACGTCCTCGCTCGTCGTCCTCGTCTTTTCGGCGGTCACGGCCTACGAGACTCAGATGATCAAGTCGCTCTACCGCGAAGGCGGCGAGAACGGCCGCGCGTCGATCTTCGGCGCGTTTGCGCTCTACGGCTCGTTCATCACGCTGTTCATTCACATCTTGAACATCCTCGGCATCATGCGCGAATAGCGCTGATCGCCGACCGCATCGCAACGAACCCCGCGCTCGGCGCGGGGTTTTTTGTTGGGTCCTGAAAACGACTCCCGTCAAAAAACTTCTGCGGGCGCATTGCGCGGCACGCGTTTGTGATGCAACGCAACAGGAGTTTAGTGGCGCGCGGGGCGCCGCGTCGTTACCCATCCGATATGACGTTTTCCGATCAGTACGGGCTTACCGTCACCGGCGCGGACGCGGCCGCCGCCGCCGGCTATGACGCCTATGTCGACGAGTTTCTCAAATACGGCGCGAATCTGCGGGACCTTTTTGCGGTCGCGACGGCCTATCCGCACGCGCCGCTGTTAAACGCGCACGCCGCGGCGCTCAATTTGGCGTTCGAAGGCGCGGAAGGGTGGGAGGCCGCCGCCCCGTTCCTGGACGCCATGCGCCGCGCGATCGCGCACGCAACGCCGCGCGAGACGCTTTTTGCAGAATGCGTCGACGCGTGGGCCCGTCGGCGATACCACGACGCGCTCGACGCGCTCGACGCGCTAACCGATCAGTATCCGGAAGATTTGTGCGCGCTGAAATGGGCGCAGTATCACGCGTTCAATCTCGGCGACGTCCCTGCGATGATGCGCCTCGCCGAACGCGCGCGCGCCGCCCAGTCCGGCGCGCCCTACGTCCATGGGATCGTCGCCTTCGCGCTTGAGCAGGACGGCCGCCTCGACGAGGCCGAGGCGGAGGGACGGCGCGCCGTCGAAATCGCGCTCGACGACGCCTGGGCCCACCACGCCGTCGCCCATGTTTTCGAAACGCGCGGGCGGCCGGAGGAAGGCGCGACGTGGCTTGACCATTGCGCCCACACCTGGGAGCGCAAAGGCGTCTTTATCCGCGACCATAATTGGTGGCACGCGGCGCTCTTTCGGTTGGAGCTCGACCGGCCCGGCGAGGCGCTCGCCATCTACGACCGACGCCTTTGGGGGGCCTGGCCGGAGTTTCCGCAGGAACAAATCGGCGCGGTGTCGATGTTGTGGCGGCTTGAAATGCGCGGCGTCGACGTCGGCGCGCGGTGGGACCCGGTCGTCGCGCAGGCGCGCCGCCGTGTCGGCGAGCACGTCTTTCCGTTTCACGATTTGCACTATCTCTACGCCCTTGCCCGCGCCGGCGCGCCGGGCGAGGCCGACGCGTTCCTTGCGTCGATGCGCCGCCACGCGCGCGGCGTGGAACCGCGCGCCCGTTCGGCATGGGCGGACGCGTGCGTGCCGTGCGCCGAAGCGATGATCGCGTTCGCCAACGACGATTATGCGCGCGCCGCGGACCGGCTCGGCGCGGCGTCCGGGGCGCTCCAGCTGGTCGGCGGCAGCCACGCGCAACGCGCCGTCTTCGCCGAAGCGCGCGCCGCCGCGTTCGCCGCTTGTGCGGCGCGATCGGGGGCGGGCGCCGGGGCGTAACGCCTGCGGCGCTGGACGCCGGGCCGGCGCGCCGGTATCGACGATCGCTATGGCCGTGCATATTCACGAAAACGATCTGCCCGCGGGGCTCGACCTCGGCCCCGTCGTCGCCGTCGACAGCGAGACGATGGGCCTCAATCCGCATCGCGACCGCTTGTGCGTCGTTCAACTGTCGGCGGGCGACGGCGACGCGCACCTCGTACGATTGCCTAAGGGCCGTTACGACGCGCCGCGTTTGCGGGCGCTCCTCGCCGACGCGGCCGCGCTGAAGATCTTTCACTACGCCCGTTTCGACGTCGCCGCGTTTATGGCCTGGCTCGACGTGGAGACGCGCCCCGTCTACTGCACCAAAATCGCGTCGAAACTGACGCGCACCTTCACCGACCGACACGGGCTGAAGGATCTCGCCCGCGACCTCATTGGCGTGGAGATGTCCAAACAACAGCAATCGTCGGATTGGGGCGCGGACGCGCTGACGCCGGCGCAGGCCGATTACGCCGCGTCCGACGTCCTGTACCTCCATCGCCTGCGCGACGCGCTCGACGTCATGTTGGCGCGCGAGGGGCGAACCGAGCTGGCGCAGGCCTGTTTCGATTTCCTGCCGACGCGGGCGCGTCTCGACCTTGCGGGCTGGCCGGACGTCGATATTTTTGCGCACGCGTGACGAGCGGTTTCGCCGCCCGCGTTGACGCGGCGGCCGCGATGCTTACCTAAAGTTCACTAAACCGCCAGCGGTCTGCCGGCGGTCGGGAGCGGAAAGACGGATCATGAGCACGGCCGACGGCGCGATAGGACGGTCGACCGAGCCGCGCAAAACCGCGCGCGGCGGCGCGCTTGAGTCGCTGACGATCAAAAAGCGCACGACCGGCGAGAAAGCCGCCGCCCGGTCGCGCATGGTGCGCCGCTTGCGGATCGCGTTGCCGGCGCTCGCCCTCGTTCTTGTCTTGGCGTTCTGGCGCAACATGTCGAGTGACGGCGTCGACGACGCCTTTCTTGACGACTTCAAGTCGCTCGAAGACGTCCCGACGACGCTTCAGATGGCCAACCCCCAGTTTCCGGGACGGGACGCGAAAGGGCGTCCCTATCTGGTTAGCGCGGACGCCGCGACGCGGGGGCCGGAAGACGACGCCGTCGTCGTCTTGGAGCGCCCGCGTGCGGTCACCGACGCCGAAGACGAGCGTTCCGCGGTGGTCGCCGCGCGGGGCCGCTACCACGCCGAAACGAAGCGCCTCGACCTTGACGACGGCGTCGAAGTGCGCCGGCAAATTGGCGGCGAGGGCGAATATGTTCTGAATACGCCCGCAGCGACGGTGCTTCTCGACGAGAACCGGGTTGAAACCGATCGCGGCGTGCGCGGCGTCGGGCCCCAGGGCAACACCTTGATCGCCGACACGATGACGGCGTACCAAGACGATAATCGCGTGGTGTTTGAGGGCAATGTGCGATTGACCGTGCACGACGTCGACGCCCTGCCGGCGTCGGAGACCGACGCGCCAGGGGCGGACGAAGGCGAAGACGAAGACGGGGACGGCGCCGAAGACGCCGATGCGGGGGCGCCGGCGAGCGGCCGCGCGCCGTCGATAAGGGAATAGGTTTCCATGACGGTCCGCACCCGGAATAAAGACCTCATTAGAACGCGATCGACGCGGACGATCGGTGTGCGAACGGCATGCGCGCTCCTTGCGCGCAGCGTATTTCTGGCGGCGGTTTCGGCCGCGCCCGCCGCGGCGCAGTTGGCGGCGGCCGACGATTGCGATGAGCCGTTGGACGTCGGCGGCGATCGCCTCGAAGTCGTCGACGAGGTCGCGACGTTGACCGGCAATGTGCGCCTGGTGCAATGCGACGCGGTTCTCTCCACGACGACCCTCGTCACCACACAGGGCGACGGCGGGTCTTACGACACGATGAAAGCGTCCGGCGCGGTGCGGTATGTCAGCGGCGAGGATGCGGTCGCGAGCCGCGAAGCGGTGTACGATCGCGGGCGGCGGACGATCACGTTCACCGGCGACGTCATCGTCACGCAAGGCCGCCAGGTCATGACCGGCTCGCGGCTCGTCTACCATGTCGACGACGGCCGGATCGAATTCTCAGCCGCGCCCGGCGAGCGCGTGCGCGGCGTCATCTACACGCAATCGCTGGAAGCGCCGGCCTGACGGGGGGCCGCGCGGCGCAAGACGGCGTAAGAACGCAAAGGCGAACCAGCCGATGACCACGGTCGACGACAACGCGCCCCGCGGCGGCGCTTCAAAGCCGCGCTCGGGAAAGAAAGCCCGCAGTCCCGGCGGCGCGCCCGGCGCGGCGAAAGCCTCCGGCGGCGTGCGTGCGTCGGGCAAACCCGGCGTCGGGGGCGTCGTGGAGGGCGACGGCGGCCTCTTCGCGTCGGATATGCGCAAGTCCTTCAAAGGCCGGCCGGTCGTGCGCGGCGTCTCCATGTCGGTGCGCCGGGGCGAGGTCGTCGGTCTGCTCGGGCCCAACGGCGCCGGCAAGACGACCTGTTTTTACATGATCACCGGGCTCATCCCCGTGGACGCCGGCGAGATCCGCATCGACGGGTCGGACGTGACGCATTTGCCGATGTATCAGCGCGCCCGCCTCGGCGTCGGGTATCTGCCGCAAGAAGCGTCGATTTTCCGGGGCCTGACGGTCGAGCAAAACTTGCGCGCCGTCGTCGAACTCGTCGAACGCAAAAAAGACCGCCAGCAGGCGCTGATCGACGATCTGTTAAACGAGTTTAACATTAACCATATCCGCAACGCGTCCGCGCTCGCCTTGTCCGGCGGCGAGCGCCGGCGCGTCGAAATCGCGCGCGCGCTCGCGACGGGCCCGGCCTTTATGCTGCTCGACGAGCCGTTCGCCGGGATCGACCCGTTGGCTATCGCCGACATCCGCGACCTGGTGCGCCACCTCAAAGATCGCGGTCTCGGCGTCCTGATTACGGACCACAACGTCCGCGAGACCCTCGATATCATCGATCGGGCGTACATCATTCATGAAGGTGAGGTCCTTATAGAAGGGGCGCCTGGCGACATTGTCGATGATAAGGACGTGCGACGCGTCTATCTCGGCGACGGTTTCCAGATATAGGACCGCAGTAACCTTCAAGGGGGCCGGCGTGGGTTTGTCGCCGAAGCTCGAGTTTAAACAGTCCCAGCAGCTGGTGATGACGCCCCAGCTGCAACAGGCGATCAAACTCCTGCAGCTCTCCAATATCGAGCTCTCCGCGTTCGTGGAGGAACAGCTCGAGCAAAATCCCTTTCTCGAACGCGAAACGGAAACGGAACGGCGCGACGCGGCGCGGGCCGAAACGCGGGACGCGCCGGCGAAAGCGGAGGCAAGCGCGGAAGGCGAGGCCGGCGGTCTTGATCTGACCGCGACGGAAAGCGCCGACCAAGCCACCAAGGCGCTGGACGCCGACTACGACGCGATCGATCCGGACAGCGTCGGCAGCGACTCGGCGGCCCGCGATTACCAGGTCAACGACTGGGCGAGCGCGCGCGGCGCCGGCGGCGGCGTCGACGACGACCGCGCGGTCGACGCGACGCACGTGGCGGAAAAGTCCTTAAGCGAGCACCTGACCGAGCAATTGCAGGTCGCAACGCGCGATCCGCAGCAATTGTTCATCGGCGCGTACTTGATCGATTTGATCGACGAGGCCGGCTATCTGCGCGACGACGTCGGCGAAATTGCCGATCGTTTGGGCGCCGATCTTTCTTCCGTCGAAGCGGCGCTCACGCTCATCCGGTCGTTCGATCCGTGCGGCGTCGGCGCGCGCGATCTCGCCGATTGCCTGCGCCTGCAACTCGCCGAGCGCGACCGGTTGGATCCGGCGATGGCGGCCTTTTTGGACCATCTCCATTTGTTGGCCGAAGCGGATCTGAAAGGGCTGATGCGCGCGACCGGCGGCGACGAAGAAGACGTCCGCGACATGGTCGCCGAAATCCGAGCGCTCAACCCGAAACCCGGTTTCCAATTCGGCGGCGAAACCGTGCAAGTCGTCGAACCCGACGTCTTCGTCTCGCGCGCGCAAGACGGCGGGTGGAAGGTCGAGCTCAACAACGACACCTTGCCGAAAGTGCTCGTCAATCGCCGCTATTACGCGGAAATATCGGCCAATAATCGCGACGAGGACTCCAGCACGTTTCTCAACGAGAACTTCGCCAACGCCAACTGGCTCGCCAAAAGTTTGGACCAGCGCGCGCAGACCATTTTGAAAGTCGCGCGCGAGATCGTCCGCCAACAGGACGAGTTCTTCGTGCGCGGGGTGCGGTATTTGCGGCCGCTGAATTTGCGCGTCGTCGCGGACGCGATCGAGATGCACGAATCAACCGTCTCGCGGGTGACCTCGAACAAATATATGGCGACCCCGCGCGGGCTTTTTGAGTTGAAGTACTTTTTCACGGCCGCGATCGCGTCGAGCGCCGGCGGGGAGGCCCACTCGGCCGAGGCGGTGCGCCACCGCATCCGTGAACTCGTCGACGCCGAAACGCCCGAGGCGATTTTGTCCGACGACAAAATCGTCGAGATCCTGCGCGGCGACGGGATCGAAATCGCCCGGCGCACGGTCGCCAAATACCGCGAAACGCTGGGCATTCCCCCGTCCGTGCAACGCCGCCGCTTGGCGACGCGCGCGGTCATTTAAGCTTTGAAACGGGCCGTCGGCGGCCCATAGTGACCGAACGTCGCGGAGCGCCCGTCCGGGCCCGACAGCGCGCGTTCCCGCCCGCATCGCCGTGACGCTTGCGGCGCCGTCGGCGCCGGCGCGATTGGCTTGCGGCGCCCCGGCGCCCGCGCGATGGGAAGGGAGCCCTGATGGACGTTCAAGTCACCGGCAAAAACATGGATCTCGGCGCGGCGCTCCAGGCGCACGTCGACGCGCAGCTCACCGAACGGATTACGAAATATTTCGGGCGCGGCGCGGAAGCGACGGTGATTTTCGAGCGAACGCGGCATCTCGTGGAATGCGAAACGACCGCCCACCTAGCCTCGGGCGTTTTTCTCTCGGCCCACGGGGACGGCGGCGACGCGTACGGGGCGTTCGACGCGGCGCTGGAGAAGCTCGAAAAGCGCGTGCGCCGCTATAAACGCCGGCTCAAAAACCACCATGCGCAAGGAAAAGATCCCTTGCCGGCCGAATCGGCCTCCATGTTCGTCGTCGAGCCAAGCCCGGAAGACGACAAGGACGATCCGGCGGCGAACGGCGCGGATACGCTCGCGCCGGTTGTGATAGCGGAGAGCCAAACCCAACTGCGTGAAATGACCGCAGGCGACGCCGTTATGCAGCTCGATCTCGCCGACGAGCCGGCGATCGTTTTCAAAAACGCCGCCCACGGCCGCGTAAACGTTGTCTACCGACGCCGAGACGGTCATATAGGCTGGATCGATCCGGCGGCGTAACAATCTGCGGCCGAATCTTGATGGTGGCGTTCGCGCAACGCCGCCGTCGCCGCCTTACCGGCGCTGAGGGCTCGCTTTTTGCGGGATTGCCGGTATTTAACCCTTTGGGCCGGCGTTAACGTCGGGGCATAGGTTTCGGGGTAAACGACGGGGCTTTTATGGGACTTGATCAGTTGCTGACGCCCGATCGCGTTCTGACCACCATCAAAGCGACGTGCAAGCGCGGCGTTCTCGCTGAACTCGCGTCCGTCGCGGCGTCGACGCTCGATGTCGACCGCGCCGCGGTCTGCGAGGCGTTGATGGAACGCGAACAGCTCGGGTCGACCGGCGTCGGCGAGGGCGTCGCGATCCCGCACGGCAAAGTCGCCGGTCTACGCGCGGTCGAGGCGGTGTTCGCGCGGTTGCGCGAACCGGTTGATTTCGACGCCGTCGACGACAAGCCGGTCGATCTCGTCTTCCTATTGCTCGCCCCGAAAGACGCGTCCGCCGCGCATTTGAAGGCGTTGGCGAAGGTCTCGCGGCTGTTGCGCGACGCATCCGTGCGCGACGCCCTGCGCGGGGCCGCTTCCGACGAGGCGCTTTATGCGGCCCTCGTCACCGATCTTGCGCGCTCCCACGCGGCCTGAGCCGCGCCGCCTCGTTTCGGTCTTTGAGTTTTTCGCGCGTTGCTAACGGCTTGTGAAAACGGCCGGATTATCGTCCCTTTGCGAGCTTGACGAAGGGCGACGAAGCGATGGGTTTACGCGCACGCATTCGCGACACGATGCCGGAACCGGTGCGCGCCTTCATCAGGCCGATGTCCTCGCGCGTGCTCGACGGGTTCTTGCAGATGCGTGCGCGGGGCGGTTCGGCCGACCGGATCCGTCCGTCGTTTATTTGCATCGGGGCCGGCAAAGCGGGCACGACGAGCTTGTTTTTCTGGCTCGTCCAGCATCCCGACATCGTCGAGCCGATGAAGAAGGAGATCAACTTCTTCTATCGGCACTGGGACCGCGGCCTCGATTTCTATCTAGCGCATTTTCCGAAACGGGCCGAGGTCGGCGCCGGCGCCATTTCCGGCGACGTCTCGCCCGGCTATCTGGCCAATGAAGTGACGCCGCAGCGGCTTGCGCAGACCTTTCCCGACGCGAAATTGATCGCCCTGTTTCGCAATCCCGTCGCGCGCACGATTTCCCACCATCACCATGACGTGCGCGAAGGTCGATGCGCTGCGCGGCCGCTCGTCGACGCGCTGATCGCCGAGGGCCTGATGATCGCGCCGGAACGCACCAACGCATTGCTTGAGGCGCTGGGCCGCGGCCCGGAACCGGCGGTCCCGGTGCAAAAGGGCGAAGCCTGGCCCCCGCACCATATGCGCAACAGTCTCTATGCAGATCATTTAGAGCGCTGGATGGAGCACTTTCCGCGCGAACAGTTCTTGCTCTTGAAGAGCGAGGATCTATTCGCCGATCCAAAATCCGTATACGAAGAAACGCTCGATTTTATCGGCGCTGAGCCCTACGACGTCGGCCCCGTGCAAGCCTTTAACGTCGGCAAGTACAAAGAGAGCGACGCGCGGGTCATCGACTATTTGAAAGACGTCTTCGAAGAGCCGAACGAGCGCTTGGGCCGACTGGCGGGCCGCGAATTCGACTGGGATGATTAATTGACCGCGTCCACGAACGAAAAAACGATCTTGGATTAGCTCTTTGCGATTCTACAGTACCTATTTAATTGAAACGACTGATAATCACCAATTTTAGCCGTTCAACGGTAACGCTTGATCATGGCATCTATAGAACGAAAAACCGACATCTCACTTTCGATCCCCTCTCTAAGCTCGACCCATTCGGGATACTTCTTGGAAAGCTCTTTAAGTCCTTTTCTATCACCTGATTGAGCATAAACGTAATATTGAAGCCTTAGACGAATTGATTCGTGTGTTAAAAGTAAATTGTATCGCTAGCTTTTGTCTAGCCCGTCGAAAACCGTAAACACGCCTGAGAATTCCGCCTTACTGGAAAGCAGCACTTTCCAAAGGTCGGGTTGGTGATAGACGGTATCATCCATGAAAAACCAATCGGCATATGTGAAATCAATTTCATCGCTTTCACTCGCGATTTTAGTCCACGCGTCCAGATAGTCATTGGTGCGTTGCATGGCCACCAAGCATTGCGCTCTCGCTATCTTTAAATGTAGCCCTTTCCTTCTGCGCAACATCTTCCACGTTTTTTCTGATTGGTATTTGCCAAATGCTCAATTACGATCCAGTTAACGTCACCCTTTACCTAAGGCGGGGGTTTTACTCGATTTTCGCCGATGTAATCTGCGCGGTCCGAAACCGCATGTCGGTCACCTGGGTTGAGTGAAATCGCCTTGTCGTAGTGCGCCAACGCTTGATCATACTGCCCCATCCGTCCGAGCATACTTGCTATTTCACGATGTGCTGCTCCGCAGAGTGGACCAATTTTCAGAGCGTTATGGTAACACGCTATCGCCGTTCTCGGAGCGTCATTAAAATCGTGAACGTCACCAGCGACGTAGTAACAATCCGCAATCATTTCGCGCGAGACTGATGAAGACGCCTTTGCTTGCTCCAAGGCTGGAACAAATTTCCGCCAGAACCAAAAGTATCCTTGAGCATGAGCTCCGCTTACCCCTTCGTCTCTCACGAATTCTAAAGGTTCGTTGTTGCTGTGAAATTTCATCGGCATCGCGATCATCCTTACGCGGTGCTTCGGATTGGCTTCGCAGCTACCTGCCAACCATCCTCGAACAGGATGTGTCCCGGCTTTTGGGTTGTGACCTGGTCTACCCATAACCCGTATTCCTCGAGCAAAAATTTGACTGCCCAAACTCTCTTTAAGGGTTCGTGCGCTGTGTCTTTGAACCAACAGATTGCTCTGTAGTGTTCGGCTTTATCCAAAACAGATGGCGCACTGAGGTGAGTTTCCAGCCAAATCAGGTTATTGCGCAGCTCTTTGTCGTGATAATCGGCGGTGCCCTCAGAATGCTTCAACTGATACGCAAGTTGGAAAATTCCGCGTCTACTCGACGTGCCGCAATTCAATTCTAATCCTTGGAACCGAACGTATTTCATAACGCCCTCCAATGGTGGGTCGCCGAGGAATCGAACCTCTCACCGTCACCACCCCACTTGTTGGTAAACGGGACGGCGTTTACAGCGCCGCGTGGGGAGAGCGACCCAAATAGCTACATGTTTTACGGTTGAAAAAGGCCGAAATGGCTTCGTTCGCACCTACGCAATTGGCGCAGCGACGTTCAAGCTAGCTATAATAATAAAGCCTCAACATCATAATGAGCGGGCGTATACTAATACGCGGATCGAATGTCAAGTAAAACGCCTTCAGACAAGGTATAATCAATTGGCAAATTTGTAGCTGACTTCGGTCATCTGGATGGCTGGACCGCAATGCCAGTTACGGGCCTACCCCGGCCGCTCTGATCGCGTCTGGACCCTAGTGGACGCTAACCGGGTCCATTTCATATTGGCGGGCCGCGGCGAAGGCGATGTCGCGATCGCCCACGAGCGCCAGGCACTCGCCGTCCGCTGAATGGACCGCGTAAAGGGTGGCGTCGTCTTCGATCTCGACGTCGGCGAATTCTTCTTCAAGTTCGGGGTCGTCAAGCACGTCGCGCGCGATCACGGCGCGAACATAGACGAGTTTACGGCCGCCGAGATCGGCGAACTCTTGGGCGCTCATGTCGCGAGAGGCGAAAAAATCGCCCAAGTCCTTACGCTTCGCCATAACCCCGACCTTTCCTGTCGATCGCCCCGACGCTCCGAATTTGCCGTCATTTGGCTAGGAAAGCCTAAACGACGCACTGCAACATCTGCGGCAAAAAGTAAGGGGATTTTATAACAGTTCAATGGCGGACCCGCGGCGGGAGGCGGACGCATCGCCGCGATCACGCGATTGTCACATTGCGCGCCGTGCGGCCGGCGGGCCGGCCTCCAGGGCGCGTTGAAACACGGCCGGATCGACATTGCCGCCCGATAACGTCGCCGCGACGGTCTTCCCCGCCGCGTCAACCTTACCGAAAAGAAGCGCCGCAAGAGCGACCGCGCCGCCCGGTTCGACCACCAAACGAAGCCGCGCATAGGCCCAGGCCATCGCGCGGAGAACCTCGGTTTCGCGGACGCTGACGCCGTGCGCGCCGACGCGCTTAAGGATGGGGAAGGTGAGCGCCCCCTGCGTCGGCGTCGCGATGGCGTCGCAAAGGGTCGGGACCGAGATGTCTGCGTACTGCGGCGGGCCGTATCGGAGCGCGGCCCCGGTCATGTCGTAGCCTTCGGGTTCGGCGACCACGACGCGGGCGTCCGGCGCCGCGTCTTCGAGGACGGTCGCGCCCCCGGCGGCGAGGCCGCCGCCGCCGCAACATACGACGAATAGATCCAGCGGGGGGGCGTCTTCCTGGACCTCGAGCGTGAGCGTGCCTTGCCCTTCGATGACGCGCGGATGGTCGTAGGACGGGGCGATCGCGCGCCCGTCGCGCGCGGCGAGGGTCCGCGCAATCGCCTCCCGGTCGTCGCGAAAACGGTCATAGGGGACGATTTCGGCGCCGAGCGCGAGAACCGCGTCGCGTTTGGCCGCCGGCGCGTCGTTCGGCATCACGATGGTCGCGGGCACGCCGAACCGGCGCGCGGCGATGGCGATCCCTTGCGCGTGATTGCCGGACGACCACGCGACGACGCCGCGTGCGCGGACGGCCGGATCGAGGCTGGCCAGCAGATTGTACGCCCCGCGCAGTTTAAACGAGCCGCCATGTTGAAGGACTTCGGCTTTCAACAACACGCGGCCGCCGACGCGCGCGTTCAAATCGTCGTCTTCCAGCAAAGGCGTGCGGCGGGCGATCCCTTTAAGGCGCGCGGCCGCGGCGCGGACGCCGTCGATGCTGACGGGCGTCTCGTCGGTCGCGACAGCGGCGGGGGTGCTCATGGCGCGCTTTTCCTGGCCTTTCCGGCGTTCAAGTCCTGCGCGTGAGCGTCTTGTAGGCGGCGTATGCGCCGGCCGCGGTCACGGCCGCCGCGGCCATTACGTAGATCACGTTGACGATCCCGAACAGCACCGATTCAACGCCGGAGATCGTCCAGTGGTTGATCTGCCCGCTCAAATACGCGATCTGCAGGGTGCGGACGGTCTCTTCGGTCGACGCGTCCGGCGCGATGACGGGCGCGGCCCCCGGACCGGTGAGCGTCGCGTAGGCGACGTTAAAGCCGCCGATCACCAAGATCACCGCAAACCAGAAGAGCGGCAGTCCGACGCCGGCGTTCTCGGTGAGCGCGAAGGCGCGTTTGACGCCGAAGCCGCCGCGTTCGAAAACCGCGGCCGGCCCGGCGACCGAGAGCCGCGTCGCCGCCCAGAAGGCGCTCGCGACGCTCATAAACGGGCTGGCGGCGACGAGCGTGCGGCCAAGCGCGCCGGGCGCGACGCGGCCGGCGGCGCCGACCGCCGCGCCGACCAGCAGCGAGACGAAAAATGCGCCGAGCGCGACGCCGGCGATGGCCCCGAACATGCGCGCCTCCGGTCCGTCGAAGCGAAGCCGCCCGATGTCCGGCGTCGGCATGTCTTGGGCCATGAGCCGGATCGTGTTGGCGTATAGCATCGCGTGCGCGACGAGCGTGACGAGCACCGCCGCCGCCGTCGACGCCGCCGCGCGCGACAAGGCCGCGCTCACCTCGGCGGCGGGCGCGTCGTCGGCGAGTTGCAACAGCGTCACGACGTCGCCGGCCTGTCGCGGCGCGATGATCAGCATCAAGAGGTGATAGGCGACGGCCGGCGCCCAAAGCGCGCGCGCGATGTCGACCGGCCGGCGGCCCAAAAAGGCGAATACGGACGACAAGGCGGCCGAAAACGCGAAAGACGGTCCCCCCGGCCGCGTCATCGCTCAACCGCCCGCCGCAAGGCGCTCGGCGTAAAACAAAATCAGCGCGCCGAAGATCAGCCGGTAAATCACAAATGGCGTAAAGCTCATCGACCGGGTCATCCGCATCAAGACGGCGATCGAGGCGTAGGCCGCCAGGAACGAAAGCCCGGCGACGACGAGCGCGGCTTGCGTCGTCGCTTCCGCGCCGTCGTTAACGAGCTTGAGGCCGGCGACCGCGCCGAGAACGAGGATCGTCGGGATCGCCAGCAGCATTGAAAAGCGCGCGGCCTCTCTGCGCGACCACCCGAGATAGCGCGCCGCGGTCATCGTCACGCCGGAGCGGCTCGCGCCCGGGATGAGCGCCAGCATTTGCGCGGCGCCGACGGCGAGGGCCGGGGCCCAGCCGACTTGCGCGATCGCGTCCGCTGCCGGCGCGCGATCGCTGCGCCGGCGATCGCCGTGCCACAACAGAACGCCGAAGCCGATGCTCGCCCAGCCGATGACGTAGGGCGAGCGCATCGCGTCAATCACGCCGGTGGGCACGAGGACGGCGGCGAGCGCGACGATCGGGATCGTGGCGACGGCGAGCACGAGGAACAACCGGCGGTCGGACGTGTCTTTGAACGTAATGGCGTCGATCCCCCCGCGCACGAGCATCGCCGTTTCGCTGCGAAAGTACAAAAGCACCGCTCCGAGGGAGCCGACATGGGCCGCGATGTCGATCAGCGGGCCCTGGTCGGACCAGCCGTCGACGGCGAGCGGGGCGAGGACGAGATGCGCAGACGACGAGATCGGCAAGAACTCGGTAATGCCCTGAATGACGGCGAGGACGATCAATTGAATGAGCGGCATGGTTCGGTCTCTACGCGCATTTGCGCCGCGTGCGCTACGTCCGATTGCGCCGCCCCAGCGGGAAAAGCGGAGCCCGTCGCCTAAAGAAAGCGTCAGACGGCCCTGTAAGCCGGGTTCTGTACCGCGTGGCGCGGCGGCGACCATTCCTCTGGGACGACGCTTGCGCGCCGCCTCTAGCAACCAACCCGAAAGCCACAAGGCGGAGACGCCCCGGCCCGCACGCAAGCGCGCGGACGCGGCCTTCCTATTCGGTTTTGCTCCCGGCGGGGCTTGCCCGGCCCGCGCCATTGCTGGCGCGGCGGTGCGCTCTTACCGCACCTTTTCACCCTGACCCGCATGGGCCGTTCGAAGACGGCGCGGGCGGACTGGTTTCTGTGGCGCTGTCCCTCAGGCTCGGCCCGATAAAAGGCCGGCCCGGCCGGGCGTTACCCGGCGCCGCGTCTCCGTGGAGCCCGGACTTTCCTCGACCGGTACGCGCCCGGTCGCGGCCGCCCGGACCGTCTGACCCGCCAATGTCGAAGCCCCCGCGGCCCGCATGTCAAGGCTATTAAAGCCGAGTTCAAGCGTCCGGCGTCTCATCTTCGATGTAGCCGATCGTCCTGGCGAAGTCGAAAAAGACCTCGGCCCAAACGTCAAAATAGGTGCTGACGACGCTCGCGGCCGACGCGTCGGTCGCTGCGAAATAGACCTCAATGTTTGCGTCGCCGTCATCGTCCACATAGGCGCGCCCGGCGACCGCGCGTTCGTTGAAGTCGTTGATCGTTTCCAAACTTACCGGTTCGTCGACGACGAAGTACGACGAGAACATATAGTCCGTGCAGGCCGTCGGCTCGCCGGCGCAATTGAAGCCGAACACGGCGAAAACGAGCCCGCCGATTTCGCTGCTGATAAACGCCGAGTCGCTCGATACTTGGGATTCGTTCACGGGCAGGCCCGCATCGCCCATTGCGGCGATAATGTCGTCGACCGAGAGGCGCGCCTCCTCCTGCGCAAGCGCTCCGGACGCCGCCGTCAGCGCGGCTGCGACGAGCGCGGCTGCTAGTCGAACCATATCGATCTCCAATCCCGAGTGACCCCCCAGCGAGGTTGCACGCGCGCGCCCGCGGGCGCAACCGCGGAACCGACGAGCCGAGCCGGCGCCACGGGCTATGCCCCCGGCCGCGGCTGAGCGGCCGCATTGCACCGCCCCAGGGCCGCGGATAGTCTCCGCGCCAAATTATGAGGCGCGCCGCGATGACGGCCGCCGCGACTTCGGAGCGATCCCCATGAAAATACTCGTGCCCGTCAAACGGGTCGTGGACTACAACGTCAAAGTCCGCGTCAAATCGGACCAGACCGGCGTCGACCTCGCCAACGTCAAGATGTCGATGAACCCGTTCTGCGAAATCGCCGTTGAAGAGGCCGTGCGCTTGAAAGAGGCGGGCGTCGCGACGGACGTCGTCGCGGTGTCGATCGGGCCGGAAAAAGCGCAAGACCAACTCCGCCAGGCGCTCGCGATGGGCGCCGACCGGGCGATCCTCGTCAAAACCGAGGCCGCGCCCGAGCCGCTCGCCATAGCGAAAATCCTGAAAAAAGTCGCCGACGACGAAACGCCGGAGATGATCATTCTCGGCAAGCAAGCGATCGACGGCGACAACAATCAAACCGGCCAGATGTTGGCCGCGCTTCTCGGTTGGTCGCAGGGCACGTTCGCCTCCAAAGTTGAAAAAGCCGACGACGGTTTGCACGTGACCCGGGAAGTCGACGGCGGCCTCCAAACGGTGGCGCTGAACTTGCCGGCGATCGTCACGACGGATCTGCGTTTGAACGAGCCGCGGTACGCGTCCTTGCCCAACATTATGAAAGCCAAGAAAAAGCCGCTCGACGTCAAAGAAGCCGACGACTTCGGCGTCGATTTGGCGCCGCGGTTGACGGTCCTCAAAGTCGCCGAGCCGCCGGTTCGCGAGGCGGGTGTGAAAGTCGAGAGCGTCGCGGAACTCGTTGAGAAACTGAAGAACGAAGCGGGAGTATTGTAACCATGGCGGTATTGGTCATCGCCGACGTCAATGGCGTCGACTTGGAAGAGAGCACCCGCAAGACGGTCACCGCTGCGCAAGCGATCGGCGGCGACGTCGACGTTTTGGTTGCAGGCTCGGGCGCGCAGGGCGCGGCCGAATCAGCCTCGAAAATCGCGGGCGTGCGCACCGTTCACCATGCGGACGATGCGATTTACGCCAATCGGCTCGCGGAGGATTTCGCCGGGCTCATCGTCGCCATGGCCGAGGGGTACGACGCGATCCTGGCGACGGCCAACACGACCGGCAAGAACGTCATGCCGCGCGTCGCCGCGCTCCTCGACGTGATGCAAATCTCCGAGATCGTCGCCGTCGAGGCGCCCGACACCTTCGTGCGGCCGATTTACGCCGGCAACGCGATGCAAACGGTGCAGTCGAGCGACGCCAAGAAAGTCATCACCGTGCGCGCGACGGCGTTCGCCGCCGCGGGCGAAGACGGGTCGGCCGCGATCGAGGCGGTCGGCGCCGCGCCGTCGGCCGGCGTCGCCCGGTTCGTGGGCGAAGAGTTGACCCAGTCCGACCGGCCGGAACTGGCGGCGGCGAAGATCGTCGTCTCCGGCGGGCGCGCGGTCGGCTCGACGGAAAACTTCGAGCAATACATCTTTCCGTTGGCGGACAAACTGGGGGCCGCGATCGGCGCAAGCCGCGCCGCGGTCGACGCCGGTTATTTGCCGAACGACTACCAGGTCGGCCAAACCGGCAAGGTCGTCGCGCCTGAGCTCTATATCGCGATCGGCATCTCCGGGGCGATTCAGCACCTCGCCGGCATGAAAGACTCCAAAGTCATCGTCGCCATCAACAAAGACGAAGACGCGCCGATCTTCCAAGTCGCCGATTACGGGCTCGTCGCCGACCTCTTCAAGGCGACGCCTGAATTGATTGAGGCGCTCAGCTAGACGGCGGCCATGGCGGAGCCCGGCGCCTACGGTCATCACGAGGACGCCGAGCGCGCCGTCAACGACGCGGGCCTCGAAGACGAAGCGCTCGTGCGGCGCATCGAGCGCCTCGCGCGCATCCTCGACACGCAGTTCGAGCTCTTCGGCTTCCGGTTCGGGGCGGACGGCATCATCGGGCTGTTGCCGGGCGTAGGCGATCTGTCGACGGCGATCCTCTCGGGGTATTTGATTGTCGAGGCGGCGCGCGCCGGCGCGGGGCCCCAGCTAATAGTCCGCATGGTGATCAACGTCTTGATCGACACGCTGCTCGGCGCCGTGCCGGTGTTCGGTGATATTTTTGATTTCGCGTTTCGCGCCAACGCGATGAACGCGAAACTCTTGCGCGATTACCTGCAAAAGCGAGCCGAGGAGAATCAGGCGTGAGCGGACGAACCATCGTCGTCGTCGGGGCGAACCGGGGGATCGGCCTGGAATTCGTGCGTCAGTATCTTGCGGCGGGCGAGCGCGTAGTCGCGGCGTGCCGCGATCCGTCGGCGGCGACCGACTTGTCGGCCCTCGCGGTCGCCGGCGCGCTCGTCGTCCACCCGTGCGACGTCGCGGACGAGGCGTCGGTCGCCGGCTTTGCAAAAGCGGTCGGCGACGCGCCGATCGACATTCTGGTCAACAACGCCGGCGTCGACGGCCGCGCCGCCGCGACGTTCGACGCGCTGGATTACGCAGCCTTCGTTCGGTGCCTCAACGTCAACACGGTCGGCCCGGTCAGAACGATCGCGGCGCTGCGGGCGAATTTGCGGCGCTCCGACGGCGCCCGCGTCGCCAATATCTCCTCCAATCTCGGCGGCATCGCCGAGGCCGGCGGCGGGCACTACGCCTACCGCGCCTCCAAAGCGGCGCTCAATATGCTGACGAAAGCGATCGCGGAGGATTTTCGCGGCGACGACGTCATCGTCGCCGCGTTTCATCCCGGTTGGGTGAAGACCGATATGGGCGGCCCTCACGCGCTCATCGAGGCGGAAGAAAGCGTTTCCGGGATGCGCGCCGCGATCGATCGTCTCGAGCCCGGCGATTCGGGCGGGTTCTTCCGCTACACCGGCCACCAATTGGCGTACTGACGGCGCCGCGCACGCGACAACGAGGAGACGTTGATGGTCGTCACCGTCCGTCCGGGACCGGTTCCCGTCATCGTCATCGACAATCCGCCGGTGAACGCCTTGTCCCAGGCGGTGCGCCAGGGGCTCGCGGACGCGCTCGACGCCGTCGAAGCGGACGCGGACGCGATCGGCGCGGTCGTGACGGGGAGCGCGGCGTTCTTTAGCGCCGGCGCGGACATCAAGGAATTCGGCGCGCCGCTGCAGCCGCCGATGCTGCCGGACGTCGTCATGCGATTGGCGACGTTCCCCAAGCCGATCGTCGCGGCGATTTCCGGGAAAGCGCTCGGCGGCGGCCTTGAAGTCGCGCTCGGCGCGCACGCGCGGCTCGCCGCGCCCAACGCCGGTCTCGGGTTGCCCGAAACCAATATCGGGTTGATCCCCGGCGCAGGCGGGACGCAACTTCTGCCGCGCGCCGTCGGCGTCGCCGCCGCGCTCGACCTGATCGTTGACGGTAAACCGATCGCCGCGGCCGCCGCCAAAAGCGCCGGGCTCGTCTTGGAGATCGTCGAGGGCGACGTCGTCGCGGCCGCCCAAGCGCTCGTCGACCGCATGGCGGGCGCGCCGGCGCCGAATCGCGCTGCGCCCGCGACCGCGGACGACGAGGCGATCGCCGCCGCGCGCGCGCGCGCCCAGAAGCGCTATCGGCGTGAGCCCGCGCGGGCCCGCGCCGTCGACTCGGTTGAAAACGCAACGCGCATGGCGCTCCCCGACGGCATGGCGGCCGAACGCGCGCTCTTCATGCCGCTGCAGACCTCAACTGAATCAAAAGCGTTGCGGCATGCGTTCTTCGCCGAACGCGAAGCGGCCAAGCCGCCGGCGAACGCCGCCGCGGCCGAAGCCCGCCCCGTCGACGCCGTCGCGGTCGTCGGCGCCGGGACGATGGGACGCGGCATCGCCATGGCGTGCGCCGCCGCCGGGATTGACGCGCTCGTTCTTGACCGCGACGCCGCCGCGCTCGATGCGGCGCGCGCCGCCGTCGACGCCGAGATCGACAAGGCGGTGGAAAAAGGCCGCAAGACCGCGCCCGCCGCTGCGGCGGAAAAAGCGCGGCTGCGTTTCGACACCGACTATGCGGCGAGCGCGGGGCGCGACCTTTATATTGAGGCCGTATTCGAGGACATGGACGTAAAAAAGTCCGTATTCGCCGCATTGAGCGACGTCGCGCCGGCCGACGCGATCCTGGCGACGAACACGTCCTATCTCGACGTCGACGCGATCGCGCAAGCGGCAACCAATCCAGGCCGCGTTTTGGGCCTGCATTTTTTCAGCCCCGCCCACATCATGAAGCTTTTGGAAATCGTGGAAGGGGCCGGCACGCGCCCGGACGTTCTCGCGACCGGCTTCGCGCTCGGCAAGCGTCTGCGCAAAACGGCGGTGCGCTCGGGCGTTTGCCACGGCTTTATCGGCAATCGGATGTTGCAAGGCTATGCGCGCGAAGCGGGCCTGTTGCTGCTCGAAGGGGCGACGCCGGCGGCCGTCGACGCGGCGATGCGCGATTTCGGCATGCCCATGGGGCCGTTCGAGGTCGGCGACCTCGCCGGGCTCGACATCGGCTACGCCATGCGCCGCGCCTTACCTGAGGACGCGTACGACGCACGCGCCTTCGCCGTGCACGACGCTCTCGTCGAGGATGGCCGCAAAGGCCGCAAAACCGGCGGCGGCTTTTACGATCACGGCGACACGCCGGACGCCGACGCCTTCGTCGCCGCGCGTGCGGACGAGGCGCGTGCGCGGTTCGGCGTCGCGGCGCGCACGCCGGATGCGCGCGAAATTGTCGAGCGCTGCGTTTACGCGCTCGTCAACGAGGGATTTGCGATCTTGGACGACGGGATCGCGACGCGCGAAAGCGACCTCGACGTCGTCTATCTCGCCGGTTACGGCTTTCCGCGCGCGCGTGGCGGACCGATGTTCTACGCTCGCACGGTCGGCTTGCCGACCGTCTTGGAACGGATCGAAGCCTTCGCCGAGACGACCACTGCCGGCCCGCGCTGGTGGACGCCGAGCGAGGGGTTGAAAAACGCGGCGGCAGATTCGCGAATCACCGGTTGAGCCGGCTTTCCAGCGACCTTTGAAGCATTCGTGTTCGGCCGCTCGCGACGCCCGCACCACCTGGCGAGGACATGCGCCGACGGGGCGACGGTTCGGGATCGGCGCACCGACGACTGACGGCCTGATCGCACAAAACGCTCGCCCCGCCGCCAGCCACGCAGCGCGACCGGCCTTTTCATCTGTGCAGAGATGACCCCATGATAACGCGGGGCATTGCGACGGGTTGCGTTCCGGCGGGCGGCATGATCGCTGCGAAAGCGTTATGTCGTGCCGAGGGCTGTCAGGTAGACGTGCCCCGCGCTGTTTGAAGCGCCTTTGCGAGCGTCGCAGGCATTTTGCGACGCCATTTGGTCAGTTGAACCCGCGTTCGCCGCCACCGATAAACGGTAAGACGTAGGGAAAAATGGTGCCGCATGCCGGACTTGAACCAGCGACCCCCTCATTACGAATGAGATGCTCTACCAGCTGAGCTAATGCGGCGCTCCACGAGGGTCCTGCGCGCCAACATTGGGCGAGCGGTCCTTGCGAAGTGGCGCGAGTGACGGGACTCGAACCCGCGACCTCCGGCGTGACAGGCCGGCGCTCTAACCAACTGAGCTACACCCGCGTGAGGTGCGACGCAGCGGCGATTAACGCCCCCGCGTCGAATAGAGACGCGCGGTCTACGCGAGGGGCGGGGCGTCGTCAAGCAACGCCGCGCGCGGCTTTCGAGGTGGAAAGCGGCGCGGAACGGCCGACCTGCGCCGCGGCGCCGGACGTTCCGTTTCGCCATGTCGTCGCCGCATTGGCGCCGCCGCCCGGTCGCACTCGGTTTGCAGACTCCGCCCCGGCTTGCGGGCCGCGCGGCCTGGCGGTTTCGGCGTCGCGCGTGCGGTGTTAAGCAACGAGCCTCAAGTGGGGCCGTCTCGCGGTCGCGGACGCGACGGCGGGGCAATCGGGAAGGAGACCTAACAATGAAATTCGTATTATCGCTCGC